>JBDHSO010000101.1:0-13974 GCA_039808125.1 Rhodobacter sp. | reverse complement strand
GCACCCGCAGCGCCCCCGCGATCCCCTCGTGCAGGATCGCCCCGGGGCGGAACACATCCGGCGAGGACATCGCGTTGACCCCACCGTTGCGCCAAACCGCCGTGGTGGGGCAACCGCACTGCTGCAACTTTTGCTGTCACACACTGCAAAAATTCGTGTCGCGCTACAGCGGACCCGGAAATTTGGCGCCGTCGCGGACCGCGTCAGGAGGCCAGCCGCCGGCAAGGGGCCAGGCATCGGGAATTTCGGCACGCTCCGTGGCGTGAACGAGCGGAGGATACGGCACCATCCGGGGGATATGAGCCGTCCAGACGGGCGGTTCTCGGTCCCGACGACCAGAAAGCCGCCTTCGCCCTCATCGGCCGCGTCGTTGCGTCGATGCGGCGATGCACGAATGGTGATTACTTCACGGAATGGAACGAAACGGAACAGACCGGACGTGTATGGACGCCCCTTCAGATGCAAATGATATCCTGGCGGTTTGGACGGCTGATCGGGTTCCGACGTGTATCCGGCCTCGTCATGCGGCTTTCAATGCGCCGCGGGCCCTTATGGAGCCAGGGGACCGGGTCCAGAACGCTTACCCGCGCTCGAGGCGCTG
The DNA here is from genome assembly GCA_039808125.1 of Rhodobacter sp. Classification (GTDB taxonomy): domain Bacteria; phylum Pseudomonadota; class Alphaproteobacteria; order Rhodobacterales; family Rhodobacteraceae; genus Pseudogemmobacter. Next base: position 13,373 of record JBDHSO010000101.1, on the reverse strand, counting down.
TCCGGTCTGATGGTTGGCCCAGTCACGCCTTCTCGATCTTCGTCCATAACCTCCGGTCGAGTGTTCACACGCTGTGACGGTCCCCGGCCGGTCGGCCTGCCGTCAGGCGGTGGCCGGAGTCCGATATACCCCGTCGCCGCGCATCAGCGCCCGGGCAATACGGGCGATCCTCTTGGCCAGCGCCACGGCGATCAGCATCTTTGGCATCGTCGCCAGCATCCGCGCCATCCACGATCCCGCGGGAGCGCCGTGACGGGCCCGCCAGCGCAAGACAGACGTGGCCCCGATGATGAGCTGGCGACGCAGGTCGCGCTGGCCCATCTTCGAAATCCGCCCCAGCCGGGCCTTGCCGCCAGACGAATTCTGCCTTGGCACGAGCCCGATCCAGGCTGTGAAGTCCCGGCCCTTCGAGAAGCTTTCGACCGGTGGGGTCAGCGCCGCAAGGGCCATGGCGCAGACCGGCCCCACACCGGGAATCGTCATAAGGCGCCGTGCCGTCTCATCCTGCCGTGCTTCGGCGCGCAGCCCTGCGCCCAGTCCGTCAATCCGCACCTCCAGAGCCTTGATGTGCGACAGCAGCTCCATCCCGATCTCGATGACAGCCGCAGGCTGCCCGGAACCAGACCGTTCGAGCGCATCCTTCAATCGTGCCAAATGGGTCGCTCCCTGCGGGGCAATCAGACCGTATTCCGCCAGATGACCGCGCCGCGCCGAGATCGCCCGCGTTCGCTGCCGCACGAGCGGTCGCGTGTCTTGAACGTCAGGCCCGCGGCTTGCTTCGTCACGCTCTTCACCGCCACAAATCGCATGGTCGGGCGCGATGCCGCCTCCGCAATGGCCTCGGCATCGTTCGTCGGCTTACGCGGCTGCACTGCAGCCACGGTCCTCCTCACCATCGTTCTTCTGCCGCTTTACGAACGGCTTCACATAGGCCGGCGAAATCAGTCTGACAACATGGCGCACCTCGCCGATCTTCCGACCCCAGTGATGCGCCGACGCACAGGCCTCCATCGCCACGACGCAGGGCGGATGCTCCGCCAGGAACCGCAGAAGCTGCATCCGCGGAAGTCTGCGCCGGAAAACGATAGACCCATCCGCCCCCGCGCCGTGCACCTGGAACACGTTCTTGGCTAAATCCAGCCTGATGATGCCAAGCTCTCCCATGGACGCTCTCCTCTACAGCGGTGTTTCAACACCCGCTACCTCGGCACATCGATGCCGTCGGGGGGGCGTCCACCCCATCGCAAGTCCAGCCAACCGGCGTCCGCGCCAAGGCCTCGCCCGGCGCCAGAACCCCCGGTTTCAGCCCCGCCTGACGCCCTCATCCCACCACACCGGGATCCACCCATTCCAATCTAATCCCAAGACCTCCTGCGCACGCAGGGACTCGCCCAGGGTATTTCGGTCAAGAGGAAGCGGCGGGGGCGGTTGCCGGGGAGGGGTGCCGCCGCTAGGATCGGCATGCGGCGCACGAGTCCTTCTCCCTTCTGTCGGGCCGCCTGGGTGAGGTGCCGAAGGGGTGGAGGACGCGATGCCTGACCTGTTGATCCGGAATGCCGATGTCGTGGTGACGATGGATGCGACCCGGCGCGAGATTGCCGGTGGCGATATCCTGTTGCGCGACGGTGCGGTCGCCGCCGTGGGGCAGGGGCTGCAGGCCCCGGGGGCCGAGGTTCTGCGCGCCGAGGGTTGCGTGGTCACGCCGGGCCTCGTGAACACCCATCATCACCTTTACCAGACGCTGACTCGCGCCGTGCCGGGTGGGCAGGACGCGCTGCTGTTCGGCTGGCTGCGGCTGCTTTATCCGATCTGGGCGCGGTTCGGGCCGGAGGAGATCTTCGTCTCGGCGCAGGTGGGGCTGGCAGAACTGGCGCTGTCGGGCTGCACGCTCACATCGGACCATCTCTACCTCTATCCCAACGGCGCGCGGCTGGACGACACGATTGCTGCGGCCGGCACCGTGGGTCTGCGCTTTCACCCCACCCGGGGCGCGATGAGCATCGGTGAATCGGCCGGCGGCCTGCCGCCCGATGCCCTGGTGGAGACCGAAGCCGCGATCCTGGACGACATGATCCGGGTGATTGATGCCTTTCACGACCCAGCGCCCGGGGCGATGCTGCGCGTCGGGCTGGCGCCCTGTTCTCCCTTTTCGGTCAGTCGCGAACTGATGCGCGATGCGGCCGTCCTGGCGCGGGAAAAGGGTGTGATGCTGCACACGCATCTGGCCGAGAACGACGAGGATGTCGCCTATTCGCTGGCGCGGTTCGGCTGCCGGCCCGGGCAATATGCCGAGGATCTGGGCTGGACCGGCGCCGATGTCTGGCATGCCCATTGCGTCAAGCTGGACGCGGCGGAGATCGGGCTCTTCGCCCGCAGCCGGACGGGTGTCGCGCATTGTCCCTGTTCGAACTGCCGGCTGGGCAGCGGCATCGCGCCGGTCCGGGCGATGCGGGATGCCGGCATCGCAGTCGGGCTGGGGGTCGACGGCTCGGCTTCGAACGATGCCGGCAATCTGGCGGCCGAGATGCGGCAGGCGATGCTTTTGCAGCGGGTGGCGCGGGGTGCCGATGCCATGGGCGCGCGCGAGGCGCTGGAGATCGCCACGCTGGGCGGCGCCCGGGTGCTGGGGCGCGGGGATTGCGGCGCCATTGCGCCGGGGATGCGGGCGGATCTGGCGATCTGGGATATCTCGGGGATCGAGGCGGCGGGCGCGTGGGATCCGGTGGCGGCGCTGGTCCTGTGCGGGCCGGCGCGGGTGCGCGACCTGTTCGTGGAGGGGCGCGCCGTGGTCCGCAGCGGGGAGGTGGTCACGCTGGATTTGGGCGGCGTGATCGCGCGGCAGCGTGACCTGGCGCGGCGGCTGGCCGGCTAGCGCTGCGTGAAGCCGATCAGCCCGGCCACCAGGAGCACCGCGGCGCCGCCGATCCAGGCCCAGGCGCCCATGCCGAGGATATCCGTGCTCAGCCGCAGCAGATCGCCGGTCGCGCCATCGGTCGGCAGCGGCAGGCCAAGGTCGATGGCGCCGTCGCGCAGCCGGGCATAGCCATAGGCGACCATGCCGACGGCAAGCCCCCCCGTCAGCACCGCGAGGAGCCGCGACGCCAGCCCGATCAGCGACAGCACCACGAACAGCGCGGCAAGGACGAAGGTCGCAAGGAAGATCACCAGTTCCCCCGGCGATTCGGCCAGGAAGCGCTGCGCGGTATCGAAGTCGGGATTCAGGTTGCGGATCAGATCCCAGGGCACGAAGCGGGCGCCGGGAAGCGTCACGCCCAGCCAGGGCAGGAACAGGCTGACGACCATGGCGGCGGCGGCGAGAACGGCAAGGGCGCGCATCGGGGCCTCATCGGATGGTTCGGTTCGGGCGGATCAGACCCCGCCACGGTGCTGGGGTCAAGAGGAAACCCTTGATGCGAAAGGTGGACCGGGCGCAGCCCCCGTCCGGCCGGCGCCACGATGCGGGGGCCGGAAGGCCATGACGGCAAGGGTGGCCGGCCCCGGCCCCGCCGCGCGGAAGCGGCCGGATGCCGAGGCCGCAGCCGGACGTTGAGCCTGCCGCGCCGTCGCGCTATCACCCCGTCATGAGCCATGATTACGCCCGCCAGCGCCGCGAGACCTTCGACACCTTTCGCCAATCGAAAGGGGTGGCGCTGCCCGAGCGTGCGGTGATCGACCTGGCCTTCTTCGTCGAGGAAACCGATGCCGACTGGTCGGCCTTCGAGCGCGACCTGCGGACCCGCGGCTTTCGCACGAAACGGCTGGCGGATGGCGAGACGCTGATCGCCTCGGTCGGGCCGGTCCCCGTGACGGCCGAGGAGATCTGGCGCTGGGAGGAACTGGCGACCGGCATCGCGCTGAAGCACGACTTCTACCCCGACGGCTGGGAACTCGATCTCTGACCCGGCGCTGACCCCGCCGCCGGTTCCATCACGGATCGTTCGCCGGCAGGTTTCCGCCCACGCCGATCACGGCAATCTTGCATATCTGTCATGATTGGTGAATTTGGCAGCGCCCCGCCAAGGGCCAAAGAACGCCAGACGGAACGAATTCCGGGGGACAGATGAAGATCGCTGGTATCATGGCCGCTCTGCGGCGGCTGACTGTTGTGTGCCTGCTGCCCTTCGTGGCGGCCTGCGCGGCCACCAAACCCGAATTGATGACGATTTCCAGCTCCGGCCTCGACCCTGCGCGCGCGAAGATGGCCTTCGTCGAAGTGCAGCAGAAGAAGGCAAAGGGTCAGCGCGTCTGGTGCGTGCCCTTCGCCCGCACCATGAGCGGCGTGGACATCCGCGGCAATGCAGGTACCTGGTGGCGGCAGGCCGCGGGCAGCTACGACCGCGGGCAGGAGCCGATGGTCGGTTCGGTCATGGCCTTCGCCTCGACCCGCAAGATGCCGATGGGCCATGTCGCCGTCGTCTCGGGCGTGGTTTCCCCGCGCGAGATCCTGATCGACCACGCCAACTGGCACCGCAATCAGGTGTCGCTGAAGATGAAGGTCATCGACGTGTCGGACCAGAACGACTGGTCGCGGGTCCGGGTCGAAAGCAACCCCGGCGCTCTGGGCGGTGTCTATCCGATCAACGGCTTCATCTATCCGGACCGGGCCGGCTGAACCGGCCGATCCGGAAGGGGCGTCAGCGCGCCGCGACGGCGCGGCCGTAAAAGCCCATCTGATCTTTTGTGGTCATGGCGACGCCGGGCCGGTCGAAGAAGGCGAAGATCGCCACCATGCGCGGGCGTTCGCCCCGGACGGGAACCACGCGGTGCAGCGTATCGACGCCGCGGAACACATTCAGCGCGCCCTCCTTCAGCCGCACCTTGCGGACCTCCGGATCCGCATTTTGCAGAACGGCGGCCACGCCGGCAAAATTCGGGGCGTCGGGGCTGCGCAGATCCTTGCGATATTCCAGCTCGCCGCCTTCGTCGGATGCCTGCAACAGGATCGTGGTGGTGAATTCCGACCGATCGAAATGCCAGTTCAGCGCCTCGCCAGCATGGCTTGCCTGCACGTTCACCCGCGCCATCGCATCGTCCATCGTATATAGCGCCGGCTTCGACATGGTGGCGGCCAGAAACGCCGCGAAGGCCGGCCAGTCATAAAGCGCCAGCACCGGATTTCCGGCAAGCTGGTCGGCGCAGAGGGTGTGGTTCACCGTTTCGACCTTCTTCAAGGCGGGATGATCCTCGGCCAGCCCGTCCACCTGGTCGCGAAAGTAGATGTTGTGCCAGCGCGCATGGCGAAAGCTGTCGCGCGCCATGGCCGGCGCCGCGGCCTCGGCGGCGGCGCGGGTCGCCTCGGGCCGCAGAAAGCCGGGCAGATCGAACATGCCTTCCGCCGCCAGCGTGGCACGGCAGCGATCGACCAGCGCGGCATAGTCCGGGCTGTCTGGGCGGTCGATCGGATATGTCTCAAGGTCGATGATCCGGTGCATGGCGCTCTCCTGTCGGCGATGGCGGCAGGATCGGATCGGTCTGCCGCCGGTTCAATGGGGGCAAAACTTGATGTGCCTAAGTTTTTCTTTCGCTGGTGGCGCGTTCGGTCAGGAATGCGACCAGCGGGGCCAGATGCCGCTTGCGCGCCTTGGTCCGCGGCCAGACCATCGCATAGGGCCGGGAGAGCGACAGGGTAACATCCGACAGGATGACAAGCCGGCCCGCTGCCACGGCATCCCCGGCCACCAGACGCTGCACCAGCGCCACGCCCAGCCCCCGCGCGGCAAGATCCACGGTCAGGGCCGAGCGGTCGATCTGATAGCCGTCGCCCGGCGGCAGCGGCAGGCCGGCGGCGGCGAACCATTTGGCCCAGGTGGGCTGGGTGCCGAAATCCGGCCCCCAGGCCGTATGCAGCAGATCCCCGCCCGCGACGCCCCGCAGACCGGCGGCGCCCAGCCGGTCGAGAAGGGCGGGGCTGGCCACCGCCAGCACATGATCGCGTGCCAGTTCGACGGTGGCATGATCGGGATAGCGGGCGGGATCGTAGACCAGCCGCAGGTCGATGTCGTGGCGTGCGAAAGCCACCGGATCCGGCTCGACCCGCAGATCGAAGCGGAACTCCGGCTCCCGGGCGGAAAATTCGGCCAGTCGTGGCGCGAGCCAGGCTTCGGCCACAGATTCGATGCAGGAGATCACCAGCCGCCCCCGCGTGCGGCGCTGCATCTGTGCTTCGGTTGTGTCCGAGATGAGCTGGAGCCCGGCCGCCACGCCCTCTTGCAGCGCCTGCCCGGCATCGGTCAGCAGGATGCGGTTGTTCAGCCGCAGGAAAAGCTGCTTGCCGAGGTGATCTTCGAGATTGCGGATATGCTGGCCGACGGCGGCGGCCGAAATGCCCAGTTCCGCGGCGGCGGCCACATGGCTGCCCAGCCGGGCGGCCGCCTCGAAGGCGCGCAGCGCATTCAGCGGCGGCAGCGTCAGCGCCATGTCAGCACCCTTTCAGACGGCCCTCCTGCCGCCGATCCAGACCGCCCGGATCGCGCGGTCGTCCCCCATCATGATGGTCGGAAACAGTTCGTGCCACAGGTTTTCCGCCCGCCGCGTGGCCTGTTCGATGGCCGGGGTGGAGGCAAGATCGACGGCGATCAGATCGGCCTCCATTCCCGGGGCAAGATTGCCGATCCGGTCCTCGACCCGCAGGGCGCGGGCCGATCCCTGGGTGGCCAGCCACCACAGATGGGACGGATGCAGCGGCATGTGACGCAGTTGCGCCACCTCATAGGCCGCGGCCATGGTGCGCAGCATTGAAAAGGACGACCCGCCGCCGGTGTCGGTGGCCAGCCCGACCCGCAGCTGCGTGGCCAGCCCCATGTCGAACAGGCCCGAGCCGATGAAGGTGTTCGAGGTGGGGCAATGGATCAGGCTGGCGCCGGCCCCGACCAGCCGGGCCCTTTCGCGTTCGGTCAGGTGGATCGCATGGCCGTAGACCGCGCCCTCGCGCAGCAGGCCCTGCGCCTCGTAAGTGTCGAGATAATCGCGCGACTGGGGATAGAGATCCTTCACCCAGGCGATCTCGTCGGTCTGTTCCGACAGATGCGTCTGCATCAGGCATCGGGGGTATTCCTTCCAGAGCGCCCCCAGCGCCGCCAGTTGCTCTGGCGTCGAGGTGGGCGAGAACCGCGGCGTGATCACATAGGACAGCCGGTCGACCCCGTGCCAGCGTTCGAGCAGTGCCTTCGATTCGTCATAGGCCCGCTGTGCGGTGTCGAGCAGATCCGGCGGGCCGTTCCGGTCCATGCAGGTCTTGCCGGCGAAGACGCGCATCCCGGCATCGCGCGCGGCGGTGAAGATGGCGTCCACGCTGGCGGGATGGGTGGTCGAATAGGTGCAGAAGCTGGTGGTGCCGTTCGCGGTGACAAGGCCGATGTAGCGCCGCGCGATTTCGGCCGCATAGGCGGGATCGGCAAAGCGCATTTCCTCGGGAAAGGTGTACTGGTTCAGCCAGTCGATCAGCCGCTTGCCCCATGAGGCGATCATCGCCGTCTGCGGATAATGCACATGGGCATCGACAAAGCCGGCCGACAGGAGGGCGCGGCCCATGTCGGTGATCGCGGCTTCCGGATGCGCGGACCGCAGCGCCGCCGCCTCTCCCACCGCGGCAATGCGGCCACCGTCGACAAGCACCGCACCCTCGGCGATATGGCGTGCGGCGGCCTCGCCCTCGACAAAGGGACTTGCGTCGAAGGACAGCACCTGCCCAAGGATCAGTTCGGCCATCACCGCCTCCTGTCTGTTTGCGCAGGCCAGCATAAAGGGTCGCCAGCGAAAGGGAATCCGCCGCTTTCCCCTGTTTTGCTGAAACAGCTTTCGCTAAGGTCGCTGCAATCAACGGGGGTGGGCGTGCGGGAAACCGAGGCGGAACGCGATCAGGAAGAGATTGCGCTGGAGCGGATGGATGCCGTTCGCGCGGCAGTCGAGGTGCAGGACACCGCGGCGCTGGATGCACTGCTCGATCCGCTGCATGCGGCCGATATCGCCGACCTTCTGGAGCAGATCTCGCCTTCTGAACGCGCGGACCTTCTGGCGCTCTGGCATGGCGGCATCGACGGCGACGTGCTGTCGGAAATCGACGAGTCGATCCGCGAAGAGGTGATCGAGGCCCTGCCCGAGGCGGTGGTGGCCGAGGCGGTTCGCGAGCTTGAGACCGACGACGTTGTCGACATCCTCGAAGATCTGGACGAGCCGGCGCAGGAAAAGATTCTCGACGCGCTGGAAGAAGCCGACCGGGCCGCCGTCGAACAGTCGCTGGCCTATCCGGAATATTCCGCCGGCCGCCTGATGCAGCGCGAGGCGGTGATCGCCCCGGAACACTGGACCGTGGGCGAGGCGATCGACTTCCTGCGCGGCGCGGAATGGCTGCCCGACCAGTTCTATCATGTCATCCTGGTCGATCCGCGCATGCGGCCGACCGGCTATGTCACGCTGGGGCGGGTGTTGTCCTCGGGGCGTTCGGCAAGGCTGCGCGACATTGCCGAAGACAGTTTCCGCACGGTGAAAGTTACCGATTCGGAAACCGATGTCGCCTATATCTTCAACCAGTATCACCTGATTTCCTGCCCGGTTCTCGATGAAAACGGCCGGCTTGCCGGCGTCATCACCATCGACGATGCGATGAACGTGCTGGATGAGGAGCACGAGGAAGACATGCTGCGCCTGGCCGGCGTCGGCGACGACAGTTCGATCCAGGACGGGGTGATGGAAACGGTGAAAAGCCGGATCCCCTGGCTGTTCGTGAACCTTCTGACCGCGAATCTTTCGGCGCTGGTCATCAGCCGGTTCGATGCCACCATCGAGGCCATCGTGGCGCTGGCGGCGCTGATGCCGATCATCGCCTCGATGGGCGGCAATGCCGGCACGCAAAGCCTGACCGTGGCGGTTCGGGCGCTGGCGACGCGCAACCTGACCGGCGCGAATGCGCTGCGCGTGGTTCGGCGTGAGGCCTTGGTGGGCGCGATCAACGGCGCCGCCTTCGCGATCCTGATGGGCGCCGTGGGCGCGCTGGTCCTGGGCATGCCGCTTCTGGGCGTGGTGCTGGCGCTGGCCATGGTGATCAACCTGATCGTGGCGGCGCTGGCGGGAATTCTGGTTCCCCTGGGGTTGGACCGGCTGGGACTCGATCCCGCGCTGGCCTCGGGGACCTTCGTGACGACGATGACCGATGTCGTGGGCTTTTTTGCCTTTCTCGGGCTGGCGACGGTGATGCTGCTGTGACGGAGGCGGGACCAATGAGCAAGGACAGCGCGCGCAAGGCGGCCTTTGCCCGCCGGAAAGAAGCCTTTGCCCGCGGCCAGGGACAGGCGGCCGAACTGCTGGCCGACTTTCTGGCGCGGCATCCCGGCTGCGTCCTGTCGGGCTATCTGCCGATGCGGACAGAGATCGACCCGCTGCCGGCGATGGCGGCGCATGGCGGCGTGGTGGGGGTGCCGGTCATTCCGGGCGCCGCCCGGCCGCTGAAGTTTCGCGAATGGACGCCCGGTTCGGCCATGACCGATGGCGGCTTTGGCACGCAAATCCCGGCCGAGGGCGCCTGGATCGAACCCGAGGTGCTGATTGTGCCGCTTCTGGCCTTTGACGCCCGCGGGTACCGGCTGGGCTATGGCGGCGGCTTCTATGACCGCACGCTCGCGGCCCTGCGCGCCCGCCGGCCGACGCTGGCCATAGGCTTCGCCTTTGCCGCGCAGGAGGTGGACGAGGTGCCGATCGAACCCACCGACCAGCGGCTCGACGCCATCGTGACCGAGGCTGGCCTGCGGCTGTTCTGACTTCCGCCTCGCTGCGAGTTGATCGGCCCGCGGGACGGCCGCACTTGCCCCGCAGGCCCCCGGCCTGCGAGAAGTGGCAAGCAGGAGAATTTCATGACCCCTTCCCAGATTTTCTTTACCGCGCTTTCGCTGTCCTTTCTGGTGCCGCTTCTGGGGCCTGCCACGGCACGCGCCGACTGCTATGACACCACCATCGCGGCGCTGCCGTCGAAGGCCACCTATGATTCAGGCCAGGTGATCGAGGTCCTGTCGCGCGACGGCGACCGGATGACCTATCGCCAGACCATCCTGGAAAGCGGCAGGCAGGTCGAGATGACGGTGCAGGCCGGTCTGTTCACGCTCTCGGCGCTGCGCGACGGCGAGGGCGCAGTGTTCGACTGGAAGACCGCGCTGCCCGGCCTGGCCGATCTGCAGCCGGGCGGCCGCCTTCATGCCGAGGCCATCCTGACGACGCCGGGCCTTCTGCCGCCGCGGCCGTTCACGACGGATGTCGAGGTGCTGGGCCGGGAAACCGTCGAGATCGACGGCTGCGCCTATCCGGCGCTGAAGATTCTGGTGAAGAATGTCGAAGGTGGCAAGCCCCTGGGCGACAACACGAAGTGGATTCACATACCGTCGATGATCACGCTGAAGAGCATCGTTGCCGATCACGGATCGAGCCGTGAGCAGACGGTGACGGCGCTGGAGTGATCTAGCGGGCGCGGGGTATCCGCAGCCCGAGCCGCACGCTGGCGACACGGGCAAGCGTGGTCAGCATCGCGGCGGCGACCGCGGTTTCAAGCGCGGGCCAGCCGAAACGGTCGCCCGCAACCACGACGATCGTGCCAAGGATGGCGGCAACGGCATAGACATCCTCGCGCAGGATGCGCGGGGTTTCGGTGACGAGAAGGTCGCGCACCACGCCGCCGCCCACCGCCGTCAGAACGCCGATCAGGCAGGCGCTGGCCGGACCCAGCCCGAAAAGAAGCGCCTTCTGTGTGCCAGAGACCGCGAAGACCCCCAACCCCACCGCATCGAGCAGCATCACCGGCTTGTTCAGCCGCTCGATCCGGCGATGCGCCAGAATGGCGGCCAGCCCGGCGGCCAGCGCCGCCAGCAGATAGCGGTGGTCGCGCAGCACCGCGGCCGGCTGGTCGCCGATGGCCATGTCGCGGATGGCACCCCCGGCCGTGGCGGCCGCAAGGGCCAGCACGAAGATGCCGAACAGGTCAAGCTGCCGGCGGACGGCCAGCATGCCGCCCGACAGGCCGAAGACAAAGGTTCCGATCAGGTCGAGCCAGAGCCCGATCACCGGGAGCGAGGTTTCGGGCAACCACATGGGGACCTCCGGCCAGCCTTATGCCGAGGGATCGCACGGACGGGCCGGCCGCGCAATCAGCGCGCGATCTGTTCCTGCCGCACGAACATGTTGCTCCAGGCCCGGTCGATCAGATCGGGGGTCATCTGGTAGGGGATGCCCTCGAATTCGCAGATTGCGATCATCTGGTCGATCAGGAAGGTCGGCTGATAATTCGCGAAATTCATGTCGATGGCCGGATATTTCACCTTCAGCAGATGCATGAGCGCCGCTTCGTCCAGCGGCATCCGCTTCTTGCGCGCGACCATGGCGAAGATCTTCAGGAACAGGTCCTGCGTCGGGCCGTCGATCTTGATCTTGAAGAAGATCCGGCGCAGCGCCGCGCCGTCGAAGATCTCGTTGGGGTGGAAGTTGGTCGAGAAGATCACCAGCGTGTCGAAGGGCACGGTGAATTTCTCGCCCGATTGCAGCGACAGGATATCGCGGCCTTCCTCCAGCGGTACGATCCAGCGGTTGACGATCTTCTGCGGCGGCTCCTGCTGGCGGCCGAGGTCGTCGATGATGAAGATGCCGCCGGCCGCCTTCAGTTGCAGCGGCGCCTGATAGGTGCGCGCGACCGGGTTGTAGGCAAGGTCCAGCATGCTGACGCTGAGTTCGCCGCCGGTGATCACGCTTGGCCTTTCGCAATAGACATAGCGCTGGTCGAAGCGGTTCGAGGTGCGGCGCAGGCTGTTGGGGTCATCCACTACCGCCTCGGCGGCGGAATGCACGATCGGGTCATAGACCGAGATCACCTGGCCGGCGTATTCGATGGCGCGCGGCACATAGACCTTGTCGCCGATGGCGGCGCGGATGCCATGGCTGATCGAGGATTTGCCGTTGCCGGGCGGGCCATACATCAGGATCGAGCGGCCGGCGGTGACGGCGGGGCCGAGGTTGCCGATCAGTTCGGGCGGCAGGATCAGGTGGCCCATCCCGGAAAGAAGCTGCTCGCGCGACAGCTTGATGTTGCGGATCGACTGGCGTTTCACCTGCTGGGCGTAGTGATCCAAGGGCACCGGCACCGCGCCGTAGTATTCGGATTGCGACAGCGCATCGAGCGCACGCGCCCGCCCGCCTTCGGTGAGCTGATAACCCATCTCGTTGCCCGAGGTGGCGTGCATGGTGCCCATCGCCTCGATCATCCGCTGGGTGCGGGCCTCGTCCACCAGATCCTGGGTCAGGGGCACCGGCAGGCAGATCTTGCGCGCGATTTCCGACACCAGGCTGAGGTTGGTGCGGAACATCGTCTTCAGGAGGATGTCGCGCAGCATCACCGTGCCGATGCCGACTTCGGCCAGGGTGCGCGGACTGGGCGGCGCCTGCACGCCCGAAGATTCGCCCGCGGCCTGCTGCGCCGGATTGACCTGCACGTTCATCTGTTGCCCCTTCCCTGCCGCGGCAGCCTTGCCGGCCCGACGAACCGGGACTAGCCGCAGAAGGTGTCAGCCTTGGGGCAGGAAGGCGGCAAGAAGGTAGATCACCACCATCAGGGCCAGCGCCAGCCCCATCGGAAACTTGCGGCTGGTCCAGCTTTTCCATTCGGGCGTGGCGCGGCGGACGGCGGGCACCTGCTTCAGCCCGCGGTGCAGTGCGAAGGCCCCGAGCGAGCAGACGGCATAGAGCGTGGCGATGGTGAACGGGTCGCCGCCGGTGAAGACGGGCGCCATGGCGGCGGCGATGATCTCGTCGCCGGCGCCGAACAGGCCGGCGGCATTGCCGACGAAGCCCGCCACCAGCACGATGCCGAGGATCGCGAAGCCCCAGAGCCAGAGGTGGAGCGGAAAGACGATCCAGCCGAACACCGGCCAGAGCGCGGCCATCGCCAGCACCGCGTAGTTGGGGATCTTCATCCGGGCCAGATCGGACCAGGCCACCCAGGCGGCGATCGGCAGCACGAAGTGCAGGAGCAGCATCGCTGCGTCGAGGGGCGGGGGAACCAGGGTCATGCGATCAGTTGCCGACGTTCGCGTCCAGCGCGGCCAGGCTGCGGGCGGCCGCCTCGAAATACTGCGGATGGGTGTCGATGGCCGATTGCAGCAGGCCCTTGCCGACCGAGACATCGCCCTGCTTGATGGCGGCAAGCGCCAGGGTATAGAGCAGCTCCGCCCGCTCCTTCTGGGTCATCTCGACCACCGGCAGGTCATACTTGCGCTGCGCCGCACGGGCGAGCACCAGGTTGTTCTCCGCGGTGAACAGGCTGGGATCGTATTTCAGCGCCTCGACGAACAGCTTCTCGGCGCCGCCGTTGTCGCCGCGCGTCAGCTTGGAGAAGCCCCAGTTGT
>JBDHSO010000100.1:0-14160 GCA_039808125.1 Rhodobacter sp. | reverse complement strand
TTCGGCGTCGCGCGCCATGATGGTGACATTGACGGCGGGCGCGCTGGACCCGCCGTAGCTTGCGGCTTCGCGGCGCGAGAGCACGCGCTCGCCGCGCTGCAGGATCGCCGGAACCTCGTCGGGCTTGATCCCGGCCCAGCCGCCCGCATGCATGCGCGGGGCATTGGCGAAGGCCAGCGCGGGAACCAGGCGGCCCGGGCCCGGCGATCCGACCATGCCACCCGCGTGGAGGATGCTGGCGAAAATCCCGCCCGCACCGCCGAGGGCTCCGGACAGTGCGTTGGCGATGGGGCCGAGAATGAATGTCCGCGCCGCCAGCTTGGCCAGATCGGCGATCATCGAGGTAACAAGGTCGCGGAAGTCGAGCTTACCGGTCTTGACGAACTCGCCCACCGCGTTCTCGGCCGACGTGAAGGCCCCAACCAGCGCCTGACCGATGAAGCAGGCGAGCCGCGACCTCTTGGCATCCATAAAGGCGCGACTGGCTGAGCTCGATCGCTTCTGGGAGAAGGAACAGACCAAGGCAGACGTCGAGGTCTTCATCTTGGACGAAGTCTTCGCAAACTTGCCGTCACCGCCGTTCACGCCCGATGAAAAGAAGGCGCTTGCAGCAAGCGTCTACGCCCATGTGTGGCAACAGGCCGTGAACGGTGGCTTCGCGCAGGCGGCCTAGGGCCGTTCGCTGATCGTTCGATCCAGGTTCCAGCGGCTTGGCGAACGGAACTGCGAACCCCGCCCAGTGCGCCCCCACTCTATGCCTAATGATTTCAGTAGCATGGCGCTCTGAACCGACCCGCGCGCGGTTAATAGGTCCGGAGAATATTGGCCCTGAGAGACTGCTTCCGAGGCTCTTGGCACCGGGGCCGGTTAACTGCCCGTTCCGCATAACCCTCGAAAACAACGGAAAAATCCGGCCGAAGCCGGATCGGGAGAACGCTTTCGCGGGGGCAAGTGGCGGAAGGGGTGGGATTCGAACCCACGGATGCTTGCGCATCGCCGGTTTTCAAGACCGGAGCAATCGACCACTCTGCCACCCTTCCGTCGTCGGCATCCCAAGGCGGGAAGCCCGGACCGCCCGGCCACCGACGCCGTCCGAAGCGATGGTTCCCGGCCGCGAGACGACGCGCGTTGGGGACTGATTTATGCCGGGGCGGGTGATTCTGAAAGACCACGCTTGCCGCGAAATCCGCCGATCGTGAACATGCGCCGGGTCTGCGGCCTTCCCAACCCGATCCGGCCCCTCTATGATCGCGCGCAATCCCGGGAAACACCGGGTTCGGGGCAGCGCCGCCGGATGGGCGCGCGGGCGGGAACCAAGCGTGGCAGCAGACCACGCCGCAGACGAGGGCCGAGGGACATGGGCATGGCAGGCATGGGGGCAACCGTGAAGGTCGGCGCGCGAACGGCATTGCGCAATCTGGCGCTGGCCGCGGCGAGTGCGGGTCTGCTGGCCGCCTGCCAGCCGGGGGCCGGTCCACTGGCCGGGGCGGCGGATTCGAAGGCCGCGACGCCGCAGAAATCCACCCGGATCGTCGACCGCGACGTCGAGGCACCGGATGCGTTCCAGATCACGGATCAGGCGCTGTGGGACGGGCGGCCCTCGCTGGGCGGGGTCTGGGTCGCCTCGCCCGATGCGACCAATCCCGAGCGGGTGATCATGCGCAATCCCGCGAACGGCAAGTTCGTGATCGGCGCCCTGTTCAAGCGCGAGCGCGACAATCCCGGCCCGACCCTGCAGATCTCGTCGGATGCGGCCGAGGCGCTGGGGCTGCTTGCCGGGCAGCCCGGCCGGATCTCGGTCACGGCACTGCGCCGTGAAGAGGCGCCTGAAATCGCGCCCGAAAAGCCGCTTCTCGACACCAACGAACCGCTGGCCACCGCCGCGCCGGGCGCCATCGACGCCGGCGGGGTCGAGACGCGGCCGCTGGACGCGCCGGGTGCCGCGAGCAAGCCGGGCAGCGCCGCCGGAAAAGACCGCAAATCCGTGACCGAAACCGCGAAGGTCGCCGCCGGCGCGCTGGACACGGCCGCCCCGAAACCCGCGGCACCTGCGGGGGGAAAACCCGCCGCGGCGGCAGGCGGACGCCCGATCCAGATCGGCTTCTTCTCGGTCGAGGCCAATGCCCAGCGGGCGAAGGACAAGCTTGCCAAGGCCGGCGTCACCGCCGAGATCCGCAAGGAAAGCGCCAAGGGCAAGGATTACTGGACGGTCTTTGCCCGCGGCGATGCCGCCACGCTGAAGAAGATCAAGGCCGCCGGTTTCGCCGACGCCTATCTGTTGAAATAGGAGAGCCGATGTTTCGCCACCTGCACCTTGCGCTGATCGTCGTCATGGCCGCGGCCCTGCCCGCGCGCGCCTTCGAAACCCAGGCGACCGCCGCCTGGGTCTATGACACGACCACGCACACGGTGCTGATGGACAAGAACGGCGACATGCCGGTGCCGCCGGCCTCGATGTCGAAACTGATGACGATCAACATGCTGTTCGAGGCGCTGCGCGACGGCCGGGTGACGATGGACACCACCTTCGCCGTCTCGGACCGGGCGGTGCAGATGACGCGCGACGGCGGCTCGACAATGATGCTGCAACACAATGACCGACCGACCGTCCGCGACCTGATCCCGGGCATGGTGGTCAACTCGGGCAACGACGCCTGTGTCGTGGTGGCCGAGGGCCTGTCCGGCACCGAGGATGCCTTTGCCCGGCAGATGACCGAACGTGCCAAGGCGCTCGGCATGACCGCCTCTGTCTTTGCCAATGCCAGCGGCTGGCCGGACCCGCGCCAGCGCATGTCGATGCGTGACCTCGGGCTGCTCGCCAACCGGCTGATTCAGGAATTTCCCGAATATTACCCGGTCTTTGGCGAAACCGAATACATGTACAAGGACCGCTCGCCCGACAACCGCTTCAACCGCAACCCCTTGCTGAAGATGGGGATCGGCGCCGACGGGCTGAAGACCGGCCATACCAGCGAGGCGGGCTACGGCCTTGTCGGCAGCGCGAAACAGGGCGACCGCAGGGTGATCTTCGCCATTACCGGCCTGACAAGCGACAGGGCCCGGGCAGAGGAGGCCGGGCGCATCGTCGCCTGGGCCTTCCATCAGTTCGCCGAGAAAACCGTGGCCAAGGCCGGCACCCGCGTCGCCGAGGCCGAGGTCTTTCTGGGCGACAGCGAGACCGTGGGCCTGACACCGGCCGAGGATCTGACGCTGCTTGTCCCGGCGCTGGTGCAGGAGACCGTCGAGGCCGATGTCGTCTATACCGGCCCGCTGGTCGCGCCCATCGCCAAGGGCACGCCGGTTGCGACGCTGATCATCAAGATCCCCGGCCTGCCCGACCGCAGCGTCGATCTGGTGGCCGAGGCTGATGTCGTCAAAGCCGGGTTCTTCCGCCGGATCTCGACGGCGGCGGGCGTGCTCTGGCGCCGCTATGTCGCCGACGAGGCGCCGGCGACCTGACCGGATGGGCGGCCTGTTCCTCTCCTTCGAAGGCATCGACGGTTCGGGCAAGAGCACGCAGGCGCGCCTTCTGGCCGAGGCGCTGCGCGCCAGCGGCCGCGGCGTGACCCTGACGCGCGAACCGGGCGGCAGCCCCGGCGCCGAGGAGATCCGGCGGCTGGTGCTGGAGGGCGCCGCCGACCGCTGGTCGGCCGAGACCGAGATCCTGCTCTTCACCGCGGCACGCCGCGACCATCTGGAAAAGACCGTCCGCCCGGCGCTTGCCCGGGGCGAGGTGGTGATCTGCGACCGTTTTGCCGACAGCAGCCGGGTGTTTCAGGGCCTGACCCGGGGCGATCTGATCGCCAAGGTCGACCGCCTGCATGACCTGATGATCGCGACCGAGCCCGACCTCACACTGCTGATCGACCTCGACCCCGCGCTGGGGCTTGCCCGTGCAACCGCGCGCGCCGGTAAGGAAATGCGGTTCGAAGACATGGGGCTGGCCTTTCAGGAAAAGGCGCGCGCCGGTTTCCTGACGCTGGCCACACGCTTTCCCGCCCGGTTCCGGGTGATCGACGGCGCCGATGGGCAGGATCGCGTGGCCGGGGCGGTGCTGGCGGCCGTGGCCCCGCTCCTCTGACCGCCGCGTCCGGCCCGCCTGCGCCAACATCCCCCTTTCCCCGCGCCCCGCCGCATGCGATCTGGACATATGGCCGACGATCTTCCCGAACCCGACCGCACCGCCGGCGCCCCTCACCCGCGCGAGACGCGCCAGATCTTCGGCCAGGGGCCGGCCGAGGCCGAATTCCTGGCGGCCTTCAACACCGGCCGTCTGCACCATGCCTGGATGCTGACCGGCCCGCGCGGCGTCGGCAAGGCGACGCTGGCCTGGCGCATCGCCCGCTTTCTGCTGACCCCGCGCGATGGCGGCGGGCTGTTCGGCGCGGCGCCTGCCCCCGAAACGCTCGACACCGACGACGGCACCCCCCTTGCCCACCGCCTGCGCGCGCTGGCCGAACCGCGGTTCCATCTGTTGCGCCGCAGCCCGAACGACCGCGGCACGGCCTTGTCGCAATTCATCTCGGTCGACGAGACGCGCAGGCTGAAGTCCTTCTTCGCCCTGTCGGCGGCCGACGGCGGCGCCCGGGTGGCGCTGGTCGACAGCCTCGATGAGATGAACACTGCCTCGGCCAATGCGCTGCTGAAGCTTCTGGAGGAACCACCGCCCGCCGCGACCTTCCTCCTGATCGCGCACCAGCCGGCGAAGCTGCTGCCGACGATCCGCTCGCGCTGCCGGGTGCTGCGCCTTTCGCCGCTCGCCCCGGCACCGCTGGCCGATGCGCTGACGCAGGCCGGCGGCAATATCGACCCCGACGAACGCGGCGCCCTGGCTGAGCTTTCCGCCGGCTCGGTGGGCGAGGCGTTCCGGCTCACCAACCTTTCCGGCCTCGACACCTACCGCGATCTCGTCGCGCTTCTGGCAACCCTGCCCCGGCTTGACCGCGCCTGGGCGCTGGCGCTGTCCGAAGCCGCCAGTGCCCGGGGCGCCGAGGATCGCTTCGACCTGACGCTCACACAGATCGACCAGTTCCTGGCCCGGCTTGCCCGCGCCGCCGCCACGAGGACGACCGCGCCCGAGGCGGCACCCGGCGAGGCCGCGCTGTTTGCCCGTCTCGCCCCTGGTCCGGCCGCCGCGCGGCCCTGGGCCGATCTTGCCCAAAGCCTGACCCTGCGGGCCCGGCGCGGGCGGGCGGTAAACCTTGACCCCGCGGCGCTTCTCATGGATACCCTGCTCAGGATCGACGCGACGGCGGGCCAGCTCGCCCCCTGACAGGCCATGCTTTCCGTGACGCCCGAACTGACCGACAGCCACTGCCACCTCGACTTTCCCGATTTCGACGGCGAGGTCGATGCGATCATCGCCCGCGCCCGCGCGGCCGGCGTGACGCGGATCGTCCATATCTGCACCCGGCTGCGCAACGAACCGCTGGCACGCAGCCTGGCCGAGACGCATGAGGGCGTCTTCTACAGCATCGGCCTGCATCCGATGAGCGTGGGCAAGGAAAAGCCGATGACGACGGCAGAGCTGGTCGCGCTGTCGCAGCACCCGAAATGCGTCGGCATCGGCGAGACCGGGCTCGACTATCATTACACGCCCGACACCGCCGCCGCGCAGCAGGCCTCGCTACGCGCCCATATCCGCGCCGTGCAGGAGACCGGGCTGCCGCTCATCATCCACGCCCGCGATGCCGATGCGGATATGGAGGCGATCCTGGCCGAGGGGATGCGCGAAGCACCCTATTCCTGCGTCATGCACTGCTTCTCCTCTGGTCCCCGCCTGGCCGAGGCGACGCTGGAGATGGGGTTCTACCTGTCGATGTCGGGGATCGCCGCCTTCCCCAAAAGCGGCGACCTGCGGGCGATCTTCGCCAAGGCGCCGCTCGACCGCATCCTGGTCGAAACCGACAGCCCCTACCTCGCGCCGCCGCCCTTCCGCGGCCGCCGCAACGAACCCGCGCATGTCGTCCATACCGCCCGCATCGGCGCCCAGGTCTTCGGCCTCTCCGACGCCGAATTCGCCGCCGCGACGCAGGCGAATTTCGACCGGCTGTTCACCCGCGCCGCGCCGGGGGCATGATGGCACGGCTGCGCTTCACCATCCTCGGCTGCGGCTCCTCCGCCGGCGTGCCGCGGATCGGCGGCCACTGGGGCGACTGCGATCCCGAAAACCCCAAGAACCGCCGCCGCCGCTGCTCGCTTCTGGTCGAGCGCGAGACGGAAACCGGCACCACCCGCGTGCTGGTCGATACCACGCCCGACATGCGCGACCAGCTTCTCGACGCCGGGGTCGGCACGCTCGATGCCGTGCTCTTCACCCATTCCCATGCCGATCATACCCATGGCATCGACGACCTGCGCCAGGTCGTCTTCAACACCCGCCAGCGCCTCGCCGTCTGGGCCGACGGCCCGACGCAGGAGGCTTTGCTCGCCCGGTTCGGCTATGCCTTCGTCCAGCCCGCAGGCAGTCCCTATCCGCCGATCCTCGACCTCTACAGCCTCGACGGCCCCGTCACCGTCGACGGCCCGGGCGGCGCCATCACCTTCCAGCCCTTCGCCGCGGCCCATGGCGCGATCGACGCCCTCGGCTTCCGGATCGGCCCGCTGGCCTATCTGCCCGACGCCGTGGCAATCCCCGAGGAAAGCTGGCCCCTGCTCGACGGGCTCGACTGTTTCGTGGTCGATGCCCTGCGCCGCAAGCCGCATCCGACACATGCCCATCTCGCCCTGGCGCTGGAATGGATCACCCGCGCAAGACCCGCCCGCGCCGTCCTGACCAACATGCACATCGACCTCGACTATGCCACGCTCGAAACCGAACTGCCGCCGCATATCCGCCCGGCCTTCGACGGCATGATCCTCAGCTACGACCTCCCGTCCTGAGGCCTTGCGACCCGGCCCTTCCTCTTGACCCAAATACCCCACGAGGGTCCGGGGGTGTGAAACCCCCGGCGTTCCGGCAAACAGCAAGGCCCCGGCATGAGCGCGCTTCTCGACGTTATCCTTCCGGTCTTCCTGGTCATCGGCTTCGGCTATGCCGCCGCCCGCGCGCGGCTGTTTTCCGAGGGCGGGGTCGACGGGCTGATGCGGTTCGCCCAGACCTTTGCCGTGCCCTGCCTGCTGTTTCGCGGCGTGGCGCGGCTCGACCTCTCGGCGGCCTATGATCCGGCGCTGATGATCAGCTTCTATGCCGGCGCCTATATCAGCTTCGGCCTCTGCCTTGCCGGCGCGCTCTGGCTCTTTCGCCGCCCGCTGACCGATGCCATCGCCATCGGCTTCGCCGGGCTGTTCTCGAACTCGCTGCTCCTCGGCCTGCCGATCACCGAACGCGCCTATGGTCCCGATGCGCTCGCCGGCAACTATGCCATCATCTCGATCCATTCGCCGCTGCTCTACGCCACCGGCATTGCCCTGATGGAATGGGCGAAAAGCCGCGGTTTCGGGCTTTCGGGCGGGCAACTGGCGCGGCAGATCGCCAAATCCATCCTCACCCAGCCGCTGGTCATCGGCCTCGCCGCCGGTTTCGCGGTGAACCTGTCGGGGCTCGACCTGCCGGTCGCCGCCTGGTCCGCTGTCGACCTGATGGCGCGGGCCGCAATTCCGGCCGCGCTGTTCGGGCTGGGCGGGGTGCTGGTCCGCTACCGTCCCGAAGGCGACCGCGCCACCATCGCGATGATCTGCGCCGGCGCGCTGGTCGTGCATCCCGCCATCACCTATGCGCTGGGGCACTGGGCCTTTGCCCTGCCGACGCCCGGCCTGCGCTCGGCCGTCGTCACCGCGGCCATGGCGCCGGGAATCAACGCCTATATGTTCGCCCATTACTATGGCGTGGCGAAACGGGTCAGCGCCTCGGCCGTGCTGATCGCCACGGCGCTGTCGATGGGCACCGTCTGGATCTGGCTCCATATCCTGCCCTGAGCGATCACCCGCCCGGCCCCGCCGGCCATGGCGCGCGCATCCGTCTCAGCGGCCGGTGACGCCTCGCAGCCGGTCCGAGCGGCGGCGCAGCAGTTCGACCGTCGACAGGAGCGCGATCGAGATCACCACGAGGATGGTGGCCACCGCCAGGATCGCCGGGCTGATCGCCTCGCGGATGCCGTTCCACATCTGCCGCGGAATGGTCTGCTGGTCGGGGCCTGCCAGGAACAGCACGGCCACCACCTCGTCGAAGGAGGTGACGAAGGCGAACAGCGCGCCCGAGATGACGCCGGGCAGGATCAGCGGCATGATCACCTTGAAGAAGGTGGTGCGCGGATTGGCCCCCAGCGACTGCGCGGCGCGGATCAGGCTCTGGTCGAAGCCGGTCAGCGTGGCCGTCACCGTGATGATGACGAAGGGAATGCCCAGCATGGCATGGGCCATGACCAGGCCGGTATAGGTCGAGGTCAGCCGCCCGCAGTCCAGCCCGACCAGGCCGCAGGGGTTCGAATAGAAGAAGAACATCCCCGTCGCGATGATGATGATCGGCACGATCATCGGGCTGATCAGGACCGCCATCACCAGCCGCCGATAGGGCATCAGCGGATTGGCCAGCCCCAGCGCCGCCAGCGTGCCAAGCGCGGTTGCAAGGATCGTCGCCCAGAACCCGATGATGACCGAATTCTTGGCCGCCTTCACCCAGGCCGCATTTGCCCACATGTCGGCATACCAGCCGCCGCCGCGCGGCATGTCGGGCGCCTGCATCCCCACCGTCAGGAGGCTGTCGTACCAGCGCAGGCTGTAGCCCTGCGGATCGAAGGACAGCATCTTCTCGGTGAAGGTGAAATAGGGCTCCGCGTTGAACGACAGCGGAATGATGACCAGGATCGGCGAGATCAGGAAGATGAAGATCAGCGTGCAGATCACCAGATAGGCATAGTACCAGACGCGCTCCACCGGATCGGCATAGCTTGGCAGGGGCATGTCACTCTCCTCGCGGCCAATGGCGGTGATCGGGGGTGGGCCGGATCCGGCCGAGGGCCTGGCCTGCCGGCGTCGCAAGGGCGGGCGCGGCATGGACAAGCGGGACCGCCGCTGACCGCGGTGCAGGTCCGGTTCGCGCCCCGAGACGGGTTGCCTTCCAGTCGGCCGTCATGGTTTCACCCGAGCTTCAGATTGTCGATGCCGATCAGCTTGTCATAAAGCCAGTAGAGGATCAGCACGCCCGCCAGCAGCATGGTCGACAGCGCCGCCGCCATCGACCAGTTCGATTTCGACATATGGAACTGGATCATGTTCGAGAACAGCTGCCCGTCGGCGCCGCCGACCAGGGCCGGCGTGATGTAATAGCCGACGGCCAGGATGAAGACGAGCATCGCCCCCGCCCCCATGCCCGGCAGCGTGAGCGGCAGATAGATGCGGCGGAAGGTCGTCCACGATGTCGCGCCCAGACTGCGGGCGGCGCGGGCATAGCCCGGCGGGATCACCCGCATCACCGAATAAAGCGGCAGGATCATGAACGGCAGCAGGATATGGGTCATCACGATGATGGTGCCGGCCTGATTGTAGATCATCGGCAGCCGCCCGTCGTCGCCGATGATGCCCATCGCCACCAATGCGGAATTGATCACCCCCTGCGATTGCAGCAACACGATCCAGCTTGTCGTGCGCACCAGAAGCGAGGTCCAGAACGGCAGGAGCACAAGGATCATCAGCAGGTTCGCCCTGGCCATCGGCAGTGTCGCCAGAAGATGCGCGACCGGAAAGGCCAGCAGCAGGCAGATCACCGTGATCAGCGCCGAAAGCGCGAAGGTCTTGAGATAAAGATGGATATAGATGCGCTGGGTCTCTGCCACGCGGTGAATGCTGCCATCATCGGCCCGTTCGAAATCGGCCGCGGCCAGATAGAAATCGCCGGTATAGGCGTTGGAAGAAGAGCGCATCGCCTGCCACACGGCGGGGCTGTCCCATTTGGGATCGATGGCGAGGAAGGCCTCGCGATAGGGCGGGGCCAGATCATCGGCGCTGCGGGCGGTCTTGGTGAAGAGCGACCGGCTTTCGGGCAGGGTATAATTGACCCGCGTCGCAGCGACGCCCGCGGTCCGCGCCGCCTGCATCGCCTTGAAGTCCGCGGCCAGCGCGGCGAATGCGGCCTCGTCCGGCGTAGTGCCTGGGGCGGTGGAGGCGAACCATGCGCTGACCTCGGGGGCATTGGCGGAAAAGCCGTCGTGATGCACCGAGCGGTAGAGGATCTGGCCGATGGGGATCACGAAGGTCAGCAGCACGAAGATCAGGAGCGGCGCCACCAGCAGGAAGGCGCGGCCGCGGGCACGCCGCTGCGCCCGTGCCAGCGCCGCCTTCAGCGGGCGCCCGTCGGCGGTGGTCAGGGTCTGGGGCGCTGCGGTCATCGGTCAGGGCTTTCAGGCATCGTTCGGTCGCATGGCCTCAAGGGCGCGGGGCCGGCCTGCGGCCCCGCGGCTGTGCTTGGGTCCGTGCCGCGGGCCATGGCCCGCGGCACGTCCGGTCAGTTGGCGGCAAGCCAGGCGTTGAAGCGCTCGCCCAGTTCGGTGTCGCGGTCGACCCAGAAGTCGAGCGAGGACGCGAGCGCGTTCTTCAGGTTCTCCGGCGCGGTCGGCAGGTTGGGCGACATCGGCTTGTCGGTGCCGGCGATGTTGCCGACAAGCGCGGCCGAGGACTTGCGCGGCGGACCGTAGCTGATGAATTCAGCCGCCTTGGCCAGTTGTTCGCTGGCGGTGGCGAACTTGATGAACTCCAGCGCGCCGGCCTCGTTCGGGGCGCCCTTCGGGACCACCATCCCTTCCCATTCGTAGACCTGCCCGTCCCAGACGATGGCGAAGGGCTTGCCCTCCTGCTGGGCGGCGTTGAAGATCCGGCCGTTGTAGGCCATCGTCATCACCACCTCGCCGTCGGCCAGCAGTTGCGGCGGCTGGGCACCGGCCTCCCAGAACACCGCATCGCCCTTGATCGTGTCAAGCTTGGCGAAGGCGCGGTCCAGTCCCTCGGGCGTTTCGAGCATGGCATAGACATCGGCCGCCGGCACGCCATCGGCCATCAGCGCCATTTCCAGCGTCACCTTCGGGCTCTTGCGGATGCCGCGCTTGCCGGGGAACTTCGTCGTGTCGAAGAAGTCGGCGATGGTGGTCGGCGCCGTGGCCAGCTTCGTGGTGTCATAGGCGATCACGGTCGAGAAGATGTCGGTCGGGATCATGCATTCGGTGATCGTGCCGGGCAGGAAGTCGTCGACCGCGGGCGTGCCGTCGGCCCCCGGCGGCAGGGTGGTCGCGTCTATCGGAATGATCGAGCCTTCGTCGCACAGCCGCACCGCATCGGCGATTTCCAGCACGCCAACATCGACCGTGACGTTGCCGGCCTCGACCTGGGCCTTGATCGGCGTGGCCGGATTGTCGGAATCGATCGACACGATGGCCGTGCCGGTCGCCGCGGTGAACGGCTTGTGATAGGCCTCGACCTGGCTTGCGGTATAGGCGCCGCCCCAGCCCATCACAGTCACCTGGTCTGCCGCCGCAGGCAGCGCAAGGCCGCACAGCGCCGTCGTCAGGACCAACAGTTTCTTCATCTTGGAACTCCCTTGCTGGTTGATGCTTCCGGCCCTGGATCAGGTCGGCCGGTATCCTTGCCCCGAAACGACCGGAGGGTCGCCTAAAGGGGATCGAGTGCGCGGGCGTCCTGCGGCGCCCAGCCGATGCGGATCTTCTCGCCGGGCCGCAACTGCCGCTGGCCCTGCGCATTGCGCGATTTTATCACGAATTCGTCCGAACCCGCCACCCGCAGCCGGGTTCGGAAGATGTCGCCCATGTAGATGAACTCCAGCACTTCGGCGTCGATGGTCTGGGTGCCGGAGGGCAGGGTCTCGGCCGTGACCTCCACCCGCTCCGGGCGGATCGAGACCAGCGTCTGCTGTCCCTTTTCGTGCACGTTCACCGGGGTGGCGTCGATCGCCTCGCCGGTGGGCAGCCGCACCCGTACGCGGCCATCGGCGATGTCCTCCACAACGCCGGACAGCTTGTTGTTCTCGCCGATGAACTGGGCCACGAAGCTGTTCTGCGGTGCCTCGTAAAGTTCGGCCGGCGGTGCCAGTTGCTGGATCACCCCGTCGTTGAACACCGCCACCCGGTCGGACATGGCAAGCGCCTCGCCCTGGTCATGGGTGACATAGACCACGGTGATGCCGAGGGATTCGTGCAGGTGCTTGATCTCGAACTGCATGTGTTCGCGCAGCTGCTTGTCGAGCGCACCAAGCGGTTCGTCCATCAGGACAAGCTTGGCGTCGAACACCAGCGCACGCGCCAGCGCGATGCGCTGCTGTTGGCCGCCGGAAAGCTGGGCCGGACGGCGGTTCGCGAACTTGCCCATCTGCACCATATCCAGCGCGCGGGCGATCTTCGCCTCGCGCTCGTCGCGGCCCATGCCGCGCACCTCCAGCGGAAAGGCAAGATTCTCGCCCACCGTCATATGCGGAAACAGGGCGTAATTCTGGAACACCATGCCGATGCCGCGCTTGTGCGGCGGCACGCGGTTGATCGGCTGGCTGTCGAGCGTGATCTCGCCATGGGTCGCCGTCTCGAACCCCGCCAGCATCATGAGGCAGGTGGTCTTGCCCGAACCCGACGGGCCGAGCATCGTCAGAAACTCGCCCTTGCCGATCTGAAGGTTCAAATCCTTAACGACCAGCGTCTCTCCGTCGTAGCTTTTCTGAACATGGTCGAAAACGACGAACGAATCGTTGCGGGGTTCTGACGACACCCATGTCTCCCTGGTTCATTTCCGAGTGCTATGCTGCACTTTGTCACAACCGAAGCAACAGCAATGCCGCGGCAAATGCAACGGGCAAGTCCGGCAAACCTGTTGACGTCCTGTATTGTCGACTTTGCGGGGTCTACGTAATAAATTCAATAATATCATATGATTTAGTCAATTGCTGCAACGCAGTATGCCGGCCCAGTCGCGCCGCGCCCCGTTTGCGGCGCCGCGCGAATGGAGGACAACACGCCCCGGATTCCGGCATCCCCCTATCCCGCGCAGCCGAACAGCAAAGCCCGCCGCCCCACCGCGCCGAATCATGCAAGATCGCCGGGACCCGAAACGACAAAGGACGCCCGAAGGCGTCCCAAGTTCGATAACCGGCCGGACCTGGTGCAGATACACCGACAGCGATAGATCGGCGGCGTGAGATGGGCATCTATGCTGCCAGGCTCAGAGACCGGATCATGCGCGGCGTCGGCACGACCGAGCCGTGGGTGGTCGAGGAAATGTCCGCGCGGCTGGGCAACCGGGCCGTCGCGGTTCACTACCGCCGGCCGCTGTCGATCATGGAAGTGGCCCGCATGGGCAGAACGGCCGAGGTCATCGCAAGACCCGGCAGATCGTGAAGGAGGGATATTGTGACAGGGATCGAACGCATTGCCGCGGAGCGCAAGCGGCAGATCGAGCAGGAGGGTTGGACGGCCGGGCACGATGACCAGCATCATCCCGGCGAACTGGCCTGGGCGGCTTACGTATATGCGATGGCCGCCGGTCTCGTCATTGACGCGGATGGGGCCGACCCTCCGGTCTTGGAACAGCCGCTGATCTTCCCGTTTGGGCCAGCGTGGTGGAAACCCTCGACCGACCCCGTGCGGAATTTGGAAAAGTCCGGCGCGCTGATCGCCGCCGAGATTGACCGCATCCTGCGCGCAAGGGGAGGTGGCGCATGACCCGAACCATTGCGGAGGAGATCGACAGCTTTACCGCCGCCATCGACGGCATTCGCCGCGTCTTCGGTGCTCCGGGCGATCACGGCTACGACACGCCCGAGGGCCAAGCCCTATACGCGCAGTATAAATCCTATGCCGAGGTCGGAGGGTTTCTTATCAGCCTCTCCGCAGCCGAGGAGGCGTCCCATGGCTGACGCTCCAGCAACCGACGATCTGGCCCGCCTGCTGGCAGATGCAGGCGCCGGCCCGCTGATCTGCGCGGACTACACCACCGACGATCAGTACCCCGGCTGGTATATCGTCCCACCCGATGCGGTCGGCACGCTGGCCAAGGTCCGGGTCGATCAAGAGGCGCTGGCGCACCTCTTTGCACTCGCTCCGGTGCTGGCGTCGGAGGTGATCCGGATGCACGCAGGGGTGACCGGATTGCGCCAGTTGGTGCAGGCCTCCAAAGCCCTGCGCGATGATCTCCTGATGCGGGCCGAGTCGCGCCTCGATCCCGCGAGCG
>JBDHSO010000099.1:0-14209 GCA_039808125.1 Rhodobacter sp. | reverse complement strand
ATGGTCACCTCCGTCACAGGAAGTGAATCACACCCCAAAGCCGGCAGGAATCCCGTTTATGAGTTCACGGCCTAGGCCGGCGGGGTGGGATGCAGGTCGCGATCCGCCCCGGCCGGATCAACCGGCACGTTCGGTCGACCACATTTCACCCTCCCTGACATCCTGTCGTGGCGCCAAGGCCCGGCATCCAGAGGACGGGCGCGCGGAAGGCCTTTCCTGCTTTCATCGTCCGGTTGGTCGGAGAGACGCACCAGGCGATGCATGTCGAATGCCGGCCCCGTTTCCATCAGCCATCGGCGGGTGCCAGCCGCAGGGCGGTGACAGCGTCGGCCGAGACCTCGACCCCGCCCTCCAGCACGATGGCGGTGCCGCCGCTGCCGCCGCGCACCTCCATCACGCGGCCGTAATACTCCACCGGATCGGTGCGCAGCACCTCGCCGTCACGGCTGCTTTCAAGCAGAAGACTGTAGCGTCCCGCGGGCAGCGGATTGCCGGAGGCATCGCCGCCCAGCCATTCATAGGGTGCACTGCTGACGGGAATCGTCTCGCGCGAGACGAGTTGACCTTCGGCATTCCGCACGATCAGCACCGCATTGTCCGCCGTGGCCGCCGGATTGGGTGCAAGCGTCACGCTTCCCCGTCCGTCGAACTGGATATCGGCCGCGACCCGCGCCTCCTGCCCCACCCATCCGGCAAGTTGCGCCATGTTCATCACGCCGAAATTGCCCTGCATCGCCTGCAGAAGCTGATTGGTCAGAACCTGCTGCTCCACCCCCGAGAAGGTGGCCAGTTGCATGGCATAATCGGCGGAATCGATGGGATTCATCGGATCCTGGTTCTGCATCTGCACGGTCAGCATGGTCAGAAAGGTCTGGAAATCGGAACTGATCATTCCGCCGGTGCCGCTGCGCTGCGCGGTCGTGGCAGTCGTGGTCGGGGTCGTCGCGGCAACATCCATGCTGGCACCTCAGATACGAAGAAAGAGCGACGCGCCCGGCAAGGCGCGCTGCGTGACGGCAACGGTCGCAGGCGTCGCCTCATCCGCCACGGCAATGAAGACGGGCCGATCCTGGCCTGGCCCCTGTTCCGACCATTGGCCAAAGGACAGATCCACCTGCAGGAAACCGGCAGCCCGCATCTCGGCCGCCAATTGCATCGCACTGCGGCGCAGAAGTTCCAGCGTCTCCGGACGTTCGGCAGAGACGGCCAGCACAAGCTGGTCGCGATCGGTCGAAAGGTCGATCCGCACCGGACCCAGTTCCTCCGGCACAAGCGTAAGTTCGGTGACGCCTTCGGTCGCCCGCAGCATCGCATCCGCCACCTGCTGCACCGGCTGCGCCCGCGGCAGGGAATCCCCGGGTGCAACAGGGGCGGAATCAATCCGTGCCGGCAGATGCGACGCGGGCGGGAGCGGCAGGGCGGGTTCGGGTTCTGCATCGGGAACGGCCGCAAATTCCGCACCATCGAGGGCAACCGCCCGATCGTTCGCAACGTTGACGGGGGGCAACTCCACTGCGGCATCCACCAGTGTCTCACCGGACGGGCGGTCGGCCCCGCTCTCGGTCCGTGCCCCGACTTCGATCAAGGCCGGTGCCGTGGCACCGGGCGGAGTCGCGACTACGGCCGGCACGACTGTCCCAACCGCGGCGGAAACCGCGCGCCCGCGCGCCCCGGCGGTAACGCCCGCAGCGTTTTCTGGCGGGGTCAGCCCGCGGATCCATGCCTCCATTCCCGAAACCGGGGTCTGGGCCGGGATTTCCGCCGAGATCGGATCTTTCGCCACAGCGGCATCCTCCTCGTCCTTCTCAGCGTCTGTCAGCCGCTCCGCCGTCCGCCGATCACTCTCCGACATCGGTACGACGGGAAGCGAAACCACCGGCGATGGTTCTGCCGGGCGGGTTTCATCCAGACCGCCCATCGCTGTCGGCCGGGCCGCAGGCAGGATCAGGGAAAAGACCTCATCCCCGGTAGCACCGGCGACTGTGGCAGACACCGGCGGCCCCTCCGGAGGGGGCTGGCTGGCAGGCGCGGGAAGGACCGGAAGGACGGGCATCGGCAGGGACTTCTGTCTGAACGCCCCTGCCTAACCCGGTTTCAGTTACCACTTTCTTTACTGCACCGGAGGAAGATGCGGAAAATCTCTCCGCCGCAGGTTCCACCATGTCCATCATTCCCTCGACGATACCCGTTCCCGGCAGCCGCATCGCGTCACCGGCCGAACCTCCGCTGATGACAATGGCAAAGGCGCTGGAGACCACATTTCTGGCCGAAATGCTGGACCATGCCGGGCTGGATCAGGGGCGCGAATCTTTCGGCGGCGGGATCGGCGAAGAGCAGTTCGGCTCTTTCCTGCGAACCGAACAGGCCCGGCTGATGGTGCAGCGCGGCGGGATCGGCCTGGCCGAATCTCTGTTTCGGGCAATGGGGGGGGCGGGATGACTGAACTCGACGACCTGCTCACGGCCACACGCACCGCGCTCCTCTCCGGCAATCTCGAGGCGCTCGTCGCCCTGAGCGAAAGGCTTGAGGCCGTGCTGGCGGAGAAACCTCCGTCACCGGCAGATCTGACGCGGCTTCGCGCGCGCGCGGTCGACAATACGAGATTGATCGCCGCCGCGGCGCGCGGGGTGCGGGCCGCAAGCCGGCGCGTGGCAGAGGTTAGGGCGGCGCAGGGCCTTGTGACCTATGATGCGACCGGCCGGCGTGACGTCGTGTCCGCATTGCCGGCACTGCCGATGCGACGCGCCTAGAATATGGCTCAAATGCTTGGGATTCCGGTCGAAATCACCGCCTGGAATTCACCGTTTGGTAAGGCGCTGCCACAAGGATGACCCTGCATTCCAGACGGGATGGCGCTGCGGGCGCATCGCCCGGGCAACGGCAGGAACGCCGGAACGGCCGCCCCAGCGGCGGCGCTTTTCCCTGCCCAAAGCGGCGGGCCGCACAAAGGAAATTCATCATGTCGTCCCTATTGACGAACACCAGCGCCATGGTCGCCCTGCAGACCATGAAATCCATCAACACCAACCTCAACGGCGTCCAGAAGGAAATCTCGACCGGCAAGTCGGTGGCCACGGCCAGGGACAATGCCGCAGTCTGGTCCATCTCCAAGGTGATGGAGGCGGATGTGAAGGGTTTCAAGGCGATCTCGGACAGCCTTTCGCTCGGCTCGTCCACCCTGACCGTGGCCCGCGAAGCCTCGGAAAAGGTGACGGATCTGCTGACACAGATGCGGGGCAAGATCGTCGCCGCGCAGGAGGAGAACGTCGACCGCGAAAAGCTGCAGACCGATATCGTCGCCCTGCGCGACCAGGTTGCCTCGGTCGTCGGCGCGGCGCAGTTCAGCGGCCTGAACATGATCTCGGGCACCGAGGACGTTTCGTTCCTGTCGTCGCTCGACCGCTCGCCCACGGGTGTCACCGCATCCAAGATCACCGTTGCGCGCCAGGACATGGGGACCAGCGCCGGTGTCTACGGCACGGGCGCCTCGCTTGCGCCGAACGCCGTTGCCAGCGCCGCTGCCGCAACCTCGACCGGCAACACCGCCGACATCACCTTTGCCGGCACCTGGGCTGCGAACGACACCGCGCAACTGACGATCGGCGGGGTGGTCGTGAACCATACGGCGGCGGGCGCCGCCGTGAGCGACATCGCCACGGCCTTTGCGGGCGCCATCAATGCCCTGGGGCTGGAGGGAGTTTCGGCCGCGAACACCGCGGGCGTGCTCACGATCACCTCCACCCGCGGGTTCGAGGGGCTGGCGATCACGCAGAGTTCGGTCGCCGCGGGCGGGGGTACATCGGACATCACCGCCGTCAACGGCGCAGCCCCCACAGGCACGAACAGCGCCAGCGCCGCGACCATCGACCAGCGGGCCGAAACGATCGACTTCTCGACCTCGGCGCAGGTCGCGGCGGGCGACGGCTATCGCGTCACTCTCGGTACCTCGTCCTATACCTATATCGCCGGCAAGGGCGAATCGATGGAGGATGTGGCACGCGGCCTCAAGATCGCCATCGATTCGGGATCTCCCGAGGGCGTGAAGACCAAGGTCACGCAGGATGATACGACCGGCGCCTGGGTTCTGAACATCGACAACGACGGTACGGGCAATGCCTCGCTGACGCTTTCCGTCACCGGCAATGCCGATGGCGAGGCGTCCGGCGGCCTGTTCGGTCTCGACTCGATCGACGTCACGACCGACGCCGGCGCCGAATCGGCGCTGTCGAACATCGAAACCATGATCAGCCGTTCGATCGACGCGGCAGCGGCCTTCGGTTCGGCACAGGGCCGGATCGATACGCAAAGCGATTTCATCGGGGCACTGACCGATGCGCTCACGGCCGGGATCGGCACGCTGGTCGATGCGGATATGGAAGAGGCCTCGGCCCGGCTGCAGGCATTGCAGGTGCAGCAGCAGCTTGGCGTGCAGGCGCTCTCGATTGCCAACCAGGCGCCGCAGAACCTGTTGTCGCTGTTCCGGTAACGCGACCGGGGCCGGAGCCCGCGCGGCCCCGGCCCTTTTGCCCTTGATCGCAACCCTTACCGGAAAGCCACCCCATGACCCCCTACGCCAATACCGCCTATGCACAACCGGTCGCGCCCGCTCGCAGCCCGCGTGCCGCGGAATACGAGGTGATTGCGCGCGTCACCCAGCGTCTGGTCGCCGCCGATGCGGATCGCATCCCGAACCAGGCCGCCTTTCTCGAAGCGCTGCATCTGAACGAGCGCCTCTGGTCGACATTGGCCGCCGATGTGGCCGAACCGGGAAACGGCCTGCCGCAGGCACTGCGGGCGCGACTGGTCTATCTCTACCGTTTCACGGTCGAACACAGCCGAAAGATCCGCGAAGGTGCTGCCTCCGCCGGGGTGCTGGTTGATATCAATACGGCCATCCTGCGCGGTCTGCGCGGCGAAGGGCGTACGCCATGACCGGGCTGGTCCTGAAACTCGGCCCGCATGAGCGGATATTGATCAATGGCGCCGTGATCGAGAACGGCGACCGCCGCTCTCGGCTGGCGATCATGACGCCCGGCGCCAATATCCTGAGATTGCGCGACGCGATCCATCCGGAGGAGGCCAACACGCCGGTTCGCCGGGTCTGCTACATCGCCCAGCTGATCCTGTCGGGCGATGCCGATGCCGGAGAAATGCGGATGCAGCTTCTACGCGGGATCGAGCAATTGTCCCAGGTGCTGACAGATCCCGACAGCCGCCGCCTCCTGGCGGAGGCAAGTTCCGCCTTCCTGGCGGAACAGCATTATCAGGCGCTCAAGGCCCTACGTGGTCTTTTGCCCCGGGAAGAGCGCCTGCTCGCCGCGGGGCGGGCATGAGCTTCCAGCCGGTACTGCCATTGACCGGCTATGCCGGCTGGACCTTTCTCAAGCGAACGCTTGCGGAACAACAAAGCCAGTTCACCGCCAGCGCGGCGCTGAAACGCGATGCCGATTATTTCGCAAGCAGGATCGGCACGGTCGATACGGCCGAAGATCTGGTCTCGGACCGCCGCTTGCTCAAGGTTGCGCTGGGCGCTTATGGTCTGGACGCCGACATCCACAACAAGGCCTTCATCCGCAAGGTCCTGTCGGACGGAACGCTCGACAGGACCGACCTTGCGAACCGGCTTTCGGACAAGGCCTATTACACGATGGCCGCGGATTTCGGCTTCGATCTCGGCACACCCTCGACCAGGCTTTCCGATTTTGCCGACCGAACGCTCGATCTCTACGGCCAGCGCCAGTTCGAGGCGGCGGTGGGCGAGCAGAACAACAGCTACCGCCTTGCCCTGAATGCCGAACGCACGCTGCGCGAGCTTGCCGGCAAATCCTCGACCGAAAACACCAAATGGTTCACCATCATGGGAAACGAACCTTTGCGGGCCGTGTTCCAGACCGCGCTCGGCTTGCCGTCCAGCACGGCAAAACTGGATCTCGACCAACAGTTGAGCCTGTTCAAGTCTCGGGCGACGGCGGTCTTCGGCGATGCGACGATCAGCCAGTTCGCAGACAGTGAAAAGACCGACGCGCTGGTGCGCAGGTTCATCCTGCGCGATGAAATCGCCAATATCGCGCCGCCGCAAAGCGCTGCCTCGATTGCGCTTCAGATTCTCGGCGCCTGAGCCTCAGTCACCGAGGCGCGAGCGCAACCGCGCAAAGCTGGCCGGCGGGCCACCCATCGGCGCATCCTCGGCCAGAAAGGCATCGAGCGCAGGCCAAAGTCGGATCGCCCGATCGATC
Source organism: Rhodobacter sp. (assembly GCA_039808125.1). Classification (GTDB taxonomy): domain Bacteria; phylum Pseudomonadota; class Alphaproteobacteria; order Rhodobacterales; family Rhodobacteraceae; genus Pseudogemmobacter. The sequence goes on along the minus strand of JBDHSO010000099.1, from coordinate 7,973 downwards.
GCCCGGTCGCTGCCGGGAACATAAAGTCCGGCCTGGATCATCATCTCCGCACGGTCATAGGCACCCAGAACCCGCCGGGCATCTGCAATCAGCCGGTTCTCCTCGTCGTTTGCCGCGTCCGGCAGGCTGCGCGAGACCGAGCGCAGCAGATCGACGGCCGGATAGCGCCCGCGTTCGGCGATCTTGCGATCCAGAACGACGTGGCCGTCAATCGTGCCGCGCAGGATATCGGCTACCGGCTCCTCCATATCCGAGCCCGCAACCAGCACCGAAAACACCGCCGTTATGTCACCGCCGTCGGCCGCCCCCGGCCCCGCGCGTTCCGCGAGCGACATGATCGCATGGGCCGTCGAGGGCGGGTAGCCGCGCAGGCTGGCAGGTTCGCCCGAGGCCAGCGCCACCTCGCGATGCGCTTCGGCAAAGCGCGTGACCGAATCGACAAGCAGCAGAACATGCAGACCCTGATCGCGGAAATGCTCGGCCACCGTCATCGCCGACAGTGCGCAGCGCCGGCGCATCAGCGGCGACTGGTCGGAGGTGGCGGTCATCACCACCGACCGGGCCATGCCGACCGGGCCGAGAACCCGCTCGGTGAATTCGCGCAGCTCCCGACCACGCTCACCCACCAGAGCGATCACGGCGATATCGGCCGCAACGCCGCGCGCGAACTTTGCCAGCAGAGAGGATTTTCCGACACCAGATCCGGCAAAAAGCCCAATTCGCTGCCCGCGTACCAGCGGGAGCAGCGTGTCGAACACCGCGACGCCCGTCGAAAGCCGCTCCCCCATGCTTCGGCGCTGCGCGGGCGGCAAGGGGGCGGCACCCAGGGACCGACGGTCGGTCCCCGGCATCAGCGGGCGCCCGTCGAGCGGACGGCCAAGCGGATCGACGATACGGCCGAGCCACCTCATGTCGGGCGCGACGGTCGCCGCACCGACCAGTTCCACCCGGTTGCCGATGGCAATGCCATCGGGTGCATCCTCCGGCAGGACCTGAGCGCCGCGGGCGGACAGGCGGATGATCTCGCCGGCAAGCGGCCCCAGGCCCGTTTCCGCGACCACCCGATCCCCCAGCCGCGCCGCGGCAAGGCCGGACACCAGAATGGTTCCCCGCGACGATTCGGTCACGCGGCCGACATCGCGCACCGGCACCACGGTGGCGATTTCCGCCTGCAAAGCATCGAAGATTCGACCCATGATCCTTCCTTTCCGTCTGCCGATTACGGTTTTTAAAGGAATCACTCTTAAGCCTTGGTGAAGGTGATCGAGGGAGAAGCCCCGATGTTTGAGAAGCTGGAAATTACCAGAATGGCGCAGGATCTTGCGGCCCATGCCGGCGCGCGCATGGGTGTCATTGCGCAAAACGTCGCCAATGCCGATACGCCGGGATATCGGGCGCGCGACATTGCAGATTTTGCCGAAATCTATGCCGATCGCGCGATGGACATGGCCGCCACGCGGCCGGGACATCTGACCGCAACACCGGCCCTTGCGGGATATGAGGCGCAGGTCGTTGTGGAATCGGGCGCGCCGAACGGCAATTCGGTTTCGCTCGAACTGGAAATGACGAAATCCGCCGAGGTCCGGCAAGAGCATGAGATGGCGCTCGCCATCTATCGTTCCACGTCCGAGGTAATTCGCGCGGCACTTGGCCGCGGGAGGTAAGAGATGGACGATCTGACCTCCGCTCTCGCATTTTCCGCATCCGGCATGAAGGCTCAGGCCGAACGACTGAAACATGTGTCGGAAAACATCGCGAATACCGATACGCCCGGCTACCGCCGCAAGCTGATCGGCTTTCATGCCGAAATGGACAGCGGTCTGGTCGAAACCGGCCCCGTTCGGCTGGACCGGACCGAACTGCCACGGATCTATGATCCCGCCAATCCCCTGGCCGACGAGGCCGGCTACTATTCCGGCTCAAACGTCGATCTGGTGATCGAGATCGCCGACGCGCGCGAAGCCCAGCGCAGCTACGAAGCCAATCTGAAACTTTTCGACCAGGCCCGCCAGATGACACAGAGCCTGTTCGACCTTCTGCGCCGATAAGGAGATCCAGAATGGATGCGATAACCCATGTCGCCGCCCAGAGTTATGCCCGGGCCAGAACGGCCGCGGCGCCGGGGCCATCGTCCGGGGAGGGTGCGACCTTTGGCCTGATGGTGGAGAACTTCACCGAAGCCCTGGCGATGCATGAACAGACGGCGCGGGCCGCGATGACCGGCCGCGCCGATCCGCATGCCCTTGTCGAAGCCCTCGCCTCGTCGCAACTGGCGGTCGAAACGGTCGCCACGCTGCGCGACCGGGTGGTCGAGGCCTATCAGGAAATTCTGAGAATGCCGGTATGACCGAGGCCGAAATCTATGACCTTCTGCGCCAGGCGCTCTGGGTTGCCGTGAAGATCTCGGCGCCGCTTCTGGTCGTGGCTCTTGTCGCCGGCGTGGTGATCGGCCTCTTCCAGGCGCTGACCTCGGTTCAGGAAATGACGCTGACATTCGTGCCCAAGGTCGCGGCCATGATGGCCGTCTTCTGGGTCTCGATGAGTTTCATGACAGGAACCCTCGTCGCCTTCTTCACCGGCGCGGTCCTCCCCGCCATCGCGGGGCGATAGCGATGGATGCCGCCGGATATGTCGCATTGGCCCGCCAGTCGGGATTGATGCAGGAAATGCAGATCGTGGCGAACAACATCGCCAATCTCTCGACCGCCGGCTTCCGGCGCGAGGGTGTGATCTTCGCGGAACATGTCGCCCGGATCGAAGGCGAGGCTTCGCTGTCGGTCCCGCATGCCACGGGACGTGTCGTCGACCTGTCGCAGGCCGGCCTAAGCCAGACCGGTGGTACCTTCGACTTTGCCATTCAGGGCGACGGCTTCTTTCTGATCGAGACCCCGCAGGGAAACCGGCTTACGCGGGCCGGCGCATTCACTCCCTCGGCCGAGGGCGAACTTGTCACCCCCGAAGGCTATCGTCTGCTCGACGCGGGGGGGGCGCCGGTCTTCGTGCCTCCGGGTGCGACGGCGCTGCTCGGGGCCGATGGCACGCTATCGGTAAATGGCGCGGCCGCGGGCCAGATCGGCCTGTGGCTTCCGACCGATCCCGAAGCCCTGCGCCACCAATCCGGCGTGCTGTTCGACGGCGGCGCCGTGCAGCCCGCCGAGGGCGCCACACTGATGCAGGGATTTCTCGAAGACAGCAACGTCAATCCCGTGACCGAAATTGCCCGGATGATCGAGGTTCAGCGCGCCTATGAGATGGGGCAGAAATTTCTTGATGCCGAGGACAATCGTGCCCGCAGCGTGATCCAGACCCTGGGGAGGTAGAGATGAAGGCCCTGCATATTGCCGCAACCGGCATGGCGGCCCAGCAGATGAAGGTCGACGTGGTCTCGAACAACCTCGCCAACATGTCGACCACGGGCTACAACGCCCGCCGCGCCGATTTCGCCGATCTGCATTATCAGCAGCTGGCACGGCCGGGCACGGTTTCCGCAAGCGATGGCACCATGTTGCCCACCGGAGTGCAGATCGGTCTCGGGGTACGCCCGGCCTCGGTATCGGTGGTGCTGGCGCAGGGATCACTGTCGGCCACCGGGGGCGATCTCGATCTCGCCATCGACGGCACCGGCTATCTGGAGGTGACGCTTCCCTCCGGCGGGTCGGCCTATACCCGCGACGGGTCGCTGAAACGCTCTGCCGAAGGGCAGATCGTCACCTCTGACGGCTATCCGGTCGCGCCCGGACTTACCATTCCCCAGGACGCCACCTCGATTGCGATAAATGTCGAGGGCGAGGTTTATGCCTATTTCGAGAACCAGGTGCAGCCACAGTTGCTGGGGCAACTGACCCTGACCGGCTTCGTCAACGAAAAGGGGCTGGAAGCGATCGGCTCGAACCTCTTTCTCGAAACTGCCGCCTCCGGCACCCCCATCGTTGCCAATCCGGGAAGTGAGGGGATGGGCAGCCTGCGGCAGGGGTATCTTGAAGAAAGTTCGGTCGATGCCGTTCGCGAAATCACCGAGTTGATCAAGGCGCAGCGCGGCTATGAGCTGAACGCGAAGGTCATTACCGCGGCCGATCAGATGCTCGCCGCTACCACGCAGGTTCGCTGATGCGGCTGGCATTGATCCTTACCCTGCTTCCCGGCGCCGCTCTGGCCGACAGCCTGATTGCCACGCGGACATTGCCAGCCCGCACGGTCATTGCCGAAGGCGATGTGATGACGGTCGATGCCGAGATTGCCGGGGCTGCAGCCTCCCCCGAGGCGGCCGTCGGACTGGAGACCCGCGTCGCGATCTATGCCGGACGGCCCGTCCGCACCGCCGACCTCGGCGCGCCGGCACTGGTCGAACGCAACGCTCTTGTCGTTCTTCTGTACCAGGGCGGCGGCCTCAGCATCCGCGCAGAGGGCCGGGCACTGGCCCGCGGCGGCGCAGGCGAGGAAATCCGGGTGATGAACCTTGGCTCGCGCACCACTGTCACCGGCGTCATCGGTCCGGATGGCGCCGTCCATGTCGGAGAACTGCCTTGAACCGCCTTCCGCTTCTTCTCTGTCTGCTTGCCGCGGGGTGTTCGCAACTGGCCGAGGTCGGCCGGGCGCCCGGGTTTACGCCGGTCGAGGGCAGCAATGCGCAATATGCGCTCTATTCGACACCCATGCCGGAGGTAGCCGATCCCTCGGGGCCGACCGATACCTCCTCGCTCTGGACGGCGGGGTCGGAATCGCTTCTGGGCGACCGACGCGCCGCGCGCCGGGGCGATATCCTGACCGTGGTGATCGAGATAGACGACAGTGCGAAGATGTCGAACTCATCCGGCCGCAACCGCACCGGAAGCCAAAGCATGGGCATTCCGCAGATGTTCGGCATTCCACAGCGGCTTGACGAGAACCTGCCCGAAGGGGCCAGCATGGCCGATGCTGTAGAAACCTCGTCTGCCTCTTCCTTTTCCGGCAACGGCGATATCGCACGGTCCGAAAAGCTGGCGCTGCGCGTCGCGGCAACGGTGGTGGACGAATTGCCGAATGGCGTCCTGCGCGTCGAGGGGCGCCAGGAAGTACGGGTCAACTACGAATTGCGCGAGCTGATCGTCACCGGCTTCGTGCGACCTGCCGATATCTCGCGCCGCAATGAAATAACCTATGACAAGATCGCCCAGGCCCAGATTTCTTACGGCGGTCGTGGCCGCATCTCCGAAATACAGCAACCGCGCTACGGCCAGCAGGTGGCCGATGTGCTCCTGCCATTCTGAGCCGCCATGCGCAAACTTCTTCCCGTGATCCTCGCCCTTCTCGGCATCGTTGCCGGGGGCGGTGCAGGCTTTCTGATGCGTCCCGGCGCCAGTGCCGGCGGGGACCACACCGCGGCCGAAGGCGGCCATGGCGACGAGGGTAGCGACACGGCCGCCCAGCCCGAATATGTAAAGCTGAACAATCAGTTCATCGTTCCGGTTCTGGAAGGCGGACGCATTGTGTCGATGGTGATCCTGACGCTCAGCCTCGAAATCGCCGCCGGCACATCGGAGGCCGTCTATGCGAAGGAGCCGAAGCTGCGGGACGCCTTCCTGCAGGTGCTGTTCGACCATGCCAACACCGGTGGCTTCCGCGGATCCTTCACCGATGCGTCGAACCTCGTCTTCCTGCGCAAGGCCTTGACCGAAAAGGCCGCGGGTATTCTCGGGCCGTCCATCACCGACGTGCTGATCACCGATATCGCGCGGCAGGACGGCTGATCAGCGCCGCAATCCCTTCATCCGCTCAAGAACCTGATGGCGTCCGAACGCATGGCGGGCTTCCGCCATCTGCGTCTTTGCCTGCGCCTGCTGCGCGGCCAGACGCGCGTCGATCTCGGCGCGGCGGACGGCGGCCCATGCCTCATAGGCCAGCGCTGCCCTTGCCGCACCCAGATCTGCCGGCTCCGGAGCAGGATGGTCGAGCGCCTCCCGCTGCACCTTCAGTGCCGCGCAAGCGGCCTGAGTCTTGCGAAGGGCAGCGCTTCTTGCGTCGAGAACCATGGCCGCCATTGCGATCAGCCGCGACAGAGGCTCATCCTTCATGTCGCACCCCGTTTCCCCGCGCGCTGGCGCAGTGCATCGGCAAACCGGATCGCCGCGGCCACGGCCGCGTAATGTTCGCGCCGAATCTCCTGCCCGACATCGAGGACCGCAAAAAGGGCACGCGCCGTCGGTGGATCGCGGCGGATCGGAACGCCCGCCTCCTGCGCAAGGGTGCGGATCCGCGCCGCCATCTCGTCGGCACCCTTGGCCACGCAGACCGGCGCATGTCCTTTCCTGCGATCCCACCGCAAGGCGACGGCGTAATGTGTCGGGTTCACGATGATGACATCGGCCTTCGGCACGTCGACCAGCATCTTCCGGTTCGCAATCTCCTGCGCGCGACGGCGGCGATCGGCCTTGAGATGTGGGTCGCCTTCGCTGTCCCTCATCTCATCGGTCATTTCCTTTCGAGTCATGCGGTGACGCCGCAGGAACTCCATGCGCTGCCAGAGATAGTCGGCAGCCCCGAAGACGGCGGCGATCAGCACCACCAGACCGAGAAAGCCAAGGATCCGGTCGCCCATCAGCAATGCGATCTGCCCGGTGTCCAGCCGCGCCGATTGAAACAGCACATCGGCCCCGGCCGTCAGGTAAAGCGCCAGAACCGTGCCGATGACCAGCATCTTCAACGCACGGCGCGCGAAATCGACCAGACCGGCGCGACCGAATTTCTGCGTCGCGTTGCCGATGACCGACAGGCGGGAGAACTTGATCGCCAGCCGTGACGGTGCAAGGACCAGCCCCCTGGATCCGATCAGCCAGCCCAGCACCGCCAGCGCCGGACCCGCAAGCAAAAGGAGCGGCAGGCCGAACATCCGCAGCGCCAGGCCGGCCGTCTCGGCGGCGCCGGAGCGGGTGAGTAAGTCCGGCCGCGAGAGAAACTCTGCCCCCGCGGTGCCTGCCTCGCGGACAACCCAGCCGCCCGCAACAGCCAGCGCGAGCAGGAGGCCGGCCATGGCAAAGGCGGCCTGCAATTCCTCCGACCGAATGGCATCGCCATCTTCCCGGGCCTTGTCGAGACGGCGCTGCGATGGCGCGAATTCCTTGCTGTCATCATCCTGCTCTGCCATGGCCTATCCCGAAAAAGGCGCGGCAAGCGCCCGATCCATCGCCGCCCGCCAGATCTCGAGCACGAGCGGGGCCGCGAGCGCGAGCAGGATCAGCCCCCCCAGCGTCAGCGCCGGCGCCCCGATGAAACTGACCATCAAGGTCGGCATCGCGCGGTTGATGGCCCCAAGCGCGAGGTTGTAGAGAAGGGCCGCAAGCACGAAGGGCGCCGCAAGCGCGAAAGACAGCGCAAAGATCCGGACGACCCGACCAAGACTCCAACTGGCAAGGGCCGCAGGGTCCGGCGCCGCCCCCAACGGGACCATCTGGTAGGACAGAAGCAGAAGTTCAACGCTGCGGGCCAGCCCGCCCATCGCCAGAAACAGCGCCACGCCGGACAGGAACAGCAGGTTCGCGACGATCGGCGCGGGTTCAGGCCCCGTCCCCGCAAACATCTGCGCCAGAGACAGCGATTGCGCCGCAAGCGTCCCGGCCATCTGTAGGCCCAGAACCGTCAGCCGCAATCCAAAGCCCAGCGCCAGGCCGGTTGCGGCCTCGGCGATCAGTGCGAGCGGGCCCGGGGCGGCGCCGGCAGAGATCCCGACCCCCGGCGCCACGATCAGGGTGATCGCGACGGCCGCCGCAAGTTTCACCCGCGTCGGCAGGGCCTGTTCGCCCAGCGCCGGCAGCATCGCGACAAAACCGCCAACGCGCAGGAACACCAGCGCCGCCTGCCAGATCATGCCCTCGGCAAGGCCGGACAGGGCGGAAAGCTGAGCAATCAACCCGTTCATGCCGCAACCTGACCCAGCAGGGCCGGCCGGCTGTCGGTACCGATTTCCTCATAGGACAGCACGGGTGTGACAAGGCCGCGCG
>JBDHSO010000098.1:0-14343 GCA_039808125.1 Rhodobacter sp. | reverse complement strand
TCGGTGAGGTGGGAGGCGAGCCACCGCGCGTTTCGATCTGGCGGATTTGGAGTGAACCGCCGCGCCCGACGAAAATGTGCCGGGCGTGACGCGGGTGGATGATCGCAAAGTCCTGACGGGATATTCGGGCGCCTGCGGACGGCCGCGCTCTTTGGGCGGACATTCCGGCGCGCAATGGTCCCCATGCGGCTTGCGCAAACCGTTTCAATCGCTGGCGCGGCGCCGGGCATCGGGCGCGTGTTCTGCACGCCATATCAGAGTCTTGCGATGGGGACCTCCGCATGATCGCCTCATCTTTGACCCGGATCCACCGGCACGGGGCGAACCGTCCGAAAACAGGGGCGATCCGTTTGTCGGGACATTGATCCGCCGGATCAATGTCCGGCCCGCCTCACCATGGGTCGCGGGGGGGGGCGGACTGACGACGAAAATCCACGCGCTGCTGGATGCGGCGGGGCGGCAGATCCTGCTCAGACGGACAGCCGGGCAAGCCGCATGACGGGTGTCCGGCCGCAGATAGGCTGGCGAGTCTGGGGTCGTGACAGGTGCTGCCGGCGAACCCGGGGCCATACCGGAGCCATCACGTCGAATATCTGCCCGACCCTCTTCTGGTACGGAGGCCGATGCCCAACCGCATGCGTGTTCCTGCTCTTGACCGGATCCTGTATCGAAAGCGCAATCTCGTCGGACGGTTCTTTAGCACGCTCAAACGCATCGCAGCCGTTGCCACCCGATACGGCAAGACAGATGCCAACTGCCTTGCATCCGCCCACCTCGCAGCGCTCCGCACCACCCGCACGGATATGTTGCGATGACCTGAGAAGGTCGCGGCGCCAGGGGTTGATCGGCGGGAATCTGCCGAAATCCGGCAAGGTTTGGCCGTGATATTTCCGACCCGGCCCAAGAATGTTGCAGGCCTGCCACGCTGCCGCTAATCAAGGCCATCCCCGCCCGGGCCCAAGGCGGACGGCGCGGCCGTCGCGCGACGCCCCGAAATACGGAACCGAACCCGCGTGATTACCCGTCTTGCCGTCAAGATCAACGCCCAGCTCGAGCGGATATTTCCCGAGCAGCGGCTGTTTCTCAAATCTGACCATGGCACCCATTTCATCCGTTTGCGCCCTGCAACCCAGGTGATCGCGGCAACGGTGGGCGGCCTCGGCATCGCCTGGTCGATCATCGCCACCGCCCTGATCATGATGGATACCATCGGCGCGGGATCGGCCCGCGAACAGGCGGCGCTGCGCCGCCAGATGTTCGAGGAGCGGCTGACCGTCCTGTCGGCCGACCGCGACCTGCGCGTGCAGGAGGCGGTCTCGGCGCAGGAACGCTTCAACTCCGCCCTGGGCGAGGTCTCAAAGATGCAGGAGGCGCTTCTCGCCTCGGAAGACCGCCGGCGCGAGCTGGAAACCGGCATCGACGTGGTGCAGGACACGCTGCGCACGGTGCTGAAGGACCGCGATACCGCCCGCGCCGAGGTTGACCGGCTGACGCTGGCGCTGAACGAGAAGGGCGACGGCAAGACCGAGATGGGCCGGATCGAGGATGTGATCGCCACGCTTGACTACATGACCGATGCGCTGACCGATACCGCCCGCGACCGCGACGCCAGCGATGCCCGCAGCGCGGCAGCGGAAACCGCACTGGCCGAGGCCGCGGCCGATGCGCGCCAGACCGAACTGCGCAACGATGCGATCTTTGCCAAGCTGGAAGAGGCCGTCGCCGTCTCGATGGAGCCGCTGGACAAGATGTTCCGCGCCGCCGGTCTTGACCCCGATGACCTGAAGGACGCCGTGCGCCGCGGCTATTCGGGCCAGGGCGGCCCGCTGACGCCCATCGTCGCCTCCTCCATGGGAGGCGCGCTTTCGGCCGAGGAACTGCGGGCGAATGCGATCCTGAAATCCTTCGAGGATGTGAACCTGTACCGGCTCGCGGTGGTGAAGACCCCGCTCGGCATGCCGGTGCGCTCGGCCGTGCGTTGGACGAGCGGTTTCGGCGGCCGCAACGATCCCCTGGGCCGCGGCTACCGCCGGCACGAGGGCCAGGATCTCGCCGGCGATTACGGCGCACCGATCTATGCCACCGCCGACGGCACCGTCACCTATGCCGGCTGGGAAAACGGCTATGGCCGGCTGATCAAGATCCAGCATCCCTTCGGCGTGGAAACCCGCTTCGGCCACCTTGCGCAGATCCGCGTCCAGGTCGGACAAAAGGTGTCGCGCGGCGACAGGATCGGTGATATGGGCAATTCGGGCCGGTCGACCGGCACTCACCTTCACTATGAAGTGCGCATCGGGGGGGCTGCGGTCAACCCGGTACCCTTCATCAAGGCAGCGAGCAATTAAAGGCAGCGTCCAATGTTTTCCAAGAGCCGCATCAACGAGCCCGGCCAGAAACCCGAGGGCGACAAGCCCAAGACGACGGAGACCCCGGCCGTGAAGCCGCAGATGGATTTCTCGCCCTCCTCCAGCAAGGGCAAGGCAGTGACGTCGATCCTGTCCTCGGATCTGACCGTGGTCGGAAACCTGCGCACCACCGGCGACATCCAGGTCGAGGGCACGGTCGAGGGCGACATCCGCGCCCATCTGCTGACCGTGGGCGAAAGCGCCACGATCCGGGGCGAGATCGTGGCCGATGACATCGTGGTCAACGGCCGGGTGATCGGCCGGGTCCGCGGGCTGAAGGTGCGCCTTACCTCGACCGCGCGGGTCGAAGGCGACATCATCCACAAGACCATCGCCATCGAATCGGGCGCGCATTTCGAAGGCTCGGTGCAGCGGCAGGAAGATCCGCTGGCCCAGGGCCGGCCAGCCGTGCCCGGCGCTCCGGCGCAGGCTCCGGCCGCCGCGGCGGCGGCTTCTGCGAAAGCCGAGCCGCTGGCGCCCTGACCCGCCGCCGTTCCTGCCGCATCGCCGATGCCACGAACCCCGCCGCATCCGCCGCGGGGTTTTTTCATGGCCAGCGCCCCGGGGGGCAGACAGGGGCTATTCGATGGCGCGGCGATAAAGATGCCAGCTTGCATGCCCGAAGACCGGCAGCACGACAAAGAGCCCCAGAAATCCCGGCAGCATGGCCAGGAACAGGCAGACCGCGATCAGCGCGCCCCAGCCCAGCATGATCGCCGGATTCTCGCGCACCAGGGCGAAACTGGTCAGCATGGCGGTGACGTAATCGACATCGCGGTCCAGCAGCATCGGCAGGCTGACCACCATCAGCGCATAGAACAGCGCCGCGAACACCGCGCCCACCGCCGTGCCGAAGATCAGGAACGACAGGCCGGCCGGGGTCAGGAACACCTCGAACGTGGTCGAGACATTGGTCATCACCGCATTGCCGAGGAACAGCGCGAAGATCATATGCGCAAGGAAATTCCAGAACAGGAAATACACCACCGTCATCGCCGCGATCGACGGGATCTGGCGATCCTTCTGGCGGAAGATCACCCCGAAGACCTCGCCCATCGACAGCGGCAGGCCCAGTTCCAGCCGGCGGCTGACCTCGTAAAGCCCGCAGGCGATGAAGGGGCCAAGGATCGGAAAGCCCGCGGCGGCGGGCAGCGTCCACCAGATCTGGCCCTCGGTCGAGACGGCCCAGACGATCAGCCAACCGCCGATGACATAGAAACTGGCAAAGAGCAGGCCATAGATCGGCGCGCGCCTGAAATCCGCCCAGCCATGCGACAGGGCATAGCGCAGGTCGCTCATATCCAGTTGCAGCGTCTCGGGCGCGCGCTGCGCCGCTGCCGTCGTCTCGTTCATCCCGGTCCTCCCCCCGCCATGTCGCGGGCAAAGCCTAATCCGGGAAAGCGCGTTCTCAAAATGCAGAATGTTCAGTCATTTCCGTGCGATGGCCGCAGGGCCGCCGCCGGTCATTCCTCCGAGGCATCCGCGCGGCTCTTGCCCGTCATGTCAAGCGCCAGCGTCGCCGCCATGAAACCGTCCAGGTCGCCGTCCAGCACGCCCTGGGTGTCGCTGGTTTCATGCCCCGTGCGCAGATCCTTCACCATCTGGTAGGGTTGCAGCACATAGCTGCGGATCTGGTTGCCCCAGCCGGCATCGCCCTTGGCGTCATGCGCCTCGTTGATCGCCGCCGAACGCCGGTCCAGTTCCATCTGGTAGAGCCGCGCCTTCAGCGCATTCATCGCGATGTCGCGGTTCTGGTGCTGCGATTTCAGCGAGCTTGTCACCACGATGCCGGTCGGGAAGTGGGTGATCCTGACGGCCGAGTCGGTCTTGTTGACGTGCTGACCGCCGGCGCCCGAGGACCGGAAGGTGTCGATGCGGATGTCCTTGTCCAGCACCTCGATGGCGATGTTGTCGTCGACCACCGGATAGACCCAGACCGAGGCAAAGGAGGTCTGCCGCTTGTCGCCCGAGCCGAAGGGCGAGATCCGCACCAGCCGGTGCACGCCCGACTCGGTCTTCAGCCAGCCATAGGCATTGTGGCCCGAGATCTTGTAGGCGACCGATTTCACCCCGGCCTCTTCGCCCGGGGTTTCCGACAGCATCTCCACGGCAAAGCCGCGACGCTCGGCCCAGCGGGTATACATCCTGGCCAGCATCTCGGCCCAGTCCTGGCTTTCGGTGCCGCCGGCGCCGGCGTTGATTTCAAGGAAGGTGTCGTTGCCGTCGGCCTCGCCGTTCAGCAGCGCCTCCAGCTCCTTTTGTGCCGCCGTCTCGACCAGCGCCTTCAGCGCCGTCTCGGCCTCGGTGACGATTTCATCCTCGCCCTCGGCCTCGCCGAGTTCGATCAGCCCGATATTGTCTGTCAGCCCGGCCTCGATCAGCCGGTAGCCGTTCACCTGATCCATCAGCGACTGCCGCTCGCGCATCAGCTTCTGCGCGCGGGGCGGGTCGTTCCACAGGTCGGGCTGTTCGATCAGCGCATTGAACTCTTCCAGCCGGTGGGGTGCGGTGTCCCAGTCCATCCGCTGCGCCAGCAGCGCCAGAGACTTGCGGACCCGGTCGACATTCTCTTGCGTCTCGGCGCGCATCATTCACCCCTTCTTCGTCGCATGCGCTGATATCCCCTGCCCCGCCGCAGGGCAAGTGCGCCGCCGCGTGCGGCGGTGCCGCGGGGCCCGTTCAGTACAGCCCGCCCGAAGACACCGTGCCGAAATCTGCCTTCTTTGGAATCACCTTGGTTTCGCCGGTGGCGGTCGTCACCGCCTGGCCGCCGGAATCCTCTTCGCCATAGGCATAAAGCGGCAGGTTCTGGCCCATGGCAAAGCCGCCGTCGACCAGCGCGCCCAGACCGAAGATCGGCTCTTCGCCCTCGCGGAAATATTCCGCAACCACATTGTCGCCCGAGGCGTCGTCGGGCAGGCGCCCACCGGTGAAACGATCGATCTTCACGAAATAGCCGCCCGGGGGCACCTTGAACTCGCTGCCGCCGTATTTCTTGATCGCCGATTTCATGAAGCTCTGGAACACCGGGCCGCAGAAGCCGCCGCCCGACACCTCGCCCAGCGAGCGCGGCTGGTCATAGCCGATGTAGCAGCCGGCCACGATGTTCGAGGTAAAGCCGATGAACCAGACATCCTTGGCATCGTTGGTCGTGCCGGTCTTGCCGGCCACCGGGACCGGCAGGTTGATGCCGCGGCCGGTACCGCGCTGGATCACGCCCTGAAGCATCGAGGTCAACTGATAGGCGGTGATCGCATCCATCACCCGTTCGCGGTTCGAGGTGATGGTGACGCCCTCGCCCCGGGGCAATTCGCCCGCCGCGCAGTTTTCGCAGATCCGGCGGTCATGGGTATAGATGGTGCGGCCATAGCGGTCCTGCACCCGGTCGACAAGCGTCGGATCCACCCGTTCGCCGCCATTGGCGAACATCGCATAGGCCGCCACCATCTTGTAAAGCGTGGTTTCCTGCGCCCCGAGGGCATTGGCCAGATAGGGGCTGAGCCGGTCGTAGACGCCGAAACGCTCGGCATAGCTGGCGACGGTCTGCATGCCGATCTCCTCGGCGATGCGGATGGTCATCAGGTTCCGGCTCTGCTCGATCCCGGTGCGCATCGGCGCGGGGCCGTAATACTTGTTCGATGCGTTCTTCGGCGTCCAGAGGCCCTGCGGCGTGTCCACCTCGATCGGCGCGTCGACGACGATGGTGGCAGGGGTGAACCCGGAATCCAGCGCCGCGGCATAGACAAAGGGCTTGAAAGAGGATCCGGGCTGCCGCTGTGCCTGCGTCGCGCGGTTGAAGATCGAATATTCGTAGGAAAACCCGCCCTGCATCGCCAGCACGCGGCCGGTATTCACGTCCATCGCCATGAAGGCGCCCTGCACCTCGGGCACCTGGCGCAGCGACCAGCGCCGGAAGGCGCCGGTCCCGTCGTCGGTCACGGCCCGGACCAGCACAACATCGCCCACATCGACCAGATCGGCGGGGACCCTGGCCTTCTTGGCCAGCTTGCCGTCGGACAGCCGCTTGCGCGCCCAGGTCACATCCTCGGCCGGGATGAAATGGCCGTCCTCGTCCTCCTCCACGTCCTCGATGCCGATGCGGGCCGATTTCTCGCCCAGCTCCAGCACCACGGCCGGATGCCAGCCGGCGATGTCGCGCGGCACGTCGACCGCCGACAGCGCCGCGCGCCAGTTTTCCTCGCCCGACAACTGGTCGGCCGGGATGGTCTTGCCGGTGCCGCGCCAGACGCCGATGCCGCGGTCGTATTTCTCCAGCGCGGTGCGCAGCGCCCGGGCGGCATCGACCTGAAGCTCGGGGTCGATGGTGGCACGGATGGTCAGCCCGCCGTTGTAGAACTCATCCTCGCCGAAGCTGGTTGAAAGCTGGCGGGCGATCTCTTCGGTAAAGTAGTTGCGCCGTGGCAGCGCGGTCCGGTAGCTGGGGTAATCCCCGGCCATCACCGTCTTCAGCGGCAGGTTCTTCTCGGCGGTGTAGGTCGCCTCGTCGATATAGCCGTTCTGCCACATCTCGCGCAGGACATAGTTGCGCCGCTCGACCGCGCGGTCGTATTCCTGCACCGGGCGCAGACCCTTGCCGGGCGATTTCGGCAGTGCCGCCAGATAGGCCGCCTCGCCCGGGGTCAACTGATCCAGCGTCTTGTTGAAATAGGTCTGTGCCGCCGCCGCCACGCCGAAGCTGCGGAAGCCGAGGTCGATCTCGTTCATGTAGAGTTCGAGGATCCGGTCCTTCGACAGCGACTGTTCCAGCCGGGTGGCCAGGATGATCTCGCGGATCTTGCGCTCGACCCCCTTGGCGCCCTTGCGGGTACCGTCGAGCAGGAAGTTCTTCGCCACCTGCTGGGTGATGGTCGAGGCGCCGCGGACATCCTGCCCGCGCGATTTCACCGCGTCGATCAGGGCCGAGACCATGCCGCCGGCATCATAGCCGTGATGGCTGTAGAAGTTCTTGTCCTCGGCCGAGACGAAGGCGTGCTTCACCAGATCGGGAATATCCGAGGCGGGGACGAAAAGCCGGCGCTCCTTGGCAAATTCGTCCAGGATCTGGCCCTCGCCGGTATAGATCCTGCTGATGGTCTTCGGGGCATATTGCGCCAGGCGCTCGTGGCTGGGCAGGTCGTAGGAATACATCCACAGGATGGCGCCCACCGTCAGCGCCCCGAAAAGGATGCCCAGCGTGACGGCTGTGAAGATGGCACCGAAGAACGAACCGATGAATCGCAGCACTGACCTGTCCCTTCCTGCGCGCGCCATGTCCCTACATGAGACGCGCCCGCCCGTCAAAACCTCGCATGCGTCGCGGGCGGGTTCCTGCGCCCGCCGGCGATCACATTGCGGTCACGATCCGGCCGGGCGGCAACGGATTGCGGTCGCCGTCAGGCCTCGGCCGCATTGGTCTTCGCGGCAAGGCTGCCGCGCGCCCACATCGACAGCACGCGCCATGCGATCCAGGGTATCGCGACCAGCGCCAGCGCCAGAAGCCCGATGCCGGCGAGGGTCCATGGTCCCCCCAGCCGGATCATGGCGGCGGCGAAGGCGGCGA
Organism: Rhodobacter sp.; assembly: GCA_039808125.1. GTDB lineage: Bacteria > Pseudomonadota > Alphaproteobacteria > Rhodobacterales > Rhodobacteraceae > Pseudogemmobacter. Next base: position 6,378 of record JBDHSO010000098.1, on the reverse strand, counting down.
GCGGCAGGGTCATCACCCCCCAGAGCGGACTGAATCCCGCCGCCAGAAGCCAGCGTCCGGCCACAAGCAGCGACAGAAAGATCGCCAGCGCCAGCGCCGCGAAGACATGGCGGTAATATTCCTCGCCCATCAGCACGGCGACCGATGTGAAAAGGCTGGCCGGCACAAGATGCAGCACCAGCATCGGGCGCAGCGGTGCCGGCGGATTGCCCCGGAAAAGCTGGATCAGCGCAACGACCCACAGGATCAGCGCAATCGGTATCATGCCGACGAGCAGCCCCTGCGCCAGGGCCGGCAGGCCCAGAAGCACTGCCGCCGGTGCGCCGAGGACGAAGCCCGCAAAGATGATCTGCCAGCCCGGATCGGGCGACCTCGCCTCGGGTGGAAGGCCGATGCAGACCCAAAGGAACAGCAGGGCATAGAGCGCATGGAACCCCAGCGCCGTCCACAGCAGCCCCGTCGACAGGCCAGGCGCATGCGGCGCCAGCAGGGCCGCGGCCAGCATGCCCCCGCCGGTGGCCATGGCAAGGCCGCCGCGCGCCGGCATCACCCGCATATCCTCGAAGATCACGCCGGGGCGGCGAGCCAGCTTGACCGCATAGGCGAGGACGCCAAAGGCCCAGAGCGGCAGGACCACGCCCGCCACCAGATCGCCCGGCGCCGGCGGCAGACCAAGCCGGACAAGCCCGACCCGCAGGGCCAGCGCCAGACCGAGCAGCCCGAGCAGGACCGGAAAGACCGCCGGCGGCGTGCGGGCGAAAAGCGCCGCACGCCGTGGCGGGAACTCGGGCGGCGGATGGCGCTTCGGACGAAACCGCGCCGGGTCGACATGCGGGCCTTCAGCCGGCATCGCGCTCTCCCTCTTTCGGTTGACGCATCCCGTGGGTGCGCGCCGCAAGCCGCGGCTAGGCCGCAACGGGCCGGCGCGGCAGAACCGGGAACCAGTCCTCGCGCAGCGGCTGGCCTGCGGTCATGCCATGGCCGGGAAAGGGCGGCGAGGTCGGTCCCGGCCGCTCGACATAGCGGGCATCGTCGCCGACGAGGCGCAGGCTGAAGGCGCGGCGGCGGCCGGCGGCCAGATTGCCGCGCGCGCCATGCAGCGTGCGGAAGTTGAAGGCCACCGCATCGCCCGGCTGCATCTCCCATTCCAGGATGCGCATGCCTTCGGCCTCGGGATCGGGCACCGGCATGTAATCATGCGCGCCCGGGTAGAAATCGGTCTCTGCCATCCAGCGGGTGGGCAGCACGTCCTTCTCCCACAGATGGCTGCCGGCGACGCAGCGCAGGCTCGCCTCGCGCACCGGGTCCAGCGGCGACCAGAAGCTGACGGTCTGCCGGCCCTCGACAAAGTAATACGGCCCGTCCGTATGCCAGGGCGTGGGCTTCGCCGTTCCCGGCTCCTTCACCAGCACATGATCGTGGAACAGCTGCACCCGCTCGGACCGCATCAGCCGCGCCGCGGCATCGGCGACGCCGGAGCGGAAGATCGCCTCCTCGAACTCGGGCACCCGCGACCAGTTGCAGTAATCGTCGAAGAACCCGCCCGTCTCGCCCGGCTTCAACGTCGGCATCTGGCTGGTGGGACTGGCCATGTTGCGGGCGACGCCCGCGCGCAGCGGTTCCACCCAATCGGCCCAGAGGCCGGGGATCAGCACGGCGCCGTCGCGCTGGTAGGCATCGACCATGTCGTCGGTAATGGTGACTGTCATCTCGCTCTCCTGTCGGGGCCAGACTGCCCGCTTGCCACGGCCTTGCCAAGGGGCGCGGGGGCGGTCAATCTGCCGGCGCATTGGCAGGACGCAGCGACAGGGGAATGCAATGGCGCGCAACGCATATGAAACGGGGCGGCTCGACCTGCCCTTCGTCGGGATATCCACCTTCGGCAAGCGGCCCTATCAGGCCGATTGGGGGGCGATCCGGGCCGATGCGGCGATTCTGGGGGCGCCGTTCGATTTCGGCACCCAGTTCCGCGCCGGCGCCCGCTTCGGCCCGCGCGCGATCCGCGAGGCCTCGACGCTGTTTTCCTTCGGCCATGCCGGGGCCTACGACCACGAGGACGACTGCACCTATCTCGGCTCCGACGTGACCATCGTCGACATCGGCGATGCGGATATCGTCCACACCGACACCGAAAAGAGCCACACCAACATCGAGACGGGCGTGCGGGCGATTCTCGACGCCGGCGCGCTGCCGGTGGTGCTCGGCGGCGACCACTCCGTCAACATCCCCTGCATCCGCGCCTTCGAGGGGCGCGGCCCGATCCATATCCTGCAGATCGACGCGCATCTCGATTTCGTCGACGTGCGCCACGGCGTCCGCCATGGCCACGGCAATCCGATGCGGCGGGCGGCGGAAAAGGACTATGTGACCGGAATCACCGCGCTCGGCATCCGCAACGTCAGCTCTACCGCGAAGGACGGCTATGACGCCGCCCGCGCCATGGGCGACGACATCCTGTCGGTGCGCCAGGTGCGCCGGCTGGGCACGGCCGAGGTGGTGGACCGCATCCCCGCCGACGCGCGGCTTTACGTGACGATCGACATCGACGGCTTCTGCCCCTCGATCGCGCCGGGAACCGGCACGCCCTCGCATGGCGGATTTCTCTATTACGAGGTGCTTGAGATCCTTCAGGCCGTGGCGCGGCGGCACGAGATCGTCGGCGTCGATCTGGTCGAGGTGGCGCCGGATTACGACCATTCCGGATCGACGGCGATCCTGGCCGCGCAGGTGCTGCTGAATTTCCTGGGCTTCATCTTTCACGCGCGGACGACGCGGGCCGGCACCGCTGCCGCCGGCTGATCCCGCCGGCCCCCGGGGCCTTTCCCCGGTGCGCGCCATGTCATCCGGGCAGGACCCAGACCGTCGCGCCAAGGCGGTGCAGCCGCGCGCCGGTGCCAAGCTTGAAGCGCAGAAGGCCGGGCGCCGCCTCGCCGTTCACCGTGCCGAGATCGAGGCGGCGGATGCCCTCGGCCCGCAGCGCCTCGGCGGCGCGGGTCAGCATCAGGCCGGGGATGCCGCGGGCCTTCGCCTCGGGCGTGGCCCAGGACAGATGCCATGTGGCCGCCGCCCCCTCGACCACGAAAGCCATGGCCGCCGCCCGCCGCCCGGCATGGAACCATTCCCAAAGCCGCATGGCATCGGCCGGCAGCGCCAGGGTGAAGGCCGGCGGATGGCCGCGATAGCCGCGGGCGCGGGCCTGCGCGGCCTCGGCCACAACCAGATGCCGCAGGGTTTCCGCCCCGCCGCGGCCGAGGTGGGGCACCGCGCGTTCGGCGCGGGCCAGCCGGTTGCGCCATTTCCCGGCCATTCCCGCCCGCAGGTCGCCCGTCAGATCCCAGAGCGCCACGGTCATCGGCGTGACGACGGGGACCAGGCCGAAGCCGCAGAGTGGCTCTTCCGGCGTGACCATCAGCGCGCCGGGAAACCGGGCAAGGCGCCGCAGCGCATGCCGCCGGTCGCGGCCGGAGGCGCCCTCGGCCCAATGCGGGCCACGGGTGACAAGGCGCAGGCCCGGGCGTTCGAGGACCAGCGCCTCGCCACAGCCGAGATCGGCGCGGAAGGCCCGCGCGCCCATGGCAGCCGCCGCCGCGGCATAGGCCAGGGTCTGGGGAAAGGGGCACGGAGCGGCAGGCACGGCACCGGCAGGGCTGGCGAGATCGGACATGAGGCCATTAAGCCGGCCGAAAGGTTTCGGCGCGCTTAATGGGGCGTGAAACGAATCCGCCTCTCCCGCATCTCGGCCCCCGCACCCCGGCTGACGCCATGGGTACCGGCCCTTGTCGCCGTGGCGCTGTCCACCCTCTGGCTCGGTGTCACGATACTGATCGTGCCGCCCTAGCGGTACAGCAGCGAACGGCCGTTGGCGAAGAGATGCACCTTGGCCGGATCGGCGCCGAGGCGAACCTCGGAATGGCGCAGTTCGGGGCGGATACCGGGCAGTTTGGCGATCACCTGATGCCCGGCCGCATCGCGGGCAAGATAAAGCAGCGTGACCTCGCCCAGGGCCTCGGTGATCTCGACCCGGCCGGTAAAGATCGGATCGGCCACGGCCTCGTGCAGATCCTCGGGGCGGACGCCGATATTGACCTTCAACCCCATGTCGGCGGCCTGGGTCGGCACCGTCGAGACGGCGGTCCCGCCGTTTTCCAGCCGCACCGTCGTGGTCGCGCCGGTGCCCGTCACCTCGCCCGCCGTCAGGTTCATCGCCGGGCTGCCGATGAACTGCGCCACGAATTCGTTCTCGGGCCGTTCGTAAAGCTGCAACGGCGTGCCGACCTGCGAAATGCCGCCGCCCGCCAGCACCACGATGCGCGAGGCCAGCGTCATCGCCTCTACCTGATCATGCGTGACATAGATCATGGTCGAGTTCGGCATCTGCTCTTTCAACTGCGCGATCTCGATCCGGGTCGCGACGCGCAGCGCCGCATCGAGGTTCGACAGCGGCTCGTCGAAGAGATAGACCTTCGGGTCGCGCACGATCGACCGGCCGATGGCCACCCGCTGGCGCTGGCCGCCCGACAGCGCCTTGGGCAGCCGGTCGAGATAGGGCGTCAGTTGCAGGATCCGCGCGGCCTTGTCGACGGCGGCGTCGATCTCGGCCTGGCTTTTCTTCGCGATCTTCAGCGCGAAGGACATGTTGTCGCGCACCGTCATATGCGGATAGAGCGCATAGCTCTGGAACACCATGGCGATGCCGCGCTGCGCCGGGGGCACGTCGTTCATGCGCACCCCGTCGATGGAAAAATCGCCGCCGGTGATCCGCTCCAGCCCCGCGATCATCCGCAGCAGCGTGGATTTGCCGCAGCCCGAAGGCCCGACGAAGACGATCAGCTCTCCCGTCCGGATGTCGAGGTTGATGTTCGACAGGACCTTGACCTCGCCATAGGCCTTCTCGACGTTCTTCAGAACGAGATCCGCCATTCCGCCCTCCTCCTCACGCTTTCCGGGCGAGAACGAAGCCCCAGCCCGGCAGTTGAACCGTGTTCCCGTCTGCCGCGCAACCGCCGAATTCGGTGCCGAGGCTGTCCCATCCGCCGTCCGGCAGCGCGACCGCCGCCGGATCGGGGCCGAGGTTGAAGGCGCAGAAGATCCGCTCGGCGCCGCTGCGGGTGAAGCTTGCCACCTCGCCCGCGACCGAGACCATGGACATCTCGCCCGTCACCAGCGCCGGATGGGCGCGGCGGAAGGTCAGGAGGCGCGTGTAATGCGCGAGCATCCCGTCCCTGCCCTGCGCGGCCACGGCCAGCGGGCGATGCGCGGGGCTGACCGGAAGCCAGGGCCGCGCCGCGGTGGTGAACCCCGCGCCGGCATTGTCGGACACCCAGGGCATCGGCGTGCGGGCGCCGTCGCGGCCCTTGAATTCGGGCCAGAACTGGATGCCATAGGGATCCTGAAGGTCTTCATAGGCGACCTCGGCCTCCGGCAGGCCCAGTTCCTCGCCCTGATAGAGGCAGATCGAGCCGCGCAGGCAGGCCAGCAGCACGGCGTAGCTCCGCGCGGCGGTGTCGTCCAGACCCCAGCGGGTGACATGGCGCACCACGTCATGGTTGGAATAGGACCAGCAGGGCCAGGCATCGGGAGCCGCGGCCAGCATCCGCGCGAAGATATCGGCAAGGCCCTCCGCCGTCAGCCGGCAGTTGCCCTGCGGGCCGAACAGCGTCCCGTTCGTGCCGGGAACGTAGTCGGGCCGCGCCCGCGGCGCCGGGGCCCGGCTGGAGTGGTCATCGACCTGCGGAATCCACGGACCCTTGGGGTCCCAGACCTCCTTGCCGCGCACCTCCTTGCGCTTGCGGTACAAGGTGGCGACCTCCGCCGGGACCTCGGGCGGGAAGTCGGCCGGGTGGTAGCCCCCGGGCAGGCCCATCGGGTCGAGAATCAGGCGCCGCATGAGGCGGTCGAAGCGTTCCCCGGTGACCCGCTCCATGACGGTGCCGACCACGCCCCAGGGCAGGTTGGCGTACTGGAAGAAAGCGCCGGGCGGGGCGTTCTTCGCCCACATCCGGCCGTCGCCGTGCAACCGCCCGCCCGGCGTGAACACCTCGCGGAGGTGCACGCCGCTGTCGGCGTCCCAGTAGTAGCCCGCCTCGTCGCGCAGCGAGGAGGTGTGGCTGAGCATCATCCGCAGGGTCACCGGCACCGCCGGGAAGTTCGGGTTGCGGAACGGGAAGCCGAGGTAGTCGCCGACGTCGCGGTCGAGGTCCAGCTTGCCCTGCTCGCGCAGCTTCAGGACGCCGAGGGTGGTCACCAGCTTGGAGATGGAGGCCATCCGGTAGAGCGTGCGGGCGTCCGCCGGCCGGCTGCGGGCGGGGTCCCCGGGATCGATCCAGCGGTGGCCGAACTGCTGCTGGTAGACCGGCTTCCCGTGCCGCACCGCCAGCA
>JBDHSO010000097.1:0-14346 GCA_039808125.1 Rhodobacter sp. | reverse complement strand
GTGCCGCCGGCGTGGCCCGCAACCTCGGGCTGGAGCCGCGGGTGGCCTTTGTCAGCTTCTCGACCTTCGGCTATCCGGTCAGCGAGCGCGCGACCAAGATGCATCAGGCCCCGCGTGTGCTGGACGGCATGAAGGTCGATTTCGAATATGACGGCGAAATGACCGTGGACGTGGCGCTGAACATGGACCAGATGGCGCATTATCCGTTCTGTCGCCTGACCGGGCCGGCAAATATCCTTGTTGTGCCCGCCCGGCATTCGGCTTCGATCTCGGTCAAGCTGATGCAGGAAATGGCCGGCGCCACGGTGATCGGGCCGATCCTGACCGGGGTGAAGAAGCCGATCCAGATCTGCTCCACCAATGCGACCGTGAACGACATTCTGAACATGGCCGTGATGGCCGCCTGCAAGATGGGTCAGGGATGACGGACGACATTCATGCTGCCGCGTTGAACCAGCCGCCCTTTGCCGCGCATATCGGGATGCGTCTGCTGTCGGCGCGGCAGGACCGGATCGAGGCGGAGATGACCGCGACGCCCGAGCTTATCAACCGCAATGGCGTGCTGCATGGCGGTGCGCTGATGGCGGTTGCCGACAATCTGGGCGGCACCGGCGCCTTCATGAACATCGGCCCGGACGAGGGCACGACCACGGTCGAAAGCAAGACCAACTTCTTTCGGGCCGTGCCCGCCGGCACTACCATCCGCACGGTTACGGTGCCGCTGCATCTGGGGCGGACGACGCAGGTCTGGCAGACGACACTTCTGCTGCCGGACGGCAAGGTCGCCGCGATCGTGACGCAGACGCAACTGACGCTCCGCCCGCGCTGATGCGGTGGAAAGGGGCGGGCGGGCCGGGCGGCTCAGGCATTGTCGGGGCAGATCTCGACCGCCGTACCCCATCCGATGCAGCGTTCCGCCAGCGGTTGCGGCAATGGCCGGTCGGTGAAGATGCGATCCAGTTCCGACAGGCTGCCGATGCGGGCGGGCGCCGAACGGCCAAGTTTGGAGTGATCCGTCACCAGAAAGGCCTGCCGCGCCTGTCGCAGGATCGCACGGCTGACCCGCACCTCTGCCAGATCGTAATCCAGCAGGTCGCCGTCCAGATCCAGCGCCGAGGTGCCGATAATGGCATAGTCGACCTTGAACTGCTCGATGAACTGGGTTGCCAGATCACCGACCAGCCCGCCGTCTGATCGCCGCAGCGCACCTCCCGTCACCATTATCTCGCAGCCGGGATTGCCGTGCAGGATGTTGGCAACGTTGATGTTGTTTGTCACCACCATGATGTCGCGGTGATGGATCAGCGCCTGTGCCACCGCCTCGGTCGTGGTGCCAAGGTTCAGGATCAGGCTGGAATTGTCGGGAATTGCCGCCGCGCAGGCCGTTGCGATGGCGGCCTTGGCCTCGGCATGCATCTTGCGCCGGGCCTCGTAGCCCAGGTTTACCACGCCGGCCCGCGCGACCGCCCCGCCATGCACACGGTCGATCAGCCCGGCTTCGGCCAGTTCGCCCAGGTCGCGCCGGATGGTTTGCAATGTCACGTCGAAACGCTGTGCCAGGTCCTCCACGACCACCCGCCCGTCGCTGCGGGCAAGTTCCAGGATTTCGGACTGGCGGAAATTCAGCGCCATGCTTTCCCCGGCTGGCCGCGACGGACGGGCTTCGCGATCATCTGGGCGCGGCCAGCGCCATTGCGCAAGGAGAATCCGCGCGATTCCTTCGTTGCGAATGCAAATCGCGCAGCCTGCTGTCGGGCAGGGCTGCGCGATCGGGGTTGGCTGTTCCGCTCAGCCCTTGCGGGTGACGCGCGCGTTGCGGGCCGCGATCAGCCGCAGGCGCAGCGCATTGAGCCGGATGAAGCCGGCGGCATCCTTCTGGTCGTAGGCACCGGCGTCCTCTTCAAAGGTCACATGCTTTTCGCTGTAGAGCGTGTGGTCGGACCAGCGGGCGACCACGCGCGCCATTCCCTTGTAAAGTTTCAGCTTTACCGTGCCGCTGACATGTTCCTGCGTCTTGTCGATCAGCGCCTGCAGCGCCTCGCGCTCGGGGCTGAACCAGAAACCGTTGTAGATCAGTTCGGCGTAGCGCGGCATGATCGAATCCTTCAGATGCCCTGCGCCGCTGTCGAGCGTGATCTGTTCGATACCGCGGTGGGCTTCCAGCAGGATTGCGCCGCCGGGGGTTTCATAGACCCCGCGCGACTTCATGCCGACAAAGCGGTTTTCAACGAAGTCCAGCAAACCGATCCCGTGCCTTGCGCCATATTCGTTCAGCCGGGTCAGGATCGTGGCCGGGCTCATCGCCTCGCCATTGATCGCGGCGGCATCACCTTTCTCGAAGGTCACTTCGATGAACTCTGGCGTGTTCGGCGCCTCTTCCACCGAAACGATGCGTTGCGCGACGTAATCGGGCGCCTCCTGCGCCGGATCTTCCAGCACCCGGCCCTCGGACGAGGTGTGCAGAAGGTTCGCGTCGACCGAGAACGGCGCCTCGCCGCGCTTGTTCTTGGCGATCGGAATCTGGTTCTCCTCGGCGAATTCCAGAAGCCGGGTGCGGCTTGTCAGGTCCCATTCCCGCCACGGCGCGATCACTTGCAGGCCCGGCTCCAGCGCGGCAACGCCCAGTTCGAAGCGGACCTGATCGTTGCCCTTGCCGGTGGCGCCATGCGCCACGGCATCGGCGCCGGTTTCGCGCGCGATCTGCGCCAGATACTTGGCGATCAGCGGCCGCGCGATCGAGGTGCCCAGCAGATATTGTCCTTCATAAACCGCATTGGCCCGGAACATCGGAAAGACGAAATCGCCGACGAATTCCTCGCGCAGGTCGAGGATATGGATGTTCTCGGGCTTGATCCCCAGCATCAGCGCCTTCTCGCGCGCGGGATCAAGCTCTTCCCCCTGGCCGAGATCGGCCGTGAAGGTCACGACCTCGCAGCCATATTCCGTCTGCAGCCATTTGAGGATGATCGAGGTGTCGAGGCCGCCCGAATAGGCCAGCACCACCTTGTTGGGCTTTTTCATGAAAGGCTCCCTCGCCGGTTTGGCCCGCGATTATCGGGAAACGGCCGCAAGGGCAAGAACGAGGCATCCCGGCCGCCAATCGCGCCGCGGGATTCATCCGCCACAGCGGCCGGCCCAACCGGCGATGCGCGGGCCGATGCGCCCCGCCGGCCATCGGAAGGTCTCATCTTGCGCGGCGGGACGGCTTGCGTCATGGCTTTGGAATGCATGATTTCGCAGCCAATGCCCGCATCGCCACGCAGGCCATCCGTGGCCTCTTTCCCGAAACGCCGTTGCAGCGGAACGACCATCTGTCGGCCCGCTACGGTGCCGAGATCTGGCTGAAGCGCGAGGATCTGACGCCGGTGCGCAGCTACAAGCTGCGCGGCGCCTTCAACGCGATGCGCAAGGTGCGCGCGTTGCGGCCCGATCAACGGCATTTCGTCTGCGCCAGTGCCGGCAACCATGCGCAGGGCGTGGCCTTCGCCTGCCGGCATTTCGATGTGCAGGGCACGATCTTCATGCCGGTGACGACGCCGCAGCAGAAGATCGACAAGACCCGCACCTTCGGCGGTGCGAATGTCACGATCGAACTGACCGGCGACTATTTCGACCAGACGCTCGCCGCCGCGCAGGCCTTCTGCCGCGAGACGGCGGCGCATTTCCTCGCGCCCTTCGACGATGCCGATGTGATCGAGGGCCAGGCCAGCGTCGCGGTCGAGATGCTGGAGCAGCTGGGCCGCGCGCCCGATCTCGTCGTGCTGCCCGTCGGCGGCGGCGGCCTGGCCTCGGGTGTGACGGGCTATCTGCGCGAGGTGGCGCCTTCGGTGGAATTCCGCTTCGTGGAACCCCTGGGCGGCGCCAGCCTGAAAGCGGCGCTGGAGCATGGCGGCCCGGTCAAGCTGCCGCGGGTAAACAGTTTCGTCGATGGTGCCGCGGTGGCGCGGATCGGCGATCTTACCTTTCGCCGGCTGGACTGGGTGAAACCTGCGCAGGTGCTCCTTGCGCCCGAAGACCGCATCTGCATCACCATGCTTGAAATGCTGAACGTCGAGGGTATCGTCCTTGAACCGGCGGGGGCATTGTCGGTTGATGTGCTGCCGGGGCTGGCGGGCCTGATCCGCGGCAAGACGGTGGTCTGCGTGACCTCGGGCGGGAATTTCGATTTCGAGCGGCTGCCAGAGGTGAAGGAGCGTGCCCAGCGCTATGCCGGGCTGAAGAAGTATTTCATCCTGCGCATGCCGCAGCGCCCCGGCGCGCTGCGCGAGTTCTTGTCGATGCTGGGCCCCGAGGATGACATCTCGCGCTTTGAATATCTGAAGAAATCGGCGCGGAACTTCGGTTCGGTGCTGATCGGTATCGAAACCAAACGGGCCGAGAATTTCGCGGCCTTCACCGGCCGGATGGATGCCGCCGACTTCACCTATCGCGACATCACCGAGGATGAGGCGCTGGCGGAGTTCCTGATCTAGCGGCGCACGCCCGTCGGGCGCGGGTGGGCACGGCCGGTGGCCCGGAGCGAGTCAGTGCTCGGCCAGCCCCTCGCTGCGGCGCACCCGTTGCAGCCACTCCACATCGTCCTGCAATGTCATCGCCGCCTCCGCGCGGCGAAAGGCGGTCGCGGCCTCGGCCCGCGCGGCCGCGCGGAACTGGGGCGGTCCGATCCGCGCCAGTGCCGCCAATGCCTTTTGCAGCCGCAACTGCACCTCGACCACCCCGGCGCCGTCACGGGCGATGGGCATGAAAGCATCGTCCATCAGATCGTCGTCCTGCAACCGCGCGGCATAGAGCCGCGGATATTCCGGTGCCGTCGCCGGCTCGACCGCCTCGTTCGCGCCCCAGAAGGCCAGCAGCCGGGCTTGCCGCCCGATCACGTCGATGGCTGTGCCGGGATCGTTTACCGCCGGCGACAGCGCCCGCGAGGCGATCTCGGTCAGCACCTCAAGGCCAAAGCGCGGATCCTGATCGAAACTGCGCCCCGATCCGATTGCAAAGGCATCGCAAAGGTCATTGACCGGCCCGGGCGGCGCGGGGCCGGGGCCAACCCAGGCCAGCACCGTCCCGGCATGGACGAAAGAGCCGGGCAGCCGGACGATATGGATATCTGCGGCCAGTTCCTCGGCCCGGTCGGACAGCGAGGCCATGTCGATGTTCTGGATATAGCCGGCCCGATCCGCCCGCACCGGCTGGCCGGCCGGCAGCGGTTGATCGGGATCGTTCAGCGGCCGGCCGCCCAGCCAGGGATTGGCCAGCCGGGCCGCCATTGCCGCGCGGGTCGCTTCCTCGACGCGCGAGATCGTGTCGTCGACCCGGCCAAGCTTCGTCAGGTGGTCGATCCAGCGCAGCAGCATCACCACGATCAGCGCGATCACGCCGATGGTGACGATGAAAAGGACGACCCGCCCGCGATCGCCATAGGCCCCGGTCTTCAGCACCACGATGCCGACGATGCTGAACAGGAACGATCCCACGAAGGTCGACAGAACGTTCTGGGTCAGCGGGTCCTCGACCAGCAGCCGGGTGGCGCGCGGGGTGACGCTGCTGGCCGCCGCGCCATAGGCAGAGGTCATCACCGACAGCGAGAACGTCGTCACCGCCAGCATGGACGAGGCGATGATGTTCAGAATGCTGTCCACCGCATCCGCGCCGATGTTGCCGGGCAGCGAAAAGGGAATGAACCGCTCGGCCACCAGCGCGAAGAAGGCGGCCGCCACGCCCAGAAGGCCCAGCAGCGTGGCGCGGAACCAGAGCTGCCGGGCCAAGTTCCTCAGAATCCAGCGCCACTGCGGCATGGTTGTTCCTGTCGTCAGTTTGCGCTGCAGGAGAACCCGGAAAGCCCGCGGATTTCAACCGCCCTCGACCGTGGCGACCACCCGGCAGGTCAGGTTGATCCGGCCGCCGTGCGGCAGCAGGGCCGAGGATCCGTGCCGCACCCGGTCGATCCCGTGCCAGGCCAGCCGCGCCGCGCCCGCCATCAACAGGACATCGCCCGAGCGCAGCCAGAAACTTTCGGTCGGGGCGGGCGTCTCTACCCCGCCGATGCGGAACAGCGCCTCGTCCCCCAGGCTGACGGACAGCACAGGAAAGGAGAAGTCGCCCTCGTCGCGGTCCTGATGCAGGCCCATGCGCGCGCCCTCGCCGTAGAAATTGACCAGGCAGCAATCGGGATCGCGTGCAAGCCCGGTGATCTGGCGCCATAGCCTCAGGACGGCCGGCGGGATGGGCGGCCAGGCTACCCCCGAGGGGTGGCGGGGTTCGTAGCGATAGCCGGCGCGGTCCGTCACCCAGCCAAGGCGCCCGGCACTGGTCATCTGCACGCTCATCCGCCGGCCGCCGGGGGTGACGGGCGTGTAGAACGGTGCCGCCGCCGCGACGCGGTGCAGATCCTCGACCAATGCCATCTGGGCCGCACGGCCCAGCCTTTCGCGCCAGAGCCGCAGGCCACGGATGTCCAGCCCGGCGTTTTCGGTCATTCGCGTCTCCGCTGCACAAAATTCGCGAAAGAGTCTTTTCCGGAACCGTTGCAGGCGCAAGCCCACCTGCCTATATACGGCCAGTCACGCAAAGGGGATCAGCCCTGATGCATTCATACCCGACCGGGGGTGCCGAAGTGTCCGGGCCCCGGGGCGGAGGATCGCCTACAGAAAGGGATAACAATGGCCAAAGTCATCGGTATCGACCTCGGCACCACCAATTCCTGCGTCGCCATCATGGACGGCGCACAGCCCCGCGTCATCGAAAACAGCGAAGGTGCCCGCACCACGCCTTCGATCGTGGGTTTCACCGATACGGAGCGTCTGGTCGGACAGGCCGCCAAGCGGCAGGCCGTCACCAACGCCTCGAACACCATCTTCGCCGTCAAGCGGCTGATCGGTCGCCGCCTTGGCGACCCCGAGGTGGAGAAGGACAAGAAGCTCGTCCCCTACAAGATCGTCGACGGTGGCAATGGCGACGCCTGGGTCGAGGTGCGCGGCGAGAAATATTCGCCCAGCCAGGTTTCCGCCTTCATCCTGCAAAAGATGAAGGAAACGGCCGAAAGCTATCTGGGTGAGCCGGTCACGCAGGCCGTCATCACCGTGCCCGCCTATTTCAACGACGCCCAGCGTCAGGCCACCAAGGACGCCGGCAAGATCGCCGGCCTTGAAGTGCTGCGCATCATCAACGAGCCGACCGCGGCCGCGCTGGCCTATGGTCTGGACAAGAAGGAAACCAAGACGATCGCGGTCTATGACCTCGGCGGCGGCACCTTCGACATCACCATTCTGGAAATCGACGACGGCCTTTTCGAGGTGAAATCGACCAACGGGGATACCTTCCTCGGCGGTGAAGACTTCGACATGCGCATCGTCCAGTATCTGGCGGACGAGTTCAAGAAAGAGCATGGCGTCGACCTGACGCTGGACAAGATGGCTCTTCAGCGCCTCAAAGAGGCGGCAGAGAAGGCCAAGATCGAGCTTTCGTCTGCCAGCCAGACCGAGATCAACCAGCCGTTCATCTCGATGGACAAGAACACCGGGCAGCCGCTGCACCTGGTGGTCAAGCTGACCCGCGCCAAGCTGGAAAGCCTGGTCGACGACCTGATCAAGAAGTCGCTGAAGCCCTGCGCCGCCGCGCTGAAGGATGCCGGCGTCTCGAAGGACGATATCGACGAGGTGGTTCTGGTCGGCGGTATGACCCGCATGCCGAAGGTGCTGGAGGAAGTGACCAAGTTCTTCGGGAAAGAGCCCCACAAGGGCGTGAACCCCGATGAAGTCGTCGCCATGGGCGCGGCCATTCAGGCAGGCGTGCTGCAGGGCGATGTGAAGGACGTGGTTCTTCTGGACGTGACGCCGCTGTCCTTGGGCATCGAGACGCTGGGCGGTGTGTTCACCCGGCTGATCGACCGCAACACGACGATCCCGACCAAGAAGTCCCAGGTCTTCTCGACTGCGGAAGACAACCAGAACGCGGTGACGATCCGCGTCTTCCAGGGCGAGCGCGAGATGGCGGCCGACAACAAGATGCTGGGCCAGTTCAATCTGGAACAGATCCCGCCGGCCCCGCGCGGCGTGCCGCAGATCGAGGTGACCTTCGACATCGACGCCAACGGCATCGTGTCGGTGAACGCCAAGGACAAGGGCACCGGGCGCGCGCAGCAGATCACCATCCAGGCCTCGGGCGGCCTTTCGGATGACGAGATCGAGAAGATGGTCAAGGACGCCGAGGCGAACGCCGAGGCCGACAAGAGCCGCCGCGATCTGGTGGAAACCCGCAACCAGGGCGAAAGCCTGCTGCATTCGACGAAGAAGTCGCTGAGCGAGCATTCCGACAAGGTGGATCCGTCCACGGTCGAGGCGATCGAACTGGCGATGGGTCCGCTCGAGGATGCGCTGAAGGGCGAGGATGCCGGCAAGATCAGATCGGCGGTCCAGAACCTGACCGAAGCCGCGATGAAGCTGGGCGAGGCGATCTACAAGGCCCAGGCGACGGAAGGCGGCGCCGGCGAGGATGCCGACGCACCGCGCGCGGCTGATGAAGACGACATCGTCGATGCCGACTTCGAGGATCTGGGCAACAGCAAGCGGAAATAACACCGCTTGATCCGGAACGAAGGGCGGTCCCTCAAAGGACCGCCCTTCTCCGGTCTGGGAAAGGGGTTTTGCATGGCAAAACGCGATTTCTATGAAGTGCTTGGGGTCGTGCGCGGAGCAAGCGCCGAAGAGATCAAGAAGGCCTATCGCACCAAGGCCAAGGAACTGCATCCCGACCGCAATGCCGACAATCCGAAGGCCGAAACCCAGTTCAAGGAAGTGAACGAGGCCTATGACGTCCTGAAGGACGAGCAGAAGAAGGGCGCCTATGACCGTTTCGGTCATGCGGCCTTCGAGGGCGGCGGTGCCGGCGGTCCACGCGGCGGTTTCCAGCAGGGCGATTTCGCCAGCGCCTTCTCGGATGTGTTCGAGGATCTGTTCGGCGATTTCATGGGTGGCCGCGGCAGCCCCGGCGGGGCCGGGCGGCAGCGGGCGCAGCGCGGCTCCGATCTGCGCTACAACCTGCGCGTCACGCTCGAAGAAGCGTGGCAGGGCGCGCAGAAGACGATCAATATCCCGACCGCCGTTCCCTGCGAAATCTGCCATGGCACCGGCGCCGAGGGCGGTGCCGAACCGCAGACCTGCCCCACCTGCGGCGGCATGGGCAAGGTGCGGTCGCAACAGGGCTTCTTCACCGTCGAACGGACCTGTCCGACCTGCAACGGAACCGGGCAGATCATCAAGAACCCCTGCAAGGCCTGCCATGGTGCCGGCCGCGTCGAAAAGGAGCGCGCGCTCTCGGTCAACATCCCGCCCGGGGTCGAGACCGGCACGCGCATCCGGCTGGCCGGCGAGGGTGAGGCGGGCCTGCGCGGAGGGCCGCAGGGCGACCTCTACATCTTCATCGAGGTGAAGGATCATCCGATCTTTCAGCGCGACGGGCTGCATCTTTACTGCCGCGTTCCGATCTCGATGCCGAATGCCGCGCTGGGCGGCGAGGTCGAGGTGCCGGTGATTGATGGCGGACGGGCCAGGGTGAAGGTCCCGGCCGGGGCGCAGTCGGGCAAGCAGATGCGGTTGCGCGGCAAGGGCATGCCGGCGCTGCGGGGCGGCGGCCATGGTGACATGGTGATCGAACTGGCGGTCGAAACCCCGGTGAACCTGACTTCCCGGCAGAAGGAAATGCTGCGGGAATTCGAGAAGCTGTCCGAGGAAAACAATCCCGAGGGCAAGACCTTCTTCTCGAAGGTCAAGGGGTTCTGGGACGGCATGAAGAACTGATCCCTCTGGGCGGATCCGCGTCGCGGGTCCGCATTTTCGGTTAACGGAATTTAAACCATGGGCGTGGCAGATATTGCCCCATGTCGCGCCCGGGTTTCTCTGATGTCTCCCTTCCGCTGTTCGCCCCAGACGGGGACGACGCCGAGGCCGAGCCTGCCCCGCTGCCCGGGCGGCTCCCCAGCTATATCAAGGATCACCGCGCCCGCCTGCGCGCCCGTTTCAGCGAAGGTGGTGCTGCGGCAATGCCGGATTATGAATTGCTGGAACTGATCCTGTTCGCGGCCATCCCCCGGCAGGATGTGAAACCGCTGGCCCGGTTGCTGCTGGACACCTTCGGCGATTTCAACCGCGTGATCAGCGCGCCGCCGCCCCGGCTGTTGGCCGTGAAAGGTGTCGGCGAATCGGTGGTGCTGCATTTCAAGCTGCTTGAGGCGGTGGCGCAGCGGATGGTGCGGGCCCGTGTGTTGCACCGGCCGATCCTGTCGTCCTGGGATGCGCTGCTGGATTATTGTCACACGGCCATGTCGCATCGCGAGACGGAACAGTTCCGCATCCTGTTTCTCGACCGCAAGAATGTGCTGATCGCCGATGAGGAACAGGCCCGTGGCACGGTCGACCATGTGCCGGTCTACCCGCGCGAGGTGGTGAAGCGCGCGCTGGAACTGAACGCCAGCGCGCTGATTCTGGTCCATAACCACCCGTCAGGCGATCCGACGCCTTCGGATTCCGATATCAGCATGACGATCCAGATCGAAGATGCCTGCCGGACCCTCGGCATCACCCTGCATGACCATCTGATCATCGGCAAATCGCGCGAACTGAGCCTGCGGTCAGAGGGGTATTTCTGATCCGGGGACGGTGCCTCAGGGCTGAAGCGTGGCCTCGGGCGTGAAGTCGGGCACGACCCAGAGTTCCACGCGCCGGTTCAACCGCCGGCCAACGGCGGTTTCGTCGCAGGCCATCGGCAGCGCCTCGCCAAAGCCCTCGACACGGGGCATCTGCTCGGGCTTCAGATCCGGGGCAAGGGCCGCAAGATCGATCCGTACCCGCGCGGCGCGTTCGGTGGACAGCGCCATATTGGCCCGCGCATCGCCCTTGCCATCCGAAAACCCGGCCAGGATCAGCGCCTGCGCCGGAAACTGACCCGCCGCGATCAGCCGCGCCAGCTGCGCAAGGTTCTCCTGCGAACCGGCATCGAGAATCGACGTGCCTTCCTCGAAACGAAAGGTCAGCGACAGCCGGTCGGCGCGATCCATCACCTCGGCCAGATGCTTCAGATCGTCCAGCGTCACGTCTTCACCGGCGCCACGGATTGCGTTCAGCAGCCGCAGCCCGTCCTGCGTCATTGGCGTCCGCTCCATCGCGCGGTCGATATAGCCGGCGCCCGCCACCGCGCCATCGGCCGCCGGTGTGGCCAGAAACTCCAGAAACTCGCGTGCGAGAAGCGGCAGGCGGCGCGGTGGCGTTGCCAGATAAAGCGGCAATGCGAGGGGATAGTCGTCGGCCTTGACGGCGATGGGCGTCGGCAGCAGCGGAAAGCCGCAACTGTCGGTCAGCGGCAGTGCACGGGCGGGCGCCACCTCCGCCCGCCCGGTGATCGCCAGCGCCCAGGGGTCCCGGGCCACCGCTTCGGCCAGCGACCGCAGGTCCGGATGGGTGACGTCTGGCTTGATCGGCGCGGCCAGGCGCTGCGCCAGCGCCCGGGCCATATCGGTGTCGGGCGCCAGCGCATGCAATACGATGGGCATATCCGGCCCGCCGAGATCGGCCCAGTTCTTCGCCTCCCCCGACAGGGCGCGCGCCAGATCGACGGTCGAGACCTCGGGCGTCGGATTGCCGGGCGCCATCACCGGCACCAGCGCATCCAGCGCCACGGGCCTTGCGCCCAGGCCGGCTTCGGTCAGCGAGGTGAGCTTCAGGTCGACCGCGCCCGCCGCCAGCGCGGCGTTGGCGGCATCGGGGGGCAGCGGGGCGAAGGACAGTTGTGCCAGAACATGGCCGCTGATCGGATCGAGAATTTCGCCGGCCCAATCCTCTCCCGGACCGGCGGGCAGATCGCGGTAAACGAGGCCGCGCGCACCGGCAAAGGCGTGAAACAGCCCCGGCAGCAGCCGGTTGCCGCCATCGGATGCGCCGGCAATGCGGATGACGGCGCGGGGGGCGGTCAGGCTGGGGCAGGCGGGGCCTTCGCAGATGACGCCCTGCGCATCCACCGTCAGCGGGCCATAGCGCGAGTCGATCCGGTAGAATTCGCCGTCAAAGCCGATCAGCGTGCCGGAAATGTCGATATTGCCTTCGCGCGAGATTAGCGTCACATCCTGCGCCGCGGCCGGTGCCGGAAAAAGCGCGGCGATGATCGCCGCGCGCCGCGCTGTCAGCCACATGCACCTGCCCGCCCCTAGTTGGCGGCGGCAAGTGTCGTCCCGGCGACAAGATTATTCAACACCAGAATGTCGCCCGTCGCGGAACAATCGGGCATCGCCAGCGACAGATCCTTGGCGGATACCCGGCCGTTGTCGGAGAGGAGCGTGCGGCCGAGCATCTCGCGTCCGCAGGTCAGATCGGTGACGGCGGCCTCGATCACCGGTTCGGCTCGGGTCTTGCCGTCGCCGGGCCAGGTATAGACCTGCGCCAGCATCGGCATGGCATCGGCCGGATTGCCCAGCGACATCAGATAGCCGCCATTGGGCGACACCGGATTCTCGGCCGAAACGAAGCCCGGCTCGCCATAGGCGGCGCCGTTTTCCAGCGCCGTCAACTGGAAGGTGTCGTCGGCCATCCATTGCACGGCAAAGCGGCGAATCTGCGCCAACCCGGGAATTTCGACGCTGCTTTCGGCGGTGATTGCCTCCGGCAGCAGGACGGAGACCTGCGCCTTGGCCTCCAGCGCCGGAAGGTCGAGCACGAGAATGCCCTTGCCGTCCAGCGTCTCGGCCACGGTCAGGCCGGCATGGCGCAGCACTACGCGGCCGCCCGGCTGACAGGGCGACGACAGGACGACGGAGATCATCGCCTGTGGCGCCGCCGTCAGCGTCAGCACCGGGTCGCAGGGTGGGGTGGCCGCAGTCCCGGTCGCGAACGGCGGTGTTGCGACCGAAGGATCGACCGCGGGCAGCGTATCACCGGCCGGCATGGCCGGGACTTCTGCGGTCAGCGCGGCAAGTTCGGTGGTGGCCGGCCCGGCGGTGGCTGCCTCTGCCGTTCCGGGCGCGAGGGTGTCTGGCGCGGGATCAACGGATGCGGCGGCGGGGGCCACTGGCAAGGCGGCGGACAGAAGCGGGTCCATCATGGCCGCAGGTATTGCGGGTTCAGGACCTGCGGCGGTCTTGACGATGTTTTCCGGCGTGGCCGGCCGCGGCGGCTGCCCGCCGGCCATGGTCTGGACCAGTTGTCCGGCACCCAGCGCAACCAGCACAATCGCCGCCATACCCAGATATTTGCGCTTCCTGTCCATCCGCGACACCCGCTTTCACACGTCACCGGCCGGCAGGATCGGTGTGAATGCGGGCATCGCGATGGCGCGGGCGCGGCACCTTCGGGCCGCTGCCCCCAGAAATGACAGGGGCGGCCCGAAGGCCGCCCCGTTTGTGCCGCATTCCCGCGCCGGTCAGACGATTCGGCCGTGGCAGTGCTTGAATTTCTCGCCCGAGCCGCAGGGGCAGGGATCGTTGCGACCCGGATTGCCCCAGGTTTCCGGATTCGATTCGTCGAACCCCGCCAGCCGGCCGGCCGGTGCGGCATCGCCGGCGTCGCTGGCCTCTGCTGCGGGCGCGGCGGCAGCGGGCGGGGCCTCCGGCGCTTGCCCGCCCGCCTGCGCCCGTTGCGATGCCAACATCTGCGCCATCATCTGTTCCTGCTCTTCGCGGGTCAGGGGACGGATGCGCGACAGCTGTTCCGTGACCTGCGTGCGCAGGCTGTTGAGCATGGCCTCGAACAGCTGGAACGCCTCGGTCTTGTATTCGTTCAGCGGGTCGCGCTGGGCATAGGACCGGAAACCGACGACCGAGCGCAGATGTTCGAGCCGCAGCAGATGTTCGCGCCACTTGCCGTCGATGGCCTGCAGCAGCACCTGCTTTTCGATCTGGTCCATGGCGGACTTGCCGAAGGCCTCGGTCTTCTCGGCCATGTAGCGATCGGAATTCTCGATGATCCGTTCGGCCATCGCCGCCTGATCGACACCTTCTTCGGCCGCCCATGTCTCGACCGGCATGTCCATGTTCAGCCGTTGGCGGCCGGCCTGCTTCAGCCCCTCCAGATCCCAGGCATCGGGATAGGTTTTCGGCGGCATGAATTCGTCGACCATGTCGTCGATCACCTGATGGCGCATGTCGGTGGCGATCTCGGCCACATCTTCAGCGCCGAGAATGTCGAGCCGCTGGTTGAAGATCGCCTTGCGCTGATCGTTCATCACGTCGTCAAAGCGCAGAAGCTGCTTGCGGATGTCGAAGTTGCGGCCCTCGACCTTGGCCTGCGCCTTTTCCAGCGACTTGTTCACCCAGGGGTGGACGATGGCCTCGCCTTCCTTCATCCCCAGCGTCGACAGGATCTTGTCCAG
>JBDHSO010000096.1:0-14387 GCA_039808125.1 Rhodobacter sp. | reverse complement strand
CATCATCTTGCCGGCATCCGACTTGTAATAGGCGCATTCGTCGGGCACCCGCAGCACCGGCAGATCGCCCATTCCGGCGACCGGCTCCGTCACCAGATAGAAATGCTCGGTCGCATGCAGGGGCAGCGCCACCCCGTTCTGCGCCGCAAGATCGCGCCCCCACATGCCGCCGCAGTTGATCACCACATCGGCCGCGATATGCCCCGGTCCGTCGGGGCCGACATAATCGACCCCCGTCACCCGCCGCGCATCGCCCGGGCCCGCGCCTTCCGTCACCCGCGTGACCTTGACCCCTTCATGGATCGCCGCCCCCGCCATCCGCGCGCCCTTGGCCAGCGCCATGGCGATATTGGCCGGATCGCATTGCCCGTCATTGGGCAGATGCACCGCGCCCACCACGCCCTCGACATTCAGCCAGGGATAGAGGTCCTTCACCTCCGCGGCGCCGACGCGGTTCACCTCAACGCCGAAGATCCCGGCCATCGTCGCCTGGCGCTGGATCTCCTCCATCCGGGCCGGGGTCAGCGCCACGGTCAGCGAGCCGACCCGCTTCATCCCGGTCGCGACACCCGTCTCGGCCTCGAGCCGATAGTAAAGCTCGGCCGAATATTTGGCGAGGCGCGTCATGTTCTGGTTCGCGCGCAGCTGGCCGATCAGCCCCGCCGCATGCCAGGTCGTGCCGCAGGTCAGCCGCCTGCGCTCCAGCAGCACGATGTCGCGCCATCCCGCCCTTGCCAGATGATAGGCCACGGAACAGCCCGAGATCCCGCCCCCGATCACCACCGCCCGCGCCTTGTCCGCTATCGCCATCTCGCCCTCATCACTGCAAATTCCGCATCGGCCTGCCCGCAGACCCGTTTCCGCCCGGGCACCGGCTAGGCCCTGATCCGCGCATTGGTCGCATCCCAGAGCGGCCGGTCCGCCTGCACCACGGCCGGATGGCGGCGCCCGAAGATCTCGACCTCCACCGCCTGCCCCTCCGCGGCCAGATCGGCGCGGATCATCCCGAGGCCGATCACCGCCCCGACGCGATGGCCGAACCCGCCGCTCGTCACCTCGCCCACCACGCTGTCGCCGGCCCAGATCGTCGCCATATAGGGCGGGTCCTGCGGGCCTGCCTCGATCACCAGGGTGCAGAACCGCCGCGCCACGCCGCGCTGCTTTTCCGCCGCCAGCGCCGCTTTCCCGCGGAACTCCGGCTTCGCCCAGTCGACGAACCGCTCCAGCCCGCCCTGCAACACGGTGTAATCGGTGGAAAGGTCGCCCTTCCAGGCGCGATAGCCCTTCTCGAGGCGCAGCGCGTCCAGCGCGAACATGCCGAAGGGCCGCAGCCCCAGCGGCTCGCCCGCCGCCATCACCGCATCCCAGACCGCGGGCGTATCGGCCAGCCGCGTATGCAGTTCCCAGCCCAGTTCGCCCGCGAAACTCACCCGCGCCAGCCAGACGTCGCGGCCGGCGATCCGGCTCCATTGATGCGAAAGCCACGGCTTCGCCAGATCGGCCCCCGCCGTCCCTGCCGCCTCCAGCACCGCCCGCGCCTGCGGTCCGGTCAGGATCTGGCACGACCAGTCCGCGCTTTCGTCGGTCAGCGTCAGCCCCGGCGCAAGGTGGCGCATCAGCCAGTCGCGGTCATGCAGTTGCGCCGTCGCCGCCGTGATCAGCAGCATCTCGTCCGCGGCCAGGCGCGCCACCGACATCTCGGTGACGATCCGACCGGCATCGTCGGCGAAATAGGCCAGACCCAGCCGCCCGACCGCCGGCAGCCGGCCGGTGATCTGCGCGGCAAGCCAGTCCGCCGCGCCGCGGCCCGTCAGGCGAAAACGCGAGAAGCCCGGCAAGTCGAGAATGCCGCAGGCATCCCTGACCGCGGCGCATTCCGCCGCCACCGCCCTGAACCACGGCCCCTCGCGGTCCCAGGTCCGCTGGCCCGCCTCGGTCACGTCGTCGCCCGGCCGCGCGAACCACAGGGCCCGCTCATAACCGTTGTAGGGCCCGAACTGCGCCCCCTGCGCCGCAACCCGGTCATGCACCGCCGACAGCCGCCGCATCCGCCCCTCGGGCCAGACATGATGCGGAAAATGCATGGCATATTCGTGGCCGTAGACTTCCTTGCCCTTGGCGATGCAATAGTCGCGGTCCTCCCAGCCGGTAAAGCGGCGCGGATCGCAGGACCACATGTCCCATTCCGTCGCGCCCTCCGTCACCCATTCCGCCAGCACCTTGCCCGCGCCCCCCGCCTGGCAGATGCCGAAGGTGAAGACGCAGGCCTCGAAGGCATTCGGCACGCCCGGCATCGGTCCGATCAGCGGATTGCCGTCGGGCGTATAGGGGATCGGGCCGTTGATCACCTTCTGCAGCCGCCCCTCGGCCAGGACCGGCACCCGTGCCATCGCATCGCCGATATGCCATTCGATCCGCTCCAGATCGTCAGGAAACAGCTGAAAGCTGAAGTCCTCGGGGAAGGGATCCTCCGGCGTCACCCAATGCGCCCGGCAGGGATTCTCGTAGGGGCCAAGGTTGAAGCCCATCTTCTCCTGCCGCAGGTAATAGCTGCTGTCGACATCGCGCAGCAGCGGCAGCTTGCGGCCGGTCTCCAGCGTCCAGGCCTCCACCTCGGGAATGGTGTCGAACAGCAGGTACTGGTGGCTCATCACCATCATCGGCACCTGCCGGCCGAACAGCGCGCCCACCGCCGCGGCATAATATCCCGCGGCATTCACCACATATTCCGCCCGGACCTCGCCCTTCGGCGTCGACAGGATCCATTCCGTCCCCGTCCAGCGCACCGCCGTCACCGGGCAGAACCGCTCGATCCGCGCGCCCATCGCCCGCGCGCCGGTCGCCAGCGCCTGGGTCAGCTGCGCCGGATCGATGTCGCCGTCATAGGGATCGTAAAGCGCGCCGGTCAGGTCATGGGTCTCGGCGAAAGGATAGCGCGCCCGGATCTCCTCCGGCCCCAGCACCTCCAGATCCATGCCCTGGTACCGCCCCATGCCGGCGACGCGGCGGAATTCCAGCAGCCGCGCGTCGGAATGGCCCAGCCGCACCGATCCGGTGACGTGATAGTTCATCGGATAGCCCACCGCCGCGCCAAGCCCGCGATAAAGCCCGGCCGAATAGCGCTGCATGTTCATGATCGACCAGGAGGCCGAAAAGGTCGGCACATTGCCGGCCGCATGCCAGGTCGAACCAGCCGTCAGCTCGTTTTTCTCCAGCAGGATGCAGTCGGTCCACCCCGCCTTCGCAAGATGATAAAGCGCCGAGACGCCGATCGCGCCGCCCCCGATGATCGCCACCCGCGCCGTAGCAAACGCGCCCATGCCCATCCCCCGTCCGAACACCTCTGCCACTATCCCGCGCCGCAATCGCGCTTTCAATTCGGTCTCCGCCCGGCTATTGATCGGAAAACCCGATCACGGCCTTCCTCTTGACCGAAATACCCTCGGGGTCCGGGGGTGAAACCCCCGGGCGGCATCCGATGCAGATCGACCTGATCGACACCTTTCTCGACCTGGCCCAGACCCGCAGCTTCCGCACCACGGCGGAACGGCTGGGGATCACCCAGTCCACGGTCTCGGCGCGGCTGCAGGCGCTGGAACAGGCGCTCGCCGTGCGGCTGTTCGACCGCTCCCGCGCCGGGACCGACCTCACCGTCGAGGGGCGCCGCTTCGAACCCCATGCCCGGGCGCTGCGGCACGAATGGAACGAGGCGCGGCGGCGGATCGCGGTGCCGACGGGGGCGGCCCATCTCGTCCGCCTCGGCATCCAGAACGACCTCGCCGCGATCCATCTCGGCACCTGGGTGGCCGAATTCCGCCGCCAGTTCCCCGAAACCGCGCTCTATATCGAACCCGACTATTCCAACCAGATGTGCGCCGATCTCCTGACCGGCATCCTCGACTTCGCGGTGATGTTCAGCCCCAAGCCGCATCCCGACCTGCATTTCGCCTCGGTGGGCGAGGTGATCTACCGCATGGTCTCGACCGAGGCCGGCACCCTGGCCGAGGTCGTCCCCGAACGCTTCGTCTTCGCGCATTTCTCCTCTGCCTTCGAGGAGATGCACCGCCAGATTACCCCGGATCTGGCCGCGGCCCCGGTCTCGGTCGGGCAATCGGCCTCGGTCGCCTCGCTGCTTCTCGCCATGGGCGGCTCGGGCTATGTGCTCGACCGCACGGCAGAGGCGATGATCGCGGGCGGCGGGATGCGCGCGGTCGCCGATGCGCCGGTGCTGCGCCAGCCGGTCTATGCCGCGATGCACATCCGCCATCGCATCACGCCGCTGCACCGCCGACTGACCCGGATCGTCGGCCGCCAGTTCGGGGCGCCTACAGCCGCAGGCTGACCCGGTGGCCCGGCACATGCGACAGCCGGACAAAGGTGATCGGCCCGTCGGGGCCGACCGTCGTGCGCTCCGTCACCAGAACGGGGGCGCCGGGCGCGATGGCCAGCGCCGCCGCCGCGCCGGGGCCGGCGGCCTCGGCCAGAAACGCCACCTCGCCCGAAACGACGGGGACATTGGCCACCAGCCATTCGTTCACGCTGATCTGCGAGAAATCCGGCAGGGGCGGCACCGCGGCGGGGTTCAGCCAGCGCGCCTCATGCGCATGGGGGCGGCCATCGGCCAGATGCAGCGTCTCGAACGCCAGGGCCGCATGGCCCGCCGGCAGGTCCAGCCGCGCGGCCGCTTCGGCCGGCAGCCCCGCCGGCCGGGCCGACAGCAGGCGACAGGCATAGAGCCGGCCCTGCCCCTCGACCTCGCGGCGGATCACCGGGATCTCCAGCCGCGCCCGGCGGGTCGGCAGTTCGGCCACCCTGGTGCCCGCGCGCTTGCGCCGCTCGACGAGGCCGGCCTCGGCCAGGGCCCGTATGGCGCGGTTCACCGTCGCCCGCGCCACGCCGTAATCGGCGGCCAGCCGTTCCTCACCCGGGATCAGCGCGCCCGGCGCCCATTCCCGCACCCGGATCCGCTCGCGCACCGAATCACGTATCTCCTCCCATCCGGGCATCAGAGCGCATCCCTCAGCCCCGCCATCACCCGGCGGAACCGGGCCGCCACCGCCTCGCGCGCGACATGGCGGCCGTCGGTCACGATATGGCGCCCGGCTGACCAGAGCTCGGCCACCAGACGGTCGTCTCCGGCGAAGAGCCAGGCGTCGAGGATGGCATCGCCCGCCCGGCCCTCCAGCGCCAGCGCACCCATGTCGGGCACGACCAGATCGGCCCAGGCACCGGCGCGGATCTCACCCGGTCCGCGGCCTGCGGCCTGCGCCCCGCCGCGGGTGGCTTCCTCGTAAAGCACCCGGCCGGTCGAACGCTTGCCATCCGCCAGCACCGCCCGCGCCCGGTCGCGCAGCCGCTGGGAATATTCCAGCAGCCGCAACTCCTCGGCCAATGCGATGCGGACGTTGCTGTCCGACCCCACGCCCCAGGCACCGCCCGCCGCGCGCCAGCCGGTGCCGTCGAAGATGCCGTCGCCCAGATTCGCCTCGGTGATCGGGCAAAGCCCGGCCACCGCCCCGGTCGCGGCCAGCGCCGCGGTCTCGCCGGGCGTCATCTGCGTGCAATGGATCAGGCACCATCGCGGCGAAAGCGGCAGGTTGGCGCAGGCCCAGTCGACCGGCCGCGCGCCCGTCGCGGCCTCCACCTCGGCCACCTCGGCCTGCTGTTCTGCCAGATGCATATGGACCGGCCCCGGCAGATCGGCCGCCTTCAGCAAGCTGGCCGCCGATACCGCCCGCAAGGAATGCGGCGCAAGACCCAGGACGGCATCGCCGTCAAGACGCTGCACATGTTCGCGCGATGCCTGAAGAAGAGACTCGAACCGACTGAAATCGTTTCCGAACCTCAATTGCCCACCGGCAAGCATCCGCCCGTCGCAGCCGCCGCGTTCGTAAAGCACGGGCAAAAGCGTAAGGCCAAGGCCGGTCTCCCGCGAGGCGGCGGCGATGCGGCCGCCCATCTCTGCCAGATCGCTGTAGGGAACTCCTCCAACCCCATGGTGAAGATAATGAAATTCGGCCACGGCTGCATAGCCTGCCTCGGCCATCTCGACCATGACCTGCGCCGCGATCGCCTCGACATCCTCGGGCGAAAGTCGGTCGAGGAAATGATACATCAGGCTGCGCCAGGTCCAGAAACTGTCCTGCCCGGCCGTCCGGTGCTCGGTCATGCCCGCCATCGCGCGCTGAAAGGCATGGGAATGCAGGTTGACCGGCGCCGGCAGCAGGCAGCCCACCTGCCGGCCTTCCACCGGCGCGTCGGGCGTGACCGAGACGATCCGCCCCCCCGCAATCGCCACCGTCACGTTCCGCGCCCAGCCACCCGGCAGCAGCGCCTGTTCGGCATGTATCCGCATGAGACCTCGCTTGACCTCGGCTTTATGTATAGACATATTAAAGGCGACTCACAGCGAAAGGCAAGGGTGCATGGCCTGGCTTCTGACCGATGCGACGCTGGCCACGATGGCCGCGGGGTATGGCCTGATTCGCGACGGCGCGGTGGCCTTCGACGGCGATCGTATCGCCTGGGCCGGCCCGGCCTCCGAGATTCCCAATCTCTACCAGCCCCTGCCGCGCCGGTCCTTCGAGGGCCGGCTGGTCACGCCCGGCCTGATCGACTGCCACAGCCACGCCGTCTACGGCGGCTCGCGCGCCGGAGAGTTCGAGGCGCGGCTGAACGGCGCCTCCTATGAAGAGATCGCCCGCGCCGGCGGCGGCATCCTGTCGACCGTCCGTGCCACCCGCGCCGCCTCGGCCGCGGAACTGATCGCGCAAAGCCTGCCGCGCATCGACCAGATGATCGCCGGCGGCGCGACCACGATCGAGATCAAGTCCGGCTACGGCCTGACCGTCGCGGACGAGCTCAAGATGCTTGCCGCCGCCCGCGCCATCGGCGACGCGCGCCGGATCCGGGTGGTGACAACCCATCTCGCCGCCCATGCCCTGCCGCCCGAATTCACCGACCGGCGCGCCTATATCGCCGAGGTGGCGATCCCCTCCCTGCGCGCGGCGCAGGCGCAGGGGCTGGCCGATGCCGTCGATGCCTTCTGCGAGGGCATCGCCTTCCTGCCCGACGATCTCGCGCCGCTTTTCGCCGAGGCCCGCGCCCTCGGCCTGCCGGTCAAGCTGCATGCAGAACAGCTCTCGGATCTGGGCGGCGCGGCCTTCGCCGCCGGATTCGGCGCGCTCTCGGCGGATCACATCGAATATCTTTCGCCCGAAGGCGTCGCCGCCCTGGCCGCGGCGGGCAGCGTTGCGGTGATCCTGCCGGGCGCCTTCTACACCCTGCGCGAGACGCAGAAACCGCCGATCGAAGCCCTGCGCGCCGCCGGCGTGCCCATGGCGGTGGCGACTGACCTCAACCCCGGCACCTCGCCGCTGGCCTCGCTGCCGCTGGCCATGAACATGGCCTGCACGCTGTTCCGCATGACCCCGGAAGAGACGCTGCAGGGCACCACCATTCATGCCGCCCGCGCGCTCGGCCTGACCGACCGTGGCCGGATCGCCGCGGGGCAGATCGCCGACCTTCTGGTCTGGGACACCGATCTGCCGGCCGAACTGTCCTACCGGATCGGCGGCCCCGCGCTTCACACCCGCATCTTCGGAGGCCAGATTGACGCCTGAAATCCTGATTCCCGGCCGCACCACCCTGGCGCAACTGGAACGCATCTGGCGCCAGAACGCGCCGGCACGTCTTGATGACGCGGCCCGCCCGGCCGTCGAGGCCGCCGCCGCCCAGATCGCCGCCGCCGCCGCGGGCCAGGTCCCGGTCTACGGCGTCAACACCGGCTTCGGCAAGCTCGCCAGCCTGAAGATCGACGCGCAGGATACGGCAAAACTTCAGGAAAACCTGATCCTGTCCCATGCCTGCGGCGTGGGCGACCCCATGCCGCGCGCCACCGCGCGGCTGATGATGGCGCTGAAACTCTTGTCGCTCGGTCGCGGCGCCTCGGGCGTGCGCTGGGAGATCGTCGCACTCCTGCAGGACATGCTGGCGAAAGGCGTCACCCCGGTGATCCCGGCCCAGGGCTCGGTCGGCGCCAGCGGCGACCTGGCGCCGCTCGCCCATATGACCGCGGTGATGATCGGCCATGCCGAGGCAGAGTTCGCGGGCCGCATCCACCCCGGCGCCGAAGCCCTGACCCTGGCAGGACTTTCTCCGGTCACACTCGGCCCGAAGGAAGGCCTCGCCCTGATCAACGGCACCCAGTTCTCCACCGCCTATGCGCTGGCGGGCCTGTTCGCCGGCTGGCAGGCCGCGGTCGAGGCGCTGACCGTCTCGGCGCTGTCGACCGATGCGATCATGGGTTCCACCGCGCCCCTTGAGCCCGAAATTCACGCGCTGCGCGGCCATGCCGGGCAGATCGAGGCCGCGGCCGCGATGCGGGCGCTCCTCGACGGCAGCGAAATCCGCGAAAGCCATCGCGAAGGCGATACCCGCGTGCAGGATCCCTATTGCATCCGCTGCCAGCCGCAGGTGACGGGCGCCGCGATGGATGTCCTGCGCATGGCCGCCCGCACGCTCGAGATCGAGGCCAATGCCGCGACCGACAATCCTCTCGTCCTCGCCGGCGGCCGCATCGTCTCGGGTGGCAACTTCCATGCCGAACCCGTGGGCTTCGCCGCCGACATGATCGCCCTCGCTCTGGCCGAGATCGGCGCCATCGCGCAGCGCCGGGTGGCGCTGATGGTCGATCCCACGCTGTCCTTCGACCTGCCGGCCTTCCTGACGCCGAAGCCCGGCCTCAACTCCGGCATGATGGTCGCCGAAGTCACCACCGCCGCACTGATGAGCGAGAACAAGCATCTCGCCCATCCGACCGTCATCGATTCAACGCCCACCTCGGCCAATCAGGAGGATCATGTCTCCATGGCGGCCCATGGCGCGCGCCGCCTCGGGACCATGGTCGCCAACCTGCACCACATTCTCGGGATCGAGGCGCTCTGCGCCGCCCAGGGCGTGGAATTCCGCGCGCCCCTCGCCACATCCGCCCCGCTGCAACGCGCGATCGGCGCCCTTCGCACCGAAATCCCCGCCCTGGCCGAGGATCGATACCTCGCCCCGGATCTCGCCGCCGCCGCCCGGCTGGTTGCCGCCGGCACGCTGTCGCGCGCCACCGGCCTGCGCGCGCCGGACCTCTCCCCTTCCTCTTGATCCAAATACCCCACGGGGGTCCGGGGGTGTGAAACCCCCGGGCGCCGCCGCCCCCGGCACGGGGGTCGCCCACAAGGAGCCCGCTATGACCGATCCGCGTCACAACACCCGCGACATCTATCCCCCGACCGGCCCCGAGATCACGGCGCAAAGCTGGCAGACCGAGGCGGCTATGCGGATGCTGATGAACAACCTCCATCCCGATGTGGCCGAAAACCCGCATGAGCTCGTTGTCTATGGCGGCATCGGCCGCGCCGCCCGCACCTGGGACGATTTCGACCGCATCGTCGCGGCGCTGAAGGCGCTCGGCCCGGAAGAGACGCTTCTCGTCCAGTCGGGCAAGCCGGTGGGCGTCTTCCGCACCCATGCCGATGCGCCGCGGGTCCTCATCGCCAATTCGAATCTCGTGCCGCACTGGGCGACCTGGGCGCATTTCAACGAACTCGACCGCAAGGGCCTGATGATGTACGGCCAGATGACGGCCGGCTCCTGGATCTACATCGGCACCCAGGGCATCGTGCAGGGCACCTACGAGACCTTCGCCGAGGCCGGGCGCCAGCATTACGACGGCAGCCTGCGCGGCCGCTGGATCCTGACCGGCGGCCTTGGCGGCATGGGCGGGGCGCAGCCGCTGGCGGCGGTGATGGCCGGAGCCTGCTGCCTCGCGGTCGAGGTGGACGAGACCCGGATCGATTTCCGCATCCGCACCCGCTATCTCGACGCCAAGGCCCGCACGCTGGACGAGGCGCTCGCCATGATCGCCGGCTGGACCGCGAAGGGAGAGGCGAAATCCGTGGGCCTTCTGGGCAATGCCGCCGAGGTCTTTCCCGAACTTCTCGCCCGGATGCAGGCCGGCGGGCCGCGGCCCGACATCGTGACCGACCAGACCTCGGCCCATGATCCCCTGCACGGCTATTGCCCGCTGGGCTGGACGCTCGGCGAATGGCGCAGCAAGCAGGAAACCGATCCGGCCGCGGTGGAACGCGCCGCGCGCGCCAGCATGCGCGCCCATGTCGAGGCGATGGTCGGGTTCTGGAACGCCGGCGTCCCCACGCTCGACTATGGCAACAACATCCGCCAGGTCGCGCAGGACGAGGGATTCGAGAATGCCTTCGCCTTCCCGGGCTTCGTGCCGGCCTATATCAGGCCGCTGTTCTGCAAGGGGATCGGCCCGTTCCGCTGGTGCGCGCTGTCGGGCGATCCCGAGGATATCTATCGCACCGATGCGGCGATGAAGAAGCTGTTTCCCGAAAACGCCCATCTGCACCGCTGGCTCGACATGGCGCGGGAGCGCATCGCCTTCCAGGGCCTGCCGGCGCGGATCTGCTGGATCGGTCTTGGCGACCGGCATCGGGCCGGGCTGATGTTCAACGAGATGGTGGCACGGGGCGAGCTGAAGGCGCCGATCGTCATCGGCCGCGACCATCTCGATTCCGGCTCTGTCGCCAGCCCCAACCGCGAGACCGAGGGGATGAAGGACGGATCGGACGCGGTGTCGGACTGGCCGCTGCTGAACGCGCTGCTGAACACCGCCTCGGGGGCGACCTGGGTCAGCCTGCATCACGGCGGCGGGGTCGGCATGGGGTTCAGCCAGCACGCCGGCATGGTCATCGTCGCCGACGGCACGCCCGAAGCCACCCGGCGGCTGGAGCGGGTGCTGTGGAACGACCCGGCGACCGGCGTGATGCGCCATGCCGATGCCGGGTACGAGATCGCGCGCGACCACGCCCGCGCCATGGATCTGCGGCTGCCGGCGATCCTCTGACGGGGCCGCGCGGGGCCCGGCCGGCCCCGCGCCCGACCCCTCCCGGGCGTGCCCACCCTCCCGCGCGCCCCGCACCCCGGCCCCGCACCCCGCCAGTCATGGCGGGCGGTGGGGCGCGGCAGGCGGCCTCAGTGAAAGCGGCGGCGGATCCGGCGCACCATCCACCAGATCAGCGCCAGCACCGGCAGCACGACCGATGCGGTCAGCATCTCCTTCGACAGGCCGGCGAGCTTGCCCAGGGGATAAAGCGCATAGGACACCAGGCTGACGGCGTAATAGCTGATCGCCACCACCGACAGCCCCTCGACCGTGTGCTGCAACCGCAGTTGCAGATCGGCGCGGCGGTCCATGCTTTCCAGAAGCCGCTGGTTCTGCGCGCTGCGGTCGACATCCACCCGCGTCCGCAGCAGTTCCGCCGCCCGGGCCGCCCGTTCCGCCAGGGCCGAAAGCCGCCCCTCGGCCGATTTCACCGTGCGCATCGCCGGATCGTAGCGCCGGGCCATGAATTCGGCAAAGGTCTGGCGGCCGCTGATCCGCTCCTCGCGCAGAACCTCGATCCGCTGGTGCAGGATCGCCTCATAGGCCGCGGTGGCGCCGAAGCGGAACGAGAACTGCACCGACAGCCGCTCCAGCTCCGCGCTGATCGCCAGCAGGTCGTGCAGCACCGCCTCGGGCCGTTCGGCGCCGTCAAGCCCGCCCACCAGCGCCGAAAGCCGGGGATCCAGCCGGTTGAGTTGCCCGGTCAGGTCGCGCACCCGCATCAGCCCCAGCATCGACATGGCGCGGTAGGTCTCGATCTCGCACAGCCGCTGGACGATCCGCCCGATCCGCCGCCCGCCGGTGCCGGGGCGCACGAAGACCGCAAAGCGCATGAAGCCGGCAGGATCGATGCGGAAATCCCCGGCCACCACGGCCGCGCCGTCGACCACCCGGGCGACGGTCAGGCTTTCGGCCACAAACCAGGTCTCAAGGCCGGCAAGCATCGCCGTCTCGTCCTCGGGCAGCGGCTCGATCCGGATCATCACCGCCGTCAGCAGCCGGCCCGGGGCCTCGGCCAGCCAGTTGGCGGGAAAGATCTCGGACACCGCCGGGTCGAAGGGCCGGGCGCTGACGCCGGGCAGAAAGGCGGAATAGGTGACGAACTCGGTATGGCTTTCCCATTTCAGCACGGCCCGGCCCAGCGGGCCGGAATAATGCGTGGCTCCGGGCTGCGGCTGCGGCGCGCTGTAGCGGTCGACCAGCGCCGCCAGATGCGCGGCATCGCGGCCGCGGTCGCGGGCGGCGGCATCGACCGGCTCCTTGATCGCAACGAAGACGGCGGTCGAGGGCACCTCGATCACCGGAAACGGCCGGGCGTGCAGCTCGCTCACAGTGGCATAGCGCTGGGGATGGTCGATGGCGGGCATGGCGGCGGCTCTGCGGTCGGCTTCGTGACAAGGCAGATCCGGTTACGGCGCGACACCGCGCCGATCCAGCACTATCCCGGCATGCCCGGGTATGCCGCCGCGCTGTTGCAGCGCCGCCTCAGATCCACTCCCGGCCGCGCCAGCGGCCTTACGTCCGGACCGTGCCGTCGCCGGTCACGAGGTATTTGAAGCTGCACAACTGCTCGGCCCCGACCGGGCCGCGGGCATGCAGCTTGCCGGTCGCGATGCCGATCTCGGCCCCCATGCCGAATTCGCCGCCATCGGCGAACTGGGTCGACGCGTTGCGCATCAGGATCGCGCTGTCGAGTTCGGCAAAGAAGGTCGCGGCGGTGGCATCGTTCTCGGTCAGGATCGCCTCGGTATGCTGGCTGCCGTAGCGGCGGATATGGGCGATGGCCTCGTCCACCCCGTCGACCAGCCGGGCCGCGATGATCATGTCGAGGAATTCATGCCCGAAATCCTCAGGCTCGGCCTTCACCGTGCCAGGAATCTTCAGAAGTTCGCCCTCGGTGCGCACCTCGACCCCCGCCCGCAGCAGGTCCTCGATCAGGACGCCGCCATGGCGGGTGTAGAAGCGCCAGTCGATCAGCAGGCATTCCGCCGCGCCGCAGATACCGGTGCGCCGGGTCTTGGCGTTCAGCACCACCCGGCGCGCCTTGTCCAGATCGGCATCGCGGTCGGCATAGACGTGGCAGATGCCTTCCAGATGTGCGAAGACCGGCACGCGCGCCTCCTTCTGCACCAGGCCGACCAGCCCCTTGCCGCCGCGCGGCACAATGACATCGACATGTTCCACCGCCTGCAACATGGCCGTCACCATCTCGCGCTCGCGCGTGGGGACAAGCTGGATCGCCGCCTCGGGCAGGCCGGCGCTGCGCAGGCCCTCCACCATGCAGGCATGGATCGCCTCCGAGGAGTTGAAGCTTTCGCTGCCGCCGCGCAGGATCACCGCATTGCCCGATTTCAGGCACAGGGCACCGGCATCGGCGGTCACATTGGGCCGGCTTTCGTAGATCACGCCGATCACGCCGATGGGCGTGGCCACGCGCTTGATGTGCAGCCCGTTCGGCCGGTCCCATTCCGCCAGCACCCGGCCGACCGGATCCTTCTGTTCGGCAATGGCGCGCAGCCCGTCGACGATGGCGCGCAGCCGGTTGGCATCCAGTTTCAGCCGGTCCGTCATCGCCGCGCTCAACCCCTTGGCGGCCGCCTCGTCAAGATCGAGGCAATTGGCGTCGAGGATCGCGTCGCGCTGGTCCCAGACCGCTGCGGCGGCCGAAATCAGCGCCGCGGACTTGCGCTCAGAAGAGGCACAGGCCAGCTCCGCCGCCGCCACCCGCGCCCGGCGGCCCATCTCGGTCATCAGATCGGCAAACTGCCCGTCCATCGTCTCAACCCCTTCATCCCCGCCCAGATATGCTCGGGCGCCGGGGCGCGCGCTGCGCCCCGCCCGCCAGCCCTCAGACCACCATGTCGTCGCGGTGCACCAGCGCCGCACGGCCCTGATAGCCGAGGATCGCCTCGATCTCGCCCGAGCGATGCCCGGCGATCGCCCGCGCCTCGGCCGCCGTATAACGCACCAGCCCCTTGCCCAGCACCACGCCCTCCGGCGACAGGATCGCCACCGGCTCGCCGCGGCCAAAGGCGCCCGTCACCTCGGTCACGCCGGCGGGCAGCAGGCTCTTGCCCTGCCGCAGCGCGGCCACCGCCCCGGCATCGACCCGGATTCGGCCCTTTTCCTTCATCGCGCTGATCCAGCGCTTGCGCGCGGCCTGCGGATCGCTTTCGGGCAGGAACCAGGTCCGCGGCGCGCCCTCGGCCAGCGCCTTCAGCGGCCGCAGCACCGAACCCTCCATGATCGCCATGGCGCAGCCGCCGGCCACCGCCGTACGGGCGGCCAGAAGCTTGGTCTTCATCCCGCCCTTCGACAGGCCGGATATCGGATCGCCCGCCATGGCCTCGATCTCGGGGGTGATCTGCTCCACCAGGTCGAACCGGCTGGCCGCGGGATCCTCCTTCGGATTGGCGGTATAGAACCCGTC
>JBDHSO010000095.1:0-14428 GCA_039808125.1 Rhodobacter sp. | reverse complement strand
CCGCCGAAAGCTTCCTCGGCTTCATCGACATCGCCTGCATCAGGCTATGGCTCCGCCATTTGTCAACATGACCTAAGTGCCGCAAGCCGGGCAGGGCGTCATCTGTCCTACGCGCTTGGCGCCAATCGAAGGCGGATTCGTGGGTAGTGAAGAAGGAACGACGCGCTCTGTCGACGATGTTGCAGATGCGTTGAGAGACGACATCGTCATGGGCCGTCTCCGCCCGCGGGAGCGGTTGATCGAGGACGATCTGAGCGAGCGTTTCGGGACCAGCCGTCACGTCGTGCGTGCCGCGATGGCCGCGCTGGAACAGATGGGGCTTGTGGTCAAGCGGCCCAACCGCGGCTGCATCGTGAAGGACTTCACGGTCGAGGAAGTCACCGAACTTTACGATCTGCGTGCGGTTCTGCAGGCGGAGGTGTCGCGTCGCTTTCCCTTGCCGCCGCCGCCCGGTGTGGATGCCGAATTGCGCGGGATTCAGCGGCACTATGCGCAGGCGGTTGCCGTTTCGATTTTCGTCGGATGGAGGCGCATGACGACGCCTTCCACAAGGCCATCTTCCGCCAATGCGGCAACCGTTATCTCATCGAGATTGCCGAGATGTTCTGGAAACGTTTGGCAACGATCCGCACCTTCGCCTATGGCAACCGCACGGTTCTGGCGCAGTCCGTTGTCGAACATGACGAGATCTGCGATGCAATCAGCCAGTGTCAGCGCGAGCGGTTCGTCGAGCTTACGGTGAAGCACCTGTTCCCCTTCGTCGTGGCGTTCAAGGAAGCGCATTCCGGCCGCTGGTCCGGGTGATCCGCCCCGCGTCAGCGGGCGGCGGCCCCGTACCGGACGGGCGCCGGGCGCGCAGGCCGCTCCCGGGCAAAAGGTCATTCGGAACGGATCAGCCAGAACTTCTCGATATATTCCCTGTTCTGCCAGGATACCTCGGCACCCGCGCAAGCCGCACCGATCTCGCCCGCGGCAAATCCGGCGCTGTTGCCGGCGGCATCCGTCAGCGTCATCGAGCCGCGCGTCACCCACATGATCTCGGTATAGTCATAGGGCGTGACGCGGCGCAGATAGGGCGTCGCGCTCCACAGGCCCCAGGACAGCTTGCCCTGCTCGAAGAAGGTATGGCGCTTCGTCTCGGGCATCGGCGTATCGAGAAGTGCCGCAGTCGGCGCGCCGCCGGGTGTAAGGGGGTGCGAGAGGTCCAGCGCCTGCAATGCGAGATCGGGATTGTCCTCCCGCAGGATCACGATGACGCAATCCGCCTGGTCGGCCTGCCAGATCAACGCCCCCGCCGGCAGGGTGGCGATCTGCCCGGCGACAAGGATGAGGCGGGTGCCGTCCGGGATGGCGAGATCCAGCATGCCCTTGCGCAACAGCACCAGCGACACGCAGGCCGCGTTGAACCGGCCCTTGCCGCCCAGGATCGCGCGGCCGAAATCAAGGGCAGGGGTGCAGGGCGCTGCCTGTCTGATCCTGCGGAATGCGTCCTGCATATCGCCGCGCGATGCGGGCAGTTCGCCAAGGTTTGCGACGTGACGGGGCATTTCTTGCTCCTGACGGATGGGTTCGGGACGGGGCAGGGGCGGGCCATGCGCCCCTTTTTCCGCCTATTTTTCCTTGCGCAGGCCGATCAGCGCGCAAAGCGCCGACAGAACGATCACGACGACGGTGATGGAGGCGATGATCGGGTCGATACTTTCGCGCAGCCCCGACCACATGAGGCGCGGCAGCGTGATGACATCGAGCGATGTCACGAAAAGCGTGACCGATATTTCCTCCCATGACAACACGAAGGCGAGGGTGAAGGAGGCGAGGACCCCGAACTTGGTGTTCGGCAGGATCGCAAGGCAGGTGGTCTGCGTCAAGGAAGCGCCCAGATTGCGCGCGGCCCGTTCCAGATTCCGGTCAAGCTGGCTGATCGCGACCATCAGCGTCACGACCGCATAGGGAACGGCCAGCACAGTATGCGTGACGATGACGCCGGGATAACTGTCGTAGATCGAGGCCTTGGTGGTGAAGAAATACAGCGTCACCGCCGAGATGATCGGCGGCACCGCCATCGGCATCAGCGCGGCCCCGACCAGCAGCCGGGTGTAGCGGCTTTTCGCGCACCAGATGCCGACCGCGAACAGCACGGCGATGACGGTAGTGATCGCGGCCACGATCAGCCCGATGACCACGCTGGTCGGGATGCCGCTTTGCCAGACCTGATTGGTCAACAGTTCGGCATAGTGGCGCAGCGAATATTTGCCCTCCGGCATCGAGAGATAGCGCTTAGGCGTGAAGGAGATCGGCACCACGGCCAGCAGCGGCGGCAGCATGACGACAACGCCGATATAGCCCGCGGCGGCCGGATGGTTTTTGCCGAGGATGGAACGCTTCACTTGGCCAGCCTTTCAAAAACGACAAAGCGCGACACGATCCATGTCATCAGAGGGGTTGTCGCCAGCGCGGATCCGAGGGCCCAGTTCGCGGTCTGCGACATCTGAGTGTAGATGTGTTCCGCCACCATCACCACACGCCCGCCGCCAAGGATGGCCGGGGTGATGAAGAAGCCGAGCGCGAGGACGAAGACGATGAAGACCGCGCCGATGATGCCGGGCAGCGTCAGCGGCAGGAAGATCTCGAAAAAGCGGCGGAATGCCCGGGCGCCAAGGCCGCTTGCCGCCCGCAGGATGCGCACGTCGATCTGCCGCATGACCGAGATCAGCGGGAATGCGGCGAAGGGTGTCATGAAATGCACCATGCCGATGACCACGCCCAGTTCGTTGCGCACCAGCGGCAGCGGGTCGGAGACCAGCCCCGCGCCTGTCAGGGCCGGATTGATGATGCCCTGCGGGCGCAGAAGGGCCAGCCAGCCGAAGGCGCGGATCAGAACCGAGATCCAGAACGGCACCAGCACGGCGAAGGCGATGATCTTGCGGCGCGGGGGCGGACCATAGACCCAATGATAGGCCAGCAGATAGGCCAGCAGGACCGAGAAGATGGCGGTCAGGGCGCAAATCCGCAGCGTGTGCAGCATGATGGAAAGGATGCCCGGATCGGTCATCACCCGCCAATATTGCGAAAAGCCGAATTCAGGCTCTCTCACGCTCCAGGAGAAGACGCCCAGAAGCGGGATGAAATAGCTTGCCAGCAGAAGCAGCATGAGCGGGGCGATGTAGAACATCCAGATGAAAAGAGCGCGCGACTGACCGCGCATTGGTCCGGTGGCCATGGATCTGCAGCCTCTGTGAAGCGGGGAAACGAACGGCAGGAGAGGGGAAGCCCCCTCCTGCCGCGGGATCCGGTCGGGCGTTTCAGCCGGCGATCAGCGCGGTATACCTGTCCAGCGCGTCGGCGCAGTTCTTCGCATACCAGTCCATGTCCTGCGCGTGCAGGACGGCGACATGGTCGGGCTGGGTGCAGTCGATGCGCTTGAACTCCTCGGGCACCAGCGCGGCGGCATCGGGGTTCGCGGGGCTGAGGCCGGCCAGCTTCAGCAACTCCACCTGAAGGACGGGATCCTGTGCCGCGGCGATGAACTGGTTCGATGCCGGCGCGCCGCCAGGGCCGTCCTTCATGCAGCTTCAGGCGTCTGGGAAGATCACCCCATCATTGCAGATGAAGGTGACGCGCTGCACGGTCTCGCGGTCCACGAGGATTGCGCGGATGCCCCCGGATCAGGCCCATGGAGGCAGCGCCATCCTGGCTTTCCGCGCCCGAACCCCAGATGCTGGAGACATGCGGCAGCAGGCCGGCGATCTTGTTCAGCGCCCGTTCCAGATCGATCGGGTAAAGCTGGTCGGCCGGCATGCCATCCGCCAGCAGGGCGCCTTCGAGTATGCCGTTCATGTATTTCGGAATGCTGCGCT
Organism: Rhodobacter sp.; assembly: GCA_039808125.1. Taxonomy (GTDB): domain Bacteria; phylum Pseudomonadota; class Alphaproteobacteria; order Rhodobacterales; family Rhodobacteraceae; genus Pseudogemmobacter. Next base: position 10,571 of record JBDHSO010000095.1, on the reverse strand, counting down.
GCCCGGGGAAGCTCTCGACATCGAAGAGGTCCTTCCAGGACTTCGGCGGATTGTTCCCGTATTTCCCGGAATCGTAGCACGGCACCATGGTGTTGAAGAGCGCGGCGACGGCATATTCGAAATAGGTCCCGCCGACGATCTTGTTCTTGTCGACGACCGAATAGTCGATCGGACCCAGAAAGCCCTTTTTCGCCAAGGGTGATGGCCGAGTTGTATTCAAGCTGCATCACGTCCCACGAGATCTTGCCGCTTGCGACCTGCGCCTGGACAGCGCGTTCGGTCGGACCCGAGCTATCCTCGCGCACGGTGATGCCGGTCAGTTCGGTAAGCTTGCCGCCGAAGATTTTGGCCGTGGCCTTGCCGACGTCGCCGCCCCAGGTTGCAAGGATAAGCTCGCCGGACTGGGCCGAAGCCATGCGGGGCCGCAGGAGACCCGCGCCAAGGCCGAGGACGGCGAGGGATTGGATGAGGCCGCGGCGGGTCGGCTGGCCGGTCCGCAGTCTATAGGCGATGATGTCGCTGTAGCCGTCTTTCAGCATGTCTCACTCCCTGGTGCTGTCGGTTGCTGAGGGTTGTCCGTGCCAGGCGAGGATGAGGCTCTTTTCCGGAGACCATCCGATCCACAAAGGCGAAGTCGTCTGCGCGAAACGGGCTGCCCATTCCGCGGCATTCACGTGCAGGACGACATCGGCGCGCCGGTCGCCCGTCGTCACCATGTCGATCAGCACGCTTGCGCCGTGATAGGCGGTGCCGCGCAAGGCAACGGCGACGCTGTTCTGCCCCGGCGGGGGTGCCGTGTCGTACAGCGTGGCATGTTCCGGGCGGACACCGATCTTGGAAAAGCCCGGCTTGCCGCCCGCGACCCGCGACAGGCTGCCCTCGAACAGGCCGGACACGCCGAATTGCGGATCGGTGACGGGAAAGAGGTTCAGCTGCCCGAGGAATGTCGCGACGAATTCGGTGCGGGGATTGTCATAGACCTCTTCCGGCGTTCCGATCTGCTGCAGCTTGCCGCCGTTGAATATCGCCACCCGGTCCGACATTGACAGAGCTTCGCTTTGGTCGTGGGTGACGAAGACGAAGGTGCTGCCGAATTCGCGATGGATGCGTTTGACCTCGAACTGCAACTGTTCGCGCAGGTTCTTGTCCAGCGCCGAGAACGGCTCGTCCGGCAGCAGCGCCGGCGAAAAGATCCGCGCGCCCGCGCCAGGGCCACGCGCTGCTGCTGCCCGCCGGAAAGCTGGCGCGGATATTTCCGCGCATGGTCCTGCAGACCGACGCGGCGTATCACATCGGCGACGCGACGCTTCTGTTCGGCTGCGGGGATTTTACGGGCCCGCAGCGGCAAGGCGATGTTCTGTTCAACGGTCATGTGCGGGAACAGGGCATAGCCCTGAAACACCATGCCGAAATTGCGGTCTTCCGGCGCGGTGAAGGTCAGGTCCCTGCCATCCATCACCAGCCGGCCCCGGGTCGCGAAGTCGAAGCCGGCGAGAATGTTCAGCAAGCTCGATTTGCCCGAGCCCGAAGGCCCCAGAAGCGTCAGGAATTCGCCCTGGCAGATTTGCAGGCTGACCCGGTCCAGCGCAGTGAACTCTCCGAACCGCTTGGTGACATCGGTCACTTCGATCTGGATCGGCCCGGCATCCCCTGCGGCCTGCATGGCCGGCTGGATGGTTTCGGTGGTCGTCATGTGCGTCCTCCCGCGCGGCCCGCGGCAATGCCGGCCGGTCTTCCTCCCGGGGCGGCCGGCACTCGGACCGGCCGCCTTGTTTCCACGGCGCCGGTCAACGGCCGCCGCGCAGGGTTCTCAAAGTTCAAGCGCGACCTTGAAGCCGTCGTAGACGGCGTCTTCGGTGGTCCTGGGGGTCAGGTAATCGCCGATGATGCGCATGTCGCTGGCATATCCGTCCAGCTCGCGCCCAAGATCCGACCGCGCCGAGGTGCCATAGGCAAGCACCAGCGCGTCGGCGTTCTCCAGAATGACCGGCGCGCCCGTGACCGTATCATGAAGACAGACCGTGTTGTCGTCATAGCCGTAGAGCCGGGTGTAGGGAATCACCTCGACCCCGAGCTTGCGCAACTCGCCGTTGGCATGGTCGCGGACATGGACCGGAACCGTCTCGCCCGGAACCAGCCCGTTGACCGCCAGCCGGACGCTGCAGCCGTTCTGCGCCAGATGCATGGCGATGCCCATGCCCACCCAGTCGCAGCGCCAGTCCGCCACTACCGCCGAGCCGCGGACCTGCTTTTCGCCATTGAGGATCTCGGTCGCGTGGACGACCGGCAGCCCGCCCATGCTTTCCAGATCGGGCGTGTAGGGGACGCCGCCGGTGGCAAGGATCACCGTATCGGGGGCCTCGGCCTCGATCAGCGCGCGTGACCATGGTGTTGCGCACCACCTTGACGTGATTGAGGTCCAGTTCGCGCCTGAGGTTGGTCGCGATGGCGCCGAACTCCATCCGGCCCGGCAGGAGCTGCGCCAGCAGGACCTGGCCGCCAAGCTGGCCGCTGCCTTCGTAAAGCGTCACCTGATGGCCGCGCTGCGCCGCAATGACGGCCGCCTTCATGCCGCCGGGGCCGCCGCCCACCAACATGACCTTCTTGCCGGACGCCGGCGCAGGGATGCCGCGCAGCACCAGTTCGCGCCCGGTCTGGGGATGCTGGATGCAGGAGATCGGCGCGCCCTTGTGGAAATGCGCGATGCAGGCCTGGTTGCAGCCGATGCAGGCGCGGATATCCTCAAGCGGGCCCTCGATCACCCTGTTGGGCATCTCGGGGTCGGCGATCATCGTCCGGGTCATCCCGCAGACATCCGCCTGGCTCGAGGCGATGATCGCATCGGCGCCCTGCGGCAGGTTGATCCGCCCGGTCACGAAGACGGGGATGGCGATCTTGTCCTTGACCCTCGCGGCAAAGGGGGGAAGGTATAGCCGACCTGCTGGCTCATCGGGGGCACGACATGCACCGCGCCGCTGATCGTGGCCGAAGAGCCGACGACGACATGAACATAGTCGAGCTGGCCCGAAAGGGCCGTGATGACATCGCCGACCTTTTCGATGGTCAGGCCATTTTCGTCCATTTCACTGCCCGAGATGCGCAGCACGATCACGAAATCCTCGCTGGTCTTGGACCGGACGTCGGCAATCGCCTCGCGCCGGAACCGCAGGCGGTTTTCGGGCGAGCCGCCATATTCGTCCTCGCACAGGTTCACCCGCGGGTTCAGGAACTGCGCGGGCAGATGGCCGTGGCTGGCGACGATCCCGGTTCCGTCCAGACCTGCCGTATGCAGACGCCGTGCGTCATCGCATGGCTCATCGAGCGGGGCATCACGCTGAAACATTCGTTGGGCACGGCCGAAGGCGCATCGGCCACGGCCATCATGCCGCCCCGCGCCTTGATGATTTCGCGGCCGGGATGAAAGATCCGGCCGAAGATCGTGGTGCCGTAACCATGCACCGTCTCGGCAAGCTTGCGGTAGCCGGGGATGCAACTGCCATCCGAGGCCATCAGGATGTGATTGGTATAGCGGGCGGAATCGTGAACCCCCGCCACCTGGACGACGATCAGCCCGGCACCGCCCCTTGCCCGCGCCTCGTGATAGGCGATCAGAGCATCGTTCACCAGCGCTTCGGTGGGCAGCGTCGTGTCATGGCCCGTCGACATGATCCGGTTCTTGAGGACGGCCCCGCGAATCTTCAGCGGCGCAAGCAAGTTGGGACAGGATGTCTGCATCGACGGCGATCTTGGCACTTCAGCTCGCCGCGGGATGTTCCGCGGCAAGGAACAGCCATGCCGACAAAATCGTCAGTTTAATTACAATATTGTCGACAATATCCCGTGGCCACTTGTTCCCCCTTGCGGAGTTCGCGCGCCGGCCACAGGATACTTGGCACATTATTTTTTATATCAAACGCTTGCAACGTGATCGGAGCCCCTGCAAGGCCGAAGCGGACAGGGCATGTCGAAATTCGGCCTCGGCACGTTTCCGCGCGAGCGCCCTGGCCGGAACGTCTGCGGGCAACGGTCCGGCATGGATGCCTGCCGGGATCAGAGACCGCCAGAGCCGCCGGGTGAAGGTGGTTTCGAGGCGGGGGCAGGGCGCGCATCGAGCGTGAGTTGGAGAAACACGAGATCGAGCCATGCGCCAAACTTGGTCCCGACCTCCTTCAGATGCCCGACCTGTCCGAAACCGAGGTTTTCGTGCAGCCTGATCGATCCGGTGTTTCCCGCCTCGATCCCCGCCACCATCGCATGCTTGCCGATGCCCCGCGCGCGGTCGATGAGCGCCAGCATCAGCGCCTTGCCGATGCCGTTTCCACGCTGATCGGCACGGACATAGACGGAATGTTCGATGGTGTGGCGGTAGCCGTCCCAGGCGCGCCAGTCCCCGAAGGAGGCATAGCCGAGGATGCCGCCGCCGCTGTCGACCGCGACCAGCACGGGATAGCCCGCACGCTGCCGGTCGGCCAGCCATGCCAAGCGGTTCGCGATGTCGATCCTGGTGTCGTTCCAGATCGCCGTCGTATGCTCGACGGCATCGTTGTAGATCGCCGTGACCCCCGCCATGTCGGCCGGGATGGCGTCGCGGATTTCCATGCTTTTCGTCCCCTCGCGTCATCATGGTGCCACGAGGAGTTTAATATAGTAGACTTTGGCCTGCAATACCGTTGGGGCATCCGCAGAAACGCCGGGTCACGGTCAGGCAGTGTCAGGCAACGCTCAGCGCGACGATGGCGTAGGTGCAGGGTCGCGGGCTTTCATTCCTGAAAACGCAGTTTGCCGGCGGGCCCAGCACCAGGCAGTCGCCCTCATTCATCTCGTGCCGCGCCTCGCCCTCGACAAAGACAAGCGCGCCCTCCAGAACCCAGATGAGCTGGCGGAGGAAGGCATAGGCAGAGGCCGGCATCGGCACCTCCTTGCCGTGCGGCAGCGTCACTCTCACCAGATCGAGCGGCATGTCGGAGCGGGGCGAGACATGGCGGCGCAAATAGCCGGTTTCGGGATCGGTCCAGACCGGCTGATCGGCCTTTCGCAGCAGGCGTCCCTGGTCGATTTCGGCGCGCGCCATGAGGGTGGACATGCTGAGGCCGAAGGCGCCGGACAATTTTCCAAGGACCCGGGCCGTCGGGCTGCTGTCCCCGCGCTCGATCTTGAAGATCATCGCGCGCGAAACCGAAGCCTTTTCGGCAAGCTCCGTCAGCGACCATCCCCGGCTTTCGCGCTCGGTCCGGACCCGTGCGCCGATGCGTCGGTCGATCTCTTCGATTCCGTTCATCGTGCTATCATAGTGGACGATCCTTCACGCCACAACCGGCCGCCGGGGCCGCGACCGATCACGGGCAGGGGCAGGGGCAGGGGCAGGGGAGCTATAACCCCATCGGCCGCAATTCCCGAATCAGATCGATCAGGAGACGCAAGCCCGTCGGCACCTGGCGCCGGCCCGAATAATATATGTGGAAACCGTCGCCCACCGGCGCCCAGTCGGGCAGCACGAGGCGCAAGCGGCCATCCGTTACATGGCGCGCGACAAGCGGTTCGGGAAGATACATCAGACCGACCCCGCCGAGCACCGCGATCAGCCCGGTCTCGGCCTGATCGACGGTGATCGAGGCCGGCACCGCGATCTGCAATGTTTCTCCATCCCGCTCGAACTCCCATCTGTAGACCCGGTCGTTGCCGAGCCGGTTGCTGATGCAGCGATGTCGCAACAGATCGTCGGGATGTTCGGGAACGCCGTAGCGGTCGAGATATCCGGGCGACCCGCCGACGACCCAGCGCAGTTCGGCCGACAGCCGCTGGGCAACCATGTCCTCGGGAACGGTCCCGCCATAGCGGATGCCGGCATCGAAGCCCGCATCCGTCACATCGACCATGCGATTGCTGGCCACGATGTCGAGTTCGACCTCCGGATAGCGCTCGACAAATTCCGGCAGGACGGGCGCCAGCAAAAGATTGGCGGCCTCGACCGCGACATTCAGGCGGATACGGCCCGTGGGCGCGTCGCGAAAACGGTTGAGCCGTTCGAGCGCGGTGTCGATGGCCTCGAACGGCGCGCCCACCGCCGTCGCCAGAGCCTCGCCCGCGGCGGTCAGCGTGACACTCTTGGTCGTGCGGTTCAGCAGCCGGACACCCAGCCGGCCCTCCAGCCCTTTCAGCGCATGGCTCAGGGCCGAGGCGCTGACGCCGATTTCGATGGCGGCCCGGCTGAAGCTCCGGTGCCTGGCGATTGCCAGAAAATAGGTCAGGTCTCCGACATCGGCGCGATTGGTCTGCATGTCACGATCTTTCGTCAGGGCCGTTCAAGGCCCCTGATACACGTCACCCCGTCGCGGAACCAAGCCTCCGTTGCGACTGCGGTGCCGGCCCGGTCTTGTGAGCGCTCCTCAAAGCTCCATGCAGCATTGCGGGGATAACCATGCCGCCTGCGCCGCGCTAGATCCACTGCAACGACAGAAGCGGCGGCGCGGGAATCGACGCGATCTTTGGCAGGCCGCGCAACTTTCGCCGGGGCGCTCGCCGTCGATGGCGGCCCGCTCCCTCGTCGTACCGGCCTCGCAAGCCGGGACTGAAGGCGTCCACGCCGGGAGACCGACATGAAACGTTTCATTGCACCAATTCTGGGAGTCATCCTTATGGCAAGCACGGCACAGGCACAGCAATCCGATCCCGAAGGGCAGGGCTATTCGCCGGATCAGGTCAGGTCGGTCGCGCCGGCGCTGGCGCATGACACGCAGGACCGCCTGTTCGGCGAGGTCTGGAAGCGGCACGGCCTTGGCCCGCGCGACCGCAGCCTCGTCACGCTGGCCGCGCTGATCGCCCGGAACGAGACCGGCGCGCTCAGGTTCTATACCGATCTGGCGCTGGAAAACGGCGTCAGGCCCGCCGAGATCGCCGAGACGATCACCCATCTCGCCTATTATTCGGGCTGGGGCAGGGCGATGGCGGCCATCGGCCCGGTGGGCGAGGCCTTCGCGCGGCATGACATCGGGGCGGACCAACTGCCCGGGGTGGCCCCCACGCCCCTGCCGCTGGATGAGGCCGCGGAAGCCGCCCGCGCGGCCAATGTCGGCGCCCAGTTCGGCACGGTCGCGCCCGGCCTCGTGCAATATACCACCGACTACCTGTTCCGCGACCTGTGGCTGCGCCCCGATCTCGCGCCGCGCGACCGCAGCCTTGTCACCGTGGCGGCGCTGGTCTCTGCCGGTCAGGTCGAGCAGATCACCTTCCACCTGAACCGGGCGATGGACAACGGCCTGACCGAGGATCAGGCGGCCGAGGTCATCACCCATCTCGCCTTTTACGCGGGCTGGCCGAATGCGATGTCGGCCCTGCCGGTGGCGAAAGCGATCTTCGAGAAACGGCGCGGCTGATGCGCGGTGCTGCTTGCCGCGACGCTGCTTGGATCAGCCGCCGCCGCCCAGACCCCGGAGGGGCCTTTGAAAATCACCTTCCCCCCCAACGGCACCCCTGTCGTCGCCGTGCTGGACGACACGGCGGCCACGCGCGATTTCCTGGCCCTGCTGCCGCTGACGGTGACGCTGGAGGACTACGCGGCCACCGAGAAGATCGCCTATCTGCCCGCGAAACTTGACACGCAAGGAGCCCCCGAGGCGATCGAGCCCAAAGCGGGGGACTTTGCCTATTACGCGCCCTGGGGCAATCTTGTCCTGTTTCACAAGGATTTCCGCCGCTCGCCCGGCCTCGTGCGGCTTGGCCGCACCACCGGCGGGGGTGACGCGCTTGCCGTGGCGGACCCGGCGGAAATAACCATCCGGCGCCTCGACGAATAGGCGCCAGCAAGGGAAAACCGCCATGTCCGATTGGGCAAAAGACGACCTCGCCCGTATCGCCGCCCGCGACGATCTGCACATCGCCCCGTTCCGGGAGGATGGCGTGACTTATGGCACGCCGACCTGGATCTGGTCGGTGGTGGTTGATGGCGGCCTTTATGCGCGCGGCTACAATGGCCGGAACTCGCGCTGGTATCAGGCGGCGCTCCGGCAGGGCGCGGGCCGCATCACTACCGCCGGCATGGTGAAGGAAGTCTTGTTCCAGCCGGCAGATGGCGCGATCAATGACCGCATCGACGCGGCCTATCGCGCGAAATACGGCGCCAGCCGCTACCTTGCGCCGATGATCGGCGCGGGCGCCCGCGCCGCCACCATCCGCATCACCCCGAAGGATTGAGGAGACCAGCATGGAAAAGCGCATACTCGGCCAGGGGCTTGAGGTCTTGGCCCTCGCCCTTGGTGCCATGGGCTATGGCAAGGCCCGCGAGATCCCGGACCGGCCGCAGATGATCGCGCTGCTGCGCGAGGCGGTCGATCTGGGGATGGATTTCTTCGACACGGCCGAGATCTATGGTCCCTGGACCAATGAGGAAATGCTGGGCGAGGCCTTCGCGGGCCTGCGCGACCGGGTGAAGATCGCCACGAAATTCGGCTGGGACATCGACCAGACCACGGGCGAGGCGCGCGGCGGCGTCAACAGCCGGCCCGCGCAGATCCGCGCCTCGGTCGAGGGCAGTTTACGCCGGCTGCGGACCGACCACATCGACCTGCTCTACCAGCACCGCGTCGACCCCGAGGTGCCGATGGAAGATGTGGCGGGCACGGTCAGCGACCTGATCGCCGCCGGCAAGGTGCGCTATTTCGGCCTCTCGGAGGCGGGCGCGCAGTCGATCCGCCGCGCCCATGCCGTGCAGCCCGTCGCGGCGCTGCAAAGCGAATATTCGCTCTGGACGCGCGAGCCCGAGGCGGAAATTTTTCCGGTGCTGGAGGAGCTTGGCATCGGTTTCGTCCCCTTCAGCCCGCTCGGCAAGGGCTTCCTCACCGGCAAGATCGACGTCAGCACCACCTTCTCGGACAGCGATTTCCGCAACCAGATTCCCCGCTTCGCACCCGAGGCGCGCGAGGCCAATCAGGCGCTGGTCGAACTGATCCGCCAGGTGGGCGCGCGTCACGGCGCCACCCCGGCGCAGGTGGCGCTGGCCTGGCTTTTGGCGCGCAGGCCCTGGATCGTGCCGCTCTTCGGGACGCGCAGCAGCGACAGGCTGCGGGAGAATATCGGCGCCCTGTCGGTGAACCTGACGCCCGAAGACCTGCACCAACTCACCGAGGGTTCCGCCGCCATCCCGATCGAGGGCGCGCGTTACCCCGAGGCGATGTTGCGCCGCTCTGGCCTGTAACGCGCGAAAGCGCCCGAGGAAAACCAATGTCCATGACCATGCCCCAGCGGTCGGCATCGCCGGCCGACCGTTCCCTTCTGCCCATAATGGCCGCGGTCTTCGCCGTCTTTCTTGTCACGGGGGCGGCGTTGCCGGCCTTGCCCCTGCATATCCACGACGGGCTTGGCTTCAGTCCTTTCATCGTCGGCCTCGTCACCGGGGCGCAGTTCGCGGCGTCGCTGCTGTCGCGGCTGTGGTCGGGCTCGGTCGCGGACCGGCATGGGCCGAAGCGCGCGGTGGTGGCCGGGCTGGTCATGGCGATTGTCGCCGGGCTGCTCTACCTGCTGTCGCTGCTGGCCTTGCCCAGTCCCGTCCTGTCGGTCGCGATCCTGATCTTCGGTCGCGCGCTCCTTGGCGGCGCCGAGAGTTTCATCATGACCGGCGCGCAAAGCTGGTGCCTCGCGCTCGCCGGCCCCGGCAATGCCGGCCGGATGATCGCCTGGATCGGTACGGCCATGTTCGTCGCTCTGGCAATCGGCGCGCCGCTCGGCAGTTTTCTTTATGCGGACTGGGGCTTTGTCGCGATCGGCCTCGCCACGTCGGCCGGCGCGCTGATCACGCTGGTACTGGTCCTGCCCATTGCCGCCGTTCGTCCGGTGCCGCAGGGCAACAAGGCCGTCGCGACGGTGCTCCGGGCCGTCTGGCTGCCCGGCACCGGCATGGCCTTCGCCGGCCTCGCCTATGGCGTCATGACCGCCTTTTCGGTGCTTCTGTTCGTGCAGCGCGGCTGGCAGCCGGCATGGCTGGCCTTTACCGCCTTTGCCGTGGCGCTGATGATCGCCCGGGTGTTCTTTGGTGCGGTGCCGGACCGGCTGGGCGGCGCGCGGACGGCGATGATCTTCGTCGTGATCCAGAGCGCCGGTATCGGCCTGATCGGTCTCGCGCCCGCCGCCTGGATCGGCCTTGCCGGGGCTGCAATCGCCGGTTTCGGCTATGCGCTGGTCTATCCCGGCTTCGGCATGGAGGCGGTGAACCGCGCGCCCGCGGCCTCTCGCGGCCTCGCCATGGGGGTCTATACCGCCTTCTTCGACCTGTCGCTGGGCGTCCTGTCGCCGCTCCTTGGTCTGATCGCCAGTGTCGCCGGCGTCGACACGATCTTCCTGATCACGGCGCTGCTCGGCCTCTGCGCCGTGCCGATCGCGATGCGGCTCCGGTCTTCACGCCGGCCTCAGCCCGGCCGGCAACCGTCGTGAGCCGCAGGGGGCCCCGTCAATCAAGCCGGCGTGGACCTGCGCCAGAACGGGCCTGCGCCAGAACAGTATTGCGCTAGGTCATGTTGACAAAAGAGGGATTCCCTTGACCATCGTCGTGTGATTCAAGCTCATCTCTACGTGGGAGAAGA
>JBDHSO010000094.1:0-14694 GCA_039808125.1 Rhodobacter sp. | reverse complement strand
GTCGTTGCAGGCAGCGATGCAACGCAGATCGCGTCAGGTGGGGGATGGACGGCTGCAGGGCGTAGAGGCAGTCGTCCGGCGGCAGCAGCGTATGGCGCCGGAATGCCACTGCGCCGCCCCTTCATCCACGGACAGGACCGTAGAGCGCGGTTCCGATGGCCCGGTCCTCATATCCCCGACCGTCGCGCGCTTGCGCCACTTCGCAACGGTCCCGGGGTTTATACCAGGCTCCCGGCTCCACTGCGCGAGCCCTCGGACCCGCCCTCGAACCGATGGCGGGCAGGTCTTCGACTTGCGATCGGCTCGTATTGCTGCTCTGACGGCGTGCCCTCGCCATGGCCACTCGGACCAGTGGCGTTCTCATGGCTCGATCGTGGCGCTGCCATGACGAACTTGTCCCAAAGTGCTTCCTTCCATTCCGTCGAAAGGATCACACCATCAAACCGTGGGATCAAACGCCTAGTCCAACCGGAACACCTTGTCGCGCGATCTGGCGCCCCGCAGCAGGACCAGCCGGGTCCTGGCCACGCCCAGCGCGCGGGCGAGCAGGATCTGCGCGGCGGCCGTGGCCTTGCCATCCTCGGGCACCACGGTCACGGCGATGCGGATCGGCGACCCCGGCGTCACCGCCTCGCGGCGGGCATTGGGCGTCACCCGCACGGCAATCTCGGCACCGGGTCGGGCAAGGGCGGAAAGGTCGGGCAGATCCATGGCATTTCCTCTTGCCGTCAGACTGCCCGGCCGCCACTCTCGCCGCAAGCCCCGGGGAGTGTGCCGCCGATGACGACCGCCTTCTTCACCGACGAACGCTGCTTCTGGCATGGCGGCGGCAACTACGCCTTTACCCTGCCCACCGGCGGACTGATCCAGCCTGGCGGCGGCCTGCCCGAAAGCCCCGAGACCAAGCGGCGGCTGCGCAACCTGCTGGACGTGACCGGCCTTCTGCGCGACCTGTCCGTCCGCACTGCGGCGGAGGCCAGCGAGGCGGATCTGCGCCGCGTCCACCCCGAGAGCTATCTCTCCGCCTTCAAGGCCGCGTCCGATGCCGGCGGCGGCGAGCTCGGCCTGCGCACGCCCTTCGGCAGGGGCGGGTTCGAGATCGCGGCCCTGTCGGCCGGCCTTGCCACCTCGGCCCTGCGCGCGGTGCTGACGGGCGAGGTGCGCAACGCCTATGCCCTGTCGCGGCCGCCGGGGCATCACTGCCTGCCGGACTGGCCGAACGGCTTCTGCCTGCTGAACAACATCGCCATCGCCATCCGCGCGGCGCAGGCCGCCGGTCTGGCCCGGCGCGTTGCCGTGGTCGACTGGGATGTGCATCACGGCAACGGCACAGAGGCGATCTTCTACGAAGACCCCTCGGTCCTGACCATCTCGCTGCATCAGGAACGGAACTATCCGCTCGACACCGGCGCGGCCGAAGACCGCGGCCGCGGCCCGGGCGAAGGGTTCAACCTCAACCTGCCGCTGCCACCCGGCTGCGGCCATGCGGCCTGGCTGCGGGCCTTTCACCGAATCGTCCTGCCCGCGCTGCATCGCTTCCGCCCGGACGCCATCGTGGTGGCCTGCGGCTTCGATGCCTCGGCCGTCGATCCGCTGGGCCGCATGCTGCTGACCGCCGAGAGCTTTCGCGAGATGACCCGCCTGGTCCGCGAGGCGGCCGAGACGCTGTGCGACGGCCGCCTGGCCCTGGTCCACGAGGGCGGCTATTCCGAGGTCCATGTCCCGTTCTGCGGCCATGCGGTGATCGAGGAACTGGCGCAAAGCCCGATCCGCGCGCCCGATCCGCTGGCCGAGACTCTCGCCCGCCGACAGCCCGGACCGGCCTTCGACGCCTTCGCCGCCGACTGGATCGAAGGGCTCGCCCGGGGCCACGGCTTCTGAACCGGCGCCCCGCCCGCCGCACCGAGGCCCCGGCCGGACCGCAGGTCGCCCGTTCCGCCGGCGCTGGAATCCCCCCTGCCATGGCAGTACCGTCCCCGTCACCGATCAGGAGAATCCGATGCCTGCCGCCAATCCCGCCGTCCTCGATTTCCTCGCCACGCGCCTGTCGCAAAGCGCCAAGCTTTTCACCCCGCCGGTGCCCGACAAGGCCGCGCTGGAAGAGATCCTCCGCATCGCGCTGCGCGTGCCGGACCATGGCAAGCTGGAACCCTGGCGCCTCATTGTCCTTGGCCGTCCCGACTTTCAGCGCCTGGCCGATCTGGTCGAGGTCCGCGGCCGCGAGGTCGGCGCCGACGACCAGATGATCGAGAAGGGCCGCGGCGCCTTCGACCGCGGCCTCTGCGCGGTCGCGGTGATCTCCTCTCCGAAAGCCACGGACCGCATCCCGCTCGAAGAGCAGATCCTCTCGGCCGGCGCGCTCTGCATGGCGCTTGTCGCCACCGCCACGGCGGCGGGCTGGGGGGCAAACTGGCTGACCGGCTGGCCGGCCCACGATGCCGTGTTCCGCGCCCGCGCCTATGGCTGCATCCCCGGCGAAACCGTGGCGGGCCTGATCCATATCGCCACGCCCGGAACCGCCATGCCCGACCGGCCGCGCCCCGCGCTGGATCGCGTGGTGCAATGGGGCCTGCCGTGATCCTGCAAAGCTTCCTCGCGGCGCTGGCGCAATTCAGCGACCCGCGCTTTCGCCGCGTGGTCCTGCTGGGCGTCCTGCTGGCAGCAGCGCTTCTGGTCGCGGTCTATGCGCTGTTCTACCTCGCCATCGCAACCCTGACCCCCGACATGGTCGAATTGCCGGTGGTGGGCCCGGTCGAGGGGCTGCACACCTTCTTCGGCTGGGTCTCGCTGGGCGCGATGCTGGCGCTGTCGTTCTTCCTGATGATCCCGGCCGCGGCGGGATTTGCCGGGCTTTTCCTTGACGACGTAGCCGATGCGGTCGAGGACCGGCATTATCCCTGGCTGCCTGCGGCCCGGCCGCAGGGCTGGGCCGAGGGCCTGCGCACCTCTGTCAATACCGTCGGGATGATCGTCGCACTGAACCTCGGGCTTCTGCTGCTCATCCCCCTGACCGGGCCGTTCTGGGTGCCGCTCTATTATGGCGTGAACGGCTATCTGCTTGGCCGGGAGTATTTCACCATGGTCGCCATGCGCCGCCTGCCGCCGGACGAGGCGCGCGCCATGCGCCGCCGCAACCTTGGCCGCATCTGGATCGCTGGCATCCTGATGGCCATGCCGCTGTCGCTGCCACTGGTGAACCTGATCGTGCCGGTGCTGGGCACAGCAACCTTCACGCAACTGTTCCACCGGCTGGCGCGGGCGGGCAGCTAGCCGCGCGCGCAGCCCCGGCCCCCGGGGCACCGGCTCCGACCCGACCGCCCTGGTCAGCCCGGCGGCGGGTTCCAGCCCATGATGTTCAGCACATCCATGTCGTCGATGCCGATCCACCCCGACAGGATGACGCCCGCCACCGCGAGCCAGAGCAACGTGGCCACCAGCGTGGTCAGCTTCGCGACCTTGCCCACCTCCTCGCGGGCCGGGGCGCCGGCCGGGGTTCCCGGGACGACGCTGCCCTCGTCGGCCTGCGTCCTGCGGATGCGGATCGGCAGGACGATATAGAAGGTCATGAACCAGATGACCGCGTAAAGGACGATGGCGCCGGTGAGATTCATACCTGTTCAAGCTCCACGAGGCAGCCGTTGAAATCCTTCGGATGCAGGAACAGGACGGGCTTGCCATGCGCGCCGATCTTCGGTTCACCATTGCCAAGAGCGCGCGCGCCGCTGGCCCGCAGCCGGTCGCGGGCGGCCAGGATATCCTCCACCTCGTAACAGATGTGGTGGATGCCGCCGGCGGGGTTCTTCTCCAGAAACCCCTTGATCGGGGAATTCTCGCCCAGTGGATACAGCAGTTCGATCTTGGTGTTGGGCAGGTCGATGAAGACCACGGTCACGCCATGGTCCGGCTCGTCCTGCGGCGCGCCGACCTTCGCGCCCAGCGTGTCGCGGTACTGGGCAGCGGCGGCCTCAAGATCAGGGACGGCAATGGCGACATGGTTCAGACGGCCGATCATGGCGACTCCCCCGGGGCTGGACGTTCGGTTGCGGTTATGGGCGCCACGGGGCCGTTCGGCAAGGCCCCCCGAGCCGGGGTCGCGGGCGGCGGGCGGCGGGCCGCACGGCGGCGCCTGCGCCGTTAACCCCGCCTTCACCCTCCGGGCGCAGGATCATTCGCACGCCGTTCCCTCCGGATTCCCGCCCCGACCACCCGCTTGCGAGGCCCTGCCATGGCGCGCGCCACACATCCCTGCTCCGCCACCCCGACACGCCCGGAACTGCTGCCCTCTCCCGCGGCATTCTGTCCCGGCCTCCTCGACGGCCCTCTGCCGCTGCAAGGCCTGACCATCCTCCTGGTCGAGGACAGCCGCTTTGCCAGCGATGCCCTGCGGCTGATGTGCCAGCGATCGGGCGCGCGGTTCCGGCGGGCGGGCGACATGGCCGGCGCGGACCGGCACCTGCGGTGCTACCGGCCCGATGTCGCCATCGTCGACCTCGGCCTTCCCGACGGGCGGGGCGAGGATCTGATCCGCCGCCTGAGCGGAGCGCCCGGCCTCGTCCTTCTCGCCACCACCGGCGCGGCCGAAGGCGCGGCACAGGCCATGGCCGCCGGCGCGGCGGGCTTCCTGCCGAAACCCGTTCCGGGCCTTGCCGCCTTCCAGTCGCTGATCCTCTCGCACCTGCCCGATGCGCGCCACCGCCCGCCCGCCGCGTCGGGCATCGTCCATCCCGATCCGCTGGCGTTCCGCGACGATCTGATCCAGGCCGAACGCGCGCTGCGCGGGGCGCCCGGGCCGGCGGAGCGCGCCTGGCTTGCGGGCTTCCTCTCCGGCCTTGCCCGGCAGGCCGAGGATGCAGGCCTCGCCGCCGCCTCGGCCCGGCTGCGCGATCCGGCGGCCGAACTTGCACCCGTCCTCCACCTCCTGCGCCAGCGCATCGTCACGGGCCGCGCCTTCGCCCCCGGCGGCTGACCCGGCCCGCCCCGCCTGGCTGCGCGCTTCCTCCGCCAAGACCGCCCGCCACCGCCGCAAATCGGGCGCCCGGCCCCCCGGAAAGCGGCGGGGTGGGCGGGTGGGAGCCGCTTTCCGGGGGGCCGTCCTGCGGGTCCTGCCCTCCGCGCACCTTCTTCAGGAGAGCCGCCCGCGCCGGTCAATGCGGGCAGCCGATTTCAGCAGCACCCACCGGGCGGCAGCCTCCGGGCATCGCGTCCGTCCCGGCCTCAGCCCTGCAACACCGGATCCGACCCGGCCCGCACCAGCCGCGTCAGATCGGACAGCCGCTCACGCTGCCGCCCGTTCGCATCGAAATTCGACGGGTTCAGCCAGGCACCGAAGGCCTCCGACAGCGCCGGCCATTCCTTGTCGATCACCGAGAACCAGGCAGTATCGCGGTTGCGGCCCTTGACCACGGTCGCCTGCCGGAACACCCCTTCGAAGCTGAACCCCAGCCGCTGCGCCGCCCGCCGCGAGGGCAGGTTCAGCGCGTCGCATTTCCATTCGTAGCGCCGGTAGCCCGCACGGAAGGCCCAGTCCATCATCAGCCACATCGCTTCCGTCGCGATCACGCCCTTCTGCATCTCGGGTCCGATGCAGATATGGCCGACCTCGACCGACCCCGCCGCCGGGTCGATCCGCAGAAAGCTCGCGATGCCGCCGCAATGGCCGCCGGCCAGGTCGCGCAGCACGAGGAAACGCGGATCCTCGCTGGCCTCGCGCTCCTTCGCCCAGCGATGATAGCCGCTCATCGAGGCAAAGGGGCCATAGGGCAGGTAGTTCCACAGCGCATCATGGCCGGAAAAGGCGCGGAACAGATCCGCGGCATGAACATCGGCCAACAGCGGCTCCAGCCGCACCACGCGGCCCTCCAGCGGCTCGTGCCCCGGGCGCGGTGGCGGCACCCAGTCCTGGACCACCTCTCCCAGCCTTGCCTCGTCCGACATCCCGCACCTCATCCGCGCGCCTCTTGCGATCAGGCTAGTCCGCGCCGAAAGTCCCGGCAAGATCAAAGGAGAAGCCCGGCCCCGCCGCCCGCCGCGCCAAGGTCGAGACCGGGGAACACCGCGCCTTCCAGCGTCGCCGCGTCGACTCCGTAGAAACCGCGCATCACGCCGGCGGCCCAGGCCCGCACGTCCGAGGTGGGCATCAGGTCGCGCCGGTCGTAAAGCGCGGCCTCGTCCAGCCCCGGCCAGCGGCCGAAGACCCGGCCGCCGCGGATCGCCCCGCCCGCCACCACCATCACCCCGCCGGTGCCGTGATCCGTCCCGCGCGAGCCGTTCTCGGCCACGGTGCGGCCGAATTCCGTCATCGCCAGTACCGCGGTCCGCGCCCAGACCTCGGGCGACAGTTGCAGCTTCAGCCGCAGGATCGCCTGTTCCAGCGCCTTCAGCGGCCGCCGCAGCGCCTCGGCCTGGCCGCGATGGGTATCCCAGCCGTTCAGCGAAAAGGCGGCGATCCGGGCATCCTCCATCAGCCGGCCCGCGGCGAAATCGGCCACGGCCTCGACCGGAGTCGCCGTTCCGGCCGCCCCCGCCGTCCCGGCCGCATCGCGGCGCGGCCCGTCCCGCTGCGTCAGATCCAGCGCATCGGCCACCGCCTCGCGAAACAGCGGGTCGTCGTGGCAAATCCGCTCCAGCAGCCGGCGGCCCTGTGCCGAAAGCGGCAGGCCCTGGTCCGGCGCCCATTCCCGCACCGGCGCCGGCCCCATCAGCACCTTCATCTCGTCGCGCCCGACCGCATAGGCCGTCTCAGCCACGATCCCCGGCACCGATTGCAGCATGCGGTTCAGCCAGCCGTCGCGCACCGCCGCCGGGGCCACATCCATGCCGGTTCCGGCCTCCAGCATGTCCTGACCGTCGAAATGGCTGCGCTTGTCGCGGTAGGGGGTCGAGGTGGCATGCACGAAGGCCAGTTCGCCCGCCTGCCACAGCGGCAGAAGGGCGCCCAGACCGGCATGCAGGTGGAAGAAATCATCCAGCGGCAATGCCGGCGTGGCCGAAAGCCCGGGCCGCCGCGCGGCAAAGGCCGCCTCACCGCGCGGCTGCACCACGTCGAGCCCGTCCATCGCGCCGCGCAGGATGATCACCGCCAGCCGGTTTTCGCCAAGCGCCGGGCTTCCCCCGGCCAGCGTCACCGTGGTCAGCAGCGGATGCGCTGCGGCCGAGCAGGCCAGACCCTTCAGGAAATACCGCCGGTCCATCGCATCCTATCTCCTGTTGAAGGCGGGCGAGGCGAAGACAAGCCCCGTCCCCTCGCGGGTGCTTTCCGCCGCGGCCACCGCGCCCAGCAGCGCCGCATCGGCATGGGTACCCAGCGCCGCCCGCGCCAGATCGCGCGGATCGGGCAGCGGCACCACCAGCCGGCCGGGCACCTGCATCGCCCATTCGATCCGCGCGGCCATGCCGACGGGCGTCACCCAGGCGCTGGCGGCCTCGGGCCAGCCGTTCGGTCCCGGCGGCGCCTCCCACCGCTGGCCCATCGCGGCCAGGGGGCGGATCACCAGCCGCTGGAACGGACCCTCGGCCATGCCATAGACCTCGTCTCCCGACAGGCACAGGGCATGCAGGGCCGATGCCATGAATTCGCCCGGCGGGCGCACCTTGGCAGCCCCGCCCGACAGCGCGGCGGGATGGGTCAGGAGAACCTCCGTCACCCGGGACAGATCGCCGCCGCTGGCCCGCCATTCCGTGGCCAGCGCCTCGACCAGCGCCGGATCGGGCTGGTCCGAGACGAAATGCACCGCCAGCTTCCGCGCGAGATGCGCGGCCGTCTCGGGCCGGCGGGCCAGATCCTCCAGCAGGCGGAAGATCGGCGCGGTATCGCGGCCGCCATATTCGACCCCCAGCACCGTCTCGGTCCCCGGTTCGGCCCGGGCGGCATCGAAGAAGAAGCCGTCCGCCGGCCGCACCGTCAGGCCGGCCAGAAGCTCGGCCAGCTCCCGCACGTCGGCCTGGGTATAGGCGGCCTCCACGCCCAGCGTGTGCAGTTCCAGCAATTCGCGGGCATAGTTCTCGTTCAGGCCGCGGCCGTTGGCCTTGCCGCGCTTCGACGCCGGCCCGAAAGAGCCGATCTGGTCAAGGTAGAACAGCATCGCCGGATGGGTCGCCACGGCTTTCAGCATGGCGGCGAAAGGGCCGGCCAGATGCGGGCGGATCGCCTCGTCGCGCAGCGCCGAAGGCCAGCCAAGCTGGTTGCGCCCCTTGGGGACGGTGGTGAAATGATTGGTCCAGAACCAGGCCAGCCTTTCGCGCAGCGGCGCACCGCCCAGAGCGCGGGCAAAGGTGGCGCGCTGGCCCTGCCGTTGCAGGATCAGCCCGGCGCGCTGGATCGCCCGGGCTTCGGCGGCGGCGGCATCGGGATCGGTCTTCTTCGTCTCGCGCAGACCCATTTCGCGCTGCAAGAGGACCAGCGCCTCCGCCGTCGTCACCCCCGGCCAGGCCATGGCGGCGCGGTCGGGTCCCGACAGGCCCGCCAGCAATGCCTCCGGCGTCGCCGCCGCCGGATCGAGCGGAAGGCCGAAGCCGAAGCGGAAGGCGGCGGTGACGGCTCTGTCGGTCATGCGGGGCCTCGGGCCAGGGGGATCGCGCCAGTGAACCCAATATAGACCCTGCCCGCGCCGATGCACCGCACCCTTGCGTGAAATCGCCACATTCCGCCCCGCGCGGAGACGTTCATCCGGTCTTTACTTTCGTTTCCCTATTGTTCACCTTGAACGCCTGCAACGGGGAACGCAACATGCGCGACATGGGTACGACAGCCGCACAAGACCTTGCGAATTTCCTCGGGCAGGATCGGTTCGGCTGCGTGATGGCCGATCCGCCCTGGCGGTTCGAGAATCGCACCGGCAAGGTTGCGCCCGAACACAAGCGCCTGTCGCGCTATCCCACGATGACGCTTGACGATATCTGCGCCCTGCCGGTGGCCGAACATCTGGACGATCGCGCGCATTGCTATCTGTGGGTGCCCAACGCGCTGTTGCCCGACGGGCTGCGTGTGCTGTCGGCCTGGGGGTTCGACTACAAGTCGAACCTGATCTGGCACAAGGAGCGCAAGGACGGCGGCTCGGACGGGCGCGGGGTGGGCTTCTATTTCCGCAATGTGACCGAGGTGATCCTGTTCGGCACCCGCGGCAGGAACGCCCGCACCCTCGATGCCGGACGGCGGCAGGTGAACTTCCTGTCGACCCGCAAGCGGGAACATTCCCGCAAGCCCGACGAACAATACGAGATCATCGAATCCTGTTCATGGGGCCCCTATCTGGAACTGTTCGGCCGCGGTGTCCGCGATGGCTGGACGGTCTGGGGCAACCAGGCCGATGCCGATTACAAGCCGTCCTGGAAGACCTACGCCTACAACTCCGGCCTTGCGGCCGAATGACGTTGCCGGGATGATGTTCGCGCAGGCGGATGCCGTCTTCGATGACGACAGCCACGCGGCCGCCGTCTTCGATGCCGATCTGCTGGCGCGCTATTCCGTTCGCAGCTATCGCAGCGCCACCGCCGTCCTGCGCCAGCGCGCGCCACAGGAACTTGCGGCGTTGCAGGGGGTGCTGCGCGCCTTCACGATCTCGCAGACCGAGATCCGTTCACCCGGCGGCAACCGCATGTCGGCGACCGAGCGTTTCGGCGATCTGGCCACCGCCGCGGGCTTTCAGTCCGAGGTCCGAATCGAAGCGGATCTGCTGGTCAGCCTGCGCGCCGGCAAGGGCAAGGCGCCGCCGGTGATCTCGCGCCTGCGCCGCGAGGATTTCATCCACAACCACATGGTCGATTTCTGGCGCGGCCGCATCGCCTGCGACTACGAATGGAACTCCAAGGACCAGACCTACGACCGCGACCTCTATGCCTTCCGCAGCTTCTTCGAGGCCGGCGTCATCGATGTCGGCGTCATCGTCACCCGCGAATTGCCGCATGAATTCTTCAAGGCGCTCGGCCATTGCCTCGACCGCGACGGCAATGAAACCGACGAGACCGTCGCCGCAAAATTCGGCGCCTCCACAACCGGCACCCACAAGCTGATCAGCCGCATCGCCGCCGGCCGCTCCGGCGGTTGCCCGGTGCTGGTGATCGGCATCCTGCCCGGCAACATCACCGCTGATTGACGCCGCTCACGGCAGCCAGCCCAGAATGCCGGGCGCCGCGCCACCGAACAGCGCCAGGCTGCCGGACCCCGCGATCGCCAGCGCGAAGAAGCCGCCCGCCATGGTGGAATTCTTCAGAAGCTCGGTCCGGTTGCCCCGATGGGCGTCATAGGCCGTGAGCAGGCACCAGAGGCCCAGCAACACGCTGGCTGTCCGCAGCGGATAGCCGAGGACAAGCGCAAGGCCGCCAAGCGCCTCGCAAATCCCGACCAGGACCGCAAAGGCCTTGGGGTCCGGCAGGCCAAGCGCGCGCAGGCCCGGGATCAGTTCCGCCCCGCGGTCCCTGATCTTGCCAAGGCCCCAGACGATGAACGGCACGCCCATGAACAGGCGTGTCACCAGAATCGCAAAATCCTCCACCGGGACGCTCCTTCCTCACGATGCCCGCGCGGAGCATCCGGCGGAGAAGAAGGATTCGCAATATCGATGCAGGGGGCGGACCGCCGGAAAAATCACGCCTCCTTCGGCACCACGCGCAGATGCAGGTCGCGCAACTGCTGCAAGGTCGGCTCCGAGGGGGCGTTCATCAACAGGTCTTCGGCGCGCTGGTTCATGGGGAACATGATGACCTCGCGGATGTTGGTGGTATCGGCCAAAAGCATCACCAGCCGGTCGATGCCGGCCGCACAGCCGCCATGGGGAGGCGCGCCGTATTTGAACGCCTTCACCATGCCGCCGAACCGCTTGTCGACCTCCTCGGCCGGGTAGCCGGCCAGTTCGAAGGCCTTGTACATGATTTCCGGCTTGTGGTTGCGGATGCCGCCCGAGATCACCTCATAGCCGTTGCAGGCGAGGTCATATTGCCAGGCATGCACCTTCAGGGGGTCGCCCTCCAGCGCCGCCATGCCGCCCTGCGGCATCGAGAACGGGTTGTGGCTGAAGTCGATCTTGCCCTCGTCGGTCTTCTCGTACATCGGGAAGTCGACGATCCAGGCGAAGCGGAAACTGTCGGTCTCGGTCAGGCCCAATTCCCGGCCGATCTCGTTCCGCGCCTTGCCCGCCACCGCCTCGAAGGCCTCGGGCTTGCCGGCCAGGAAGAAGGCGGCATCGCCGAGGCCGAGGCCCAGTTGCAGGCGGATCGCCTCGGTGCGCTCCGGGCCGAGCGCCTTGGCAATGGGGCCGGCAGCTTCCATGCCGCCGCCGCCCTCGGCCTCGCGCCAGAAGATATAGCCCATGCCGGGCATACCTTCCTTCTGCGCGAAGGCGTTCATCCGGTCGGCAAACTTGCGGCCGCCGCCGCCGGGTGCGGGGATGGCGCGCACCTCCGTGCCCTCGTTCTTCAGGAGGTTGGCGAAGATGGCGAACCCGCTGTCGCGGAAATGCTCGCTGACGACCTGCATCCTGATCGGGTTCCGGAGGTCGGGCTTGTCGCTGCCATACCACAGCATCGCATCCCGCCAGGAAATCCGCGGCCAGTCGGCGCTGACCTTGCGGCCCTGCCCGAATTCCTCGAACAGGCCCTGCAGAACCGGCTGCACGGCGGCGAAGACGTCTTCCTGCTCGACGAAGGACATCTCGATATCAAGCTGGTAGAAATCGGTCGGGCTGCGGTCGGCGCGCGGATCCTCGTCGCGGAAACAGGGCGCGATCTGGAAATAGCGGTCGAAGCCCGCCACCATGATCATCTGCTTGAACTGCTGCGGCGCCTGCGGCAGGGCGTAGAACTTGCCCGGATGCAGCCGCGAGGGCACCAGAAAGTCGCGCGCGCCTTCGGGCGACGAGGCGGTGATGATCGGCGTCTGGAATTCGTTGAACCCCTGCGCCCACATCTTGTTGCGCAGCCAGCGCACCACGTTTGACCGCAGCATCATGTTCTGATGCATCCCCTCGCGCCGCAAATCGAGGAAGCGGTAGGTCAGCCGGGTTTCCTCGGGGTAGTCCACCTCGCCGAAGACCGGCAGCGGCAGCTCGTCCGCCGGACCCAGCACTTCCATGCCGGTCACATAGACCTCGATCTCGCCGGTCGGAATCTTGGGGTTCACCAGGCTTGCATCGCGCGCCTTCACCCGGCCGTCGACGCGGATCACCCATTCGCTGCGCACCGCCTCCAGCGCCTTGAAGGCCGGGCTGTCGCCGTCGCACAGGATCTGGGTGATGCCGTAATGGTCGCGCAGGTCGATGAACAGCACGCCCCCATGGTCGCGAACCCGGTGGACCCAGCCCGACAGCCGCACCGTTTCGCCGACATCGGCCTTGTTGAGCCCCGCACAGGTATGGCTGCGATAGGCGTGCATCTTCATTCCCCTTCCCGAGGCAAATCCATCCGCGCCGATAGACCGAAGCACCGGCCCGAAGTCAAGCCCGCGCCAGATCCGGCGCAGGGCCCGCCGATCAGAAGAAGCTCTGCGGGTCGATGTCGATCGACAGCCGCACCTGCCCCGGCACCTTGACCTGGGCGACCCATTCCGCCAGCGCCGGTTGCAGGGCGACGGATTTCGGCGCCTTGACCAGCAGCCGCACGCGATGACGGCCGCGAACGCGGGCGACGGGCGCCGGCGCGGGGCCGAAAATCTCGGCGCCCGCGCGCAGAAGCGGCCCGCTGCGGCGGGCAAGGTCGTGGCCGAGGTCGAAGACCTGCGCCAGATCGGGGCCGGAGAGGATGATGCCCGCCATGCGGCCATAGGGCGGCACGCCGGCCAGTCGGCGCTCGGCCGCCTCGGCCTTCCAGAACGCCTCCTCCTCGCCGCCAAGGATCGCCCGGATCACCGGATGTTCGGGCTGATGGGTTTGCAGCCAGGCCTCGCCCGGGCGTTCGGCCCGGCCGGCGCGGCCGGCCACCTGCCGCATCAGCTGAAAGGTCCGTTCGGCCGCGCGCAGATCGGATCCATGCAGCCCGAGATCGGCGTCGATCACGCCGACCAGCGTCAGCAATGGAAAATTATGCCCCTTGGCCACGATCTGGGTGCCGATCACGATATCGGCGCCGCCGGCGGCAATGGCCTCGATCTGCGCCTTGAGCGCGCGCGCAGAGCCGAAAAGATCGCTCGACAGCACCGCCAGCCGCGCTGCGGGAAAGCGCTCTGCCACCTCTTCGGCCAGCCGCTCCACCCCCGGGCCTACGGCATGCATCCGGCCGGCCACCCCGCAGGCGGGGCAGGTTTCGGGAATGGGCTTGGTCTCGCCGCATTGGTGGCACACCAGGCGCTTCAGGAAGCGGTGTTCCACCATCCGCGCATCGCAATGGTCGCAGCCCACCTGTTCGCCGCAGGCGCGGCAGACGGTGACCGGCGCATAGCCGCGCCGGTTCAGGAACAGCAGGCTCTGTTCGCCGGCGGCAAGGCGCGCCTCCACCCCGCGTGCCAGCGTCGGCGAGATCCAGCGATTCGGCGCCAGGCTTTCCGCCCGCATGTCGATGGCCCGCATCCCCGGCATCTCGGCCGTGCCGAAGCGGGCGGACAGGTCAAGGCGGGTGTATTTTCCGGCCTCGGCATTGGCCCAGCTTTCAAGACTTGGCGTGGCCGAGGCCAGCACCACCGGGCAGCCGGCGATCGCCGCGCGCAGCACCGCCATGTCGCGGGCGTTGTAGAGGACGCCCTCCTCCTGCTTGTAGGAGGTGTCGTGTTCCTCATCGACCACGATCAGCCCGAGCGACTGATAGGGCAGGAACAGCGCCGAGCGGGCGCCCACGACCAGCCCGACATCGCCGGTCGCCGCCATCTTCCACAGCCGCCGCCGTTCGGTCTGGGTCACGCCGGAATGCCATTCGCCCGGCCGTGCCCCGAACCGCGCCTCGACGCGCGACAGGAAATCGGCGGTCAGCGCGATTTCCGGCAGCAGGACCAGCGCCTGCCGGCCCCGCCGCAGCGTCTCGGCCACGGCGTCGAGATAGACCTCGGTCTTGCCCGATCCGGTGACGCCCTTCAGCAGGAAGGCGCGGTAGGCCGCGGCCGACACCGCCTCGACCAGCGTCTGGCCCGCGGCGATCTGGTCGCCCGCCAGCCGCGGCGGCCCGGCCGGGTCGAGGCGGGGATAGGGCAGGTCGCGGGGCGCCTCCTCCTCGGCCAGGACGCCGAGCTTCACCAGGCCCTTGACCACGCCGGGACCGCAGGCCGCCGCCTCGGCCAGTTCCGAAAGCGTCACCGCCGCGCCGCCAAAGTCGCGCAGCGCCTCGATCACCCGGTGGCGCGCATCGGTCAGCCGGTTCGGAACCGGACCTGCCAGCCGATAGACGCGGCGGGTCCCGGGGGGGGCGAACAGCCCGGGCGCGCGGGTGGCCAGCCGCAGCATCGCGGGCAGCGGGGTCAGCGTGTAATCGGCCGCGCGGGCAAGGAAGCTGCGAAGTTCTGCGCGCATCGGCCGGGCATCGAGCACGCGCGCGACATCGCGCAGCCGTGCCGGGTCGATCCGCCCCTCGCCCGCGCCCCAGACCACGCCCAGCACCCTGCGCGGACCCAGCGGCACCTCGACGAAATCGCCGATGCCGCACCCGCCCTCGGGCGCGCGGTAGTCGAGGAAGGGACCCAGCGGCTCGGTCGTCAGCACGGCCACCGTGTCGCCCGCGTCGAACACCCGTTCCGTCATTGTTAGCGCAAACACTTTCTTGCCCGACCGCCCTTCCTCCGGC
>JBDHSO010000093.1:0-14717 GCA_039808125.1 Rhodobacter sp. | reverse complement strand
CTGGCTGATCGGCGGCGCCGGCCAGATCGTCGCCGGCATCCTCGTCGCGCTGATCACGGCGCTCGGGCTCTACGCCAGGGGACGCGCCGATGCCGCCGCCCGGGCAAAGGCCCGGGCCGACCGCGCCGCGCTGGACACCATCGGGAGGATCAGGGATGCACAGGATGATGCCGCTGCTGGCGGCGCTGGCTGGCATGAGCGGCTGCGCCGCACCGGCGACGACTGACGCCGGCCTCTGCCTCGGCCTCGGCCGCGACGTGGCGGCGCTGCGCCGCGCGCTCACCGATCACCCGCAAACCGCCGCCCCGGTCGGCGAGGCCGCCACCGATGTCGTGATCGGCTTCGAGGCCGCCTGCCGGTAGGTCACGCCCGATTCGGCGGTGCGATTCGCCATCCCGCGGCGGCCATCCTCCCGGCCCCGGCGGTGCGATTCGCCATTCGCCGGCCGGGAGATTTTCCGTTCCGGTTTCATTCCAGAATGTTCCTGTTTTGAACGCATCGGGAACGGAGCGGGATCAACGGCGGACGCGTCCGCCGCGGACGCCGGCGGACGCGGCGGACGCATACCATGGTATACAGAAACTTCGTAGCAATTTCAGTGGGTTATGGCTCCGGCGGTAGGGATCGAACCTACGACCAATTGATTAACAGTCAACTGCTCTACCGCTGAGCTACGCCGGAACATGCGGGCCGTATAGCAAGGCGATCCGGGTGCCGCAAGGGGGTCGCAGACGAAAAGCGCACCCGTCGTTCAGGATCGTCGAGCAGTTGTCCCCGGACCGCAGCCGGTGCCCGACACCACCCCTCATCATCGGCCGGCCCGGCCAGGAACCGGCGTCAGCGGCCAGGGGGAATAGAATAGGTCAGGCCGGCGCGGGCAACCGGATCCGCAAGGCCTTCGGCAAAGACCAGCACATCGCCCACCGCGAGACTGCGCCCCAGCTTCAGAAGGCGCGCCTCGGCCAGCAGGTCGTGGCCGGCCGGCGGCTTGCGCAGGAAATCGATCGCGCAATTGGTCGTCACCGCCAGCGCCACAGGGCCGATCCGTGACAGGATCGTCAGATACATCGCCACATCGACCAGCGCGAACATCGCCGGACCCGAGACTGTGCCCCCCGGCCGCAAATGGCGCTCGCTGGCGACCAGCCGCAGGCCGACCCCCGCCGCATCCGCGCGCTCCACCGAAAAATCGGCCGCGACCTGGCCGAAATCGCGGGCCAGAAAGGCGGCAAGCGCCGCGCGGTCCATCTTCAGCTCCATGCACTTCCCCTCGCAAAACCCTCCCGAACCGCCACCCGGCCGCCCCTTCCTCTTGACCCAAATACCCCCGCCGGAGGCATCCGGCGCAGCCGGATCCGCGCGCCGCTAAAGCCCGTAGATCGCACCGAACTTGGCCTCGAGATAATCGAGAAGCGGCCCCGCGGCAGGCTCGAAGCCGCAGGCGCGAGCAATCACCGCACGCGGCGCAAGCAGCCCGCCATGGCGCTGCACCTTTTCGCCGAGCCAGCCCGTCGCGGCCGAGACATCGCCCTCCGCCATCCGCGCATCCAGATCCGGCAGGTCGGCGCGCAGCGCCTTGTGCAGACAGCCGGCATAAAGGTTGCCCAGCGCATAGGTCGGGAAATAGCCGAAAAGCCCCACCGACCAATGCACATCCTGCAACATGCCATGGCTCGGCCGGTCGACCGCCACACCGAAATCGGCAAGAAAGCGGGCATTCCAGACGGCCTCAAGGTCGGGCACCTCCAGCTCGCCCCGGATCAGCGCGCGTTCAAGATCGAAGCGCATCATGATATGCAGGTTGTAATGCACCTCATCGGCCTCGGTGCGGATGAAATCCGGCCGCACCCGGTTCACCGTGGCGAAGAAGGCCTCGGGCGTGGCGATGCCGAGGTCGCCGAAGGTCTCGCGCATCCGGGCAAAAAGCCAGCCGGTAAAGGCCTGCGAACGGCCAAGCTGGTTTTCGTAGATCCGGCTCTGGCTCTCATGAACTCCCATCGAGACGCCGCCGCCGATCGGCGTCAGGAGATAGGCCGGGTCGACAGTCTGCTCATAGGCGGCGTGACCGACCTCGTGGATCGTCGAATAGAGGCAGTTGAACGGATCGCCCTCCGCCACCCGAGTGGTGATGCGCACGTCGTTGCCGCTGCCCGAACTGAACGGATGCACGGCCAGGTCGATCCGGCCGCGGGCGAAATCATAGCCGAAGACCGTCGCAAGCTCGCGCGACAGGCGAAGCTGCGCCGCGGCCTCGAAACGGCCCGAAAGCGCTTGCGGCCGGTGCGCGGCGCCAAGGATGCGGGCGGACAGGGCGACAAGCCTCGGGCGCAGGCTGTCGAACATGGCGGCCGCCTCGGCCCCCGTCATTCCCGGCTCATATTCGTCAAGAAGCGCGTCATAGGGACAGCCGCCGCCGGCCAGCGCCTCGCCCTCCTCGCGCTTGAGGCGGACGACCTCGGCCAGGGTCGGCAGAAAGGCCGCCACATCGTCGCGCGCCCGCGCCTCGGCCCAGAGGCCCTGCGACAGGCTCGTCACCCGGGCGATCTCCTGCGCCAGCCGCGCCGGCACCCGCCGGGCGCGGTCGTGGCTGCGGCGAATCTTCGCCATCTGCGCCCGGGCAACATCGTCCGGCGGCTCGGCCGCCGCCAGCCAGTCCGCCAGCCGCGGATCGGTGCGCCGCGCGTGCAGCACGCCCTCGATCGCGGCCAGTTCCTCGCCGCGCTGGCCGGCCGCGCCGCGCGGCATCACCGTCTCCTGATCCCAGCCCAGCCGGCCGGCCACCTGCTCCAGCGCCGTCGTCTCGCGCGCATGGGCCATCAGCGCCTCGAAAGCATCGGTCTTCGCCATCACTGGGTTCCTTCCCGGATCGAGCCCGCGACAGGATATTGCGCGAGGTAACGGGCACGCAGGATCAGCACCCAAAGCAGCATCGCGCCGATCTGATGGGTGATCGCAACATGCAGATGTGCCGCCGTCAGCACCGTGGCGATGCCAAGGCCGACCTGCGCCAGCAGCATCAGCAGCATCATGAGAAAGGCGAAGCGCGTGGTGGCATGGGCCGAACTGCGGCCCCGCAGCCAGACCACGACACCGAATCCGGCCAGCAGATAGCCGACGATGCGGTGATTGAACTGCACGAGGCCGGGGTTTTCAAAGAAGGCATGCCAGAGGGGCAGCGTGCCGCCCTGCCCGTCGGGCACATAGAAGGCATCGGCAGGAAAGAAGCTCTCGCCCATCAGTGGCCAGGTCGGAAAGGCCCGGCCCGCGTCGATCCCCGCAACCAGCGCGCCAAGCAGGATTTGCAGGAAGGCCAGATGCATGAGGCCGGTCGAGAGCGAGAAGAGCCGGGCCTCCCTGCCCCGCCGCGCGGTCATCAGCTGCGCCTCGCTGCGCGACAGCAGCAGGACATACCATGCGAGGAACCCCAGGATCGCGAAGCCGAGGCCTAGATGCACCGCCAGCCGGTAGGAGGCGACCGAGACCATGCCTCCCGTCAGCCCCGAGGCCACCATCCACCAGCCGATGGCGCCCTGCAGCCCGCCCAATGCCCCGACCAGGAGCAGCCGGCCGGTCCAGCCCGGCGGAATCTGGCGGCGCAGCAGAAACCACAGGAACCCGACCGCCCAGACCAGCCCGATCGCCCGGCCAAGCTGGCGATGCCCCCATTCCCACCAGTAGATGCCCTTGAACTCGGCCAGGGTCATCTGCGGATTGGCCAGTGCGAATTGCGGCGTGGCGCGGTATTTCTCGAATTCCGCCGTCCAGTCCGCTTCGGCCAGCGGCGGGATGGCGCCGGTGACGGGGCGCCATTCGGTGATCGACAGGCCGCTGTCGGTCAGCCGGGTCAGCCCGCCCACCGCGATCATCGCGGCAACCATCAGGAACAGGACGATCAGCCAGCCGCGGATCGCATGGCGCGCGCCCTTCGGCCTGGCGTCGATCATGCCGCCCGCGGGTGCCGCTCCCTTCTGCGGCGGGGCCGCGACCTCTTCGAAAATGCTGCGCTTGCCGGCCATTGGGGCACCCCTTCGCTGTCGGGCGGAGACTAGGCGGCCCGAAGGGGGGCTTCAAGGCCCGAGCGGGACGCGAAGGCGGCAGCGCCAAGCGGGACGCGACGCCACAGGGCACGGCGCGGCGACGGAATGCTGCGCGGCAGCGCCGGCAGGACGGGCCGATGCGTCGGCGCCGGCGCTCCTGCCCTCTGGCGTTTGCGCGCGACGCAGGTTATGCGGGTGCCTGATCCCTTTCCCCGGACAAGGCCCCATGTCTGAACCGATCTCTGACTCAGCCCGCGTCGATTTCACCGATGCCATCTCCTCGGTCGAGGAGATCATCGAGGATGCCCGCAACGGGCGAATGTTCATCCTGATCGACCACGAAGACCGCGAAAACGAGGGCGACCTCGTGATTCCGGCGCAGATGTGCACCCCTTCGGCGATCAATTTCATGGCGACCCACGGGCGCGGGCTGATCTGCCTGGCCCTGCCCGGCACCCGGATCGACGCCCTTGGCCTGCCGCTGATGAGCGCGAAGAACTCCTCGCGGCACGAGACCGCCTTCACCGTCTCGATCGAGGCACGCGAGGGCGTGTCGACCGGCATCTCCGCCGCCGACCGGGCGCGCACCGTCTCGGTCGCGATCGACCCGACGAAAGGCGCACAGGACATCGCCTCGCCGGGCCATGTCTTTCCGCTGCGCGCCCGCGACGGCGGGGTGCTGGTGCGCGCCGGCCATACCGAGGCCGCCGTCGACGTCAGCCGCCTGGCCGGCCTGAACGCCTCGGGCGTGATCTGCGAGATCATGAACGAGGACGGCACCATGGCGCGGCTGCCGGAACTGGTGGCCTTCGCGCAACGCCACAACCTGAAGATCGGCACGATCAGCGACCTGATCGCCTACCGCCGCCGCCACGACAACCTGGTCAACGAGACCGAGGTCCGGCCGGTGCATTCCGCCCATGGCGGCGACTGGCTGATGCGGGTCTATACCGATGAAACCCAGGGCGCCGATCATGTCGTGCTGACCAAGGGCGACCTCACGACCGACGCGCCGGTGCTGGTCCGCGTCCATGCGCTGAACCCGCTCGAGGATGTGCTGGGCATCAGCGGCATCGGCACGCTGCCGGCGGCGATGCGGCTGATCGCCGCCGAGGGACGCGGCGTCGTCGTCCTGCTGCGCGACACCACGATGAAGATGGTCGGCGCGGGCGAGCATTCGCCGCAGACCCTGCGGCAATACGGGCTCGGGGCGCAAATCCTGT
The DNA here is from genome assembly GCA_039808125.1 of Rhodobacter sp. Classification (GTDB taxonomy): domain Bacteria; phylum Pseudomonadota; class Alphaproteobacteria; order Rhodobacterales; family Rhodobacteraceae; genus Pseudogemmobacter. The sequence goes on along the minus strand of JBDHSO010000093.1, from coordinate 9,457 downwards.
CGACCCTCGGCCTGTCGAAGATCACGCTTGTCACCAATTCGAAAGCACCGAGGGTTGTGGGCCTCGATGCCTACGGTCTGACCATCGCGGGCACCCGCCCGATCCCGGAGTAAGCCATGGCCGCCTCCGAACAGCATTACACCCTGCCGCTGCCGGCCTTCGACAAGCCGGTGAAACTGTTGATCGTCGTCGCGCCCTATTACCGCGACATCGCCGACATGCTGATTGCCGGGGCAAGGGCCACGGCCGAAAAGGCGGGTGCCACCGTCGATCTGGTCGAGGTGCCGGGCGCGCTGGAAATCCCGACCGCCATCGGCATTGCCGGGCGCATGGCGCGCTATGACGGTTTCGTCGGCCTTGGCTGCGTGATCCGCGGCGAGACCACGCATTACGATACCGTCTGCAACGATTCGAGCCGCGGCCTCACCCTTCTGGGGTTGCAGGGCCTGTGCATCGGCAATGGCATCCTGACGGTGGAAAACCGCGATCAGGCCGTGGTCCGGGCCGATCCCGCCCAGCAGGACAAGGGCGGCGGCGCGGCGGCGGCGGCGCTGCAACTGATCGCGCTGTCGCGGGGCTGGGCCGCGGATTCGACGGGCATCGGATTCCGCGCATGAGCCAGGCTCCGACGAAACGGCAGATGAAATCTGCCGCGCGGTTTTATGCCGTGCAGGCGCTCTTTCAGATGGAAAGCTCCGGCCAGTCGGTGAAGGCCATCTGCCGCGAGTTCGAAAGCCACCGCATCGGCGCCTCCTACGAGGGCATGGAGTTCGTCGAGGCGCATCTCGATCATTTCCGCGCCGTGGTGGAACATGCCGTCAACTGGCAGGCGCTGATCGACCAGATGACCGACCGCGCCCTGGTGGCGAAATGGCCCATCGGCCGGATCGACCCGGTGCTGCGGGCCCTGTTCCGCGCCGCCGGCGCCGAGCTGACGCAGATGGACACGCCGCCCAAGGTGACGATCACCGAATATGTCGACGTGGCGCGGGCATTCTTTCCCGAAGGCAAGGAACCGGGCTTCGTGAATGCCGTTCTCGATCATATGGCCCGCGAGGCCAAGCCTTCGGCCTTCTGATGCGTCAAAGGGGGCGAAGCCCGCGACGAGGAAAGCCCCGATGCCAAAGCCGATCCTGACCCTGACCGCCGCCCTGGCAATGACCGCCTGCCTCGCCCGCACCGCCTGCGCCGAGGAGATTGCCGGCGGGGAATGGTTCCTTCTTGCCCTTGACGGCACACGCTTTCCCGCCGAGGCGAGCCTTGCCTTCGATGCCGACGGCGGGGTGCATGGCAAGGCGCCCTGCAACCGCTATTCCGGGCAGAACGGCGCCACGCTGCCCGCGCTCGATCTGTCGCGGCTGGCCTCGACCCGGATGTTCTGTCCGGCCGCCGCCGAGGAAAACCTCTATCTGACCGCGCTGGCGGTCATGACCGAGGCGGAGTTGCGCGATGGCCATCTGCTGTTGACCGGCCCCGACGGGCGCCGGGCCGAATTCGTCCGCGATCCCGGCGACAAGGCGCTGACCTGCCTGACCTGCGACGGCTGAACCCGCGCGTCCCTGGCCGTCCGGATGGGCGCGCCGGGGGTCCGGCCGGCGCCCTCAGGCCCGCGAAGTTCAGACCGGCATGTTGTCGAACCCCGCCTCGACCGCCGCCTCCTCGGCGCGGCGGCTTGCGGCGGCGGTTTCGGCATCGCGGTCCGGCAGCGCCCCGAGCATCGCGCCGATGGCGCGAATCTCGGCCTGGAGCAGCGACAACGCGGCGGACTGGCCCGCGCTCATCAGCGCGGCGGTGTCTTCCGCCAGGTCGATCAACGGGTTGGTGGTCGGCTTCTCGCTCATCTCGGTCCTCCGTGGGGCGGGGTCACTGCGCACAGGCGCGACAGAACGGGGTAAAGGGCAAGGCATCGAGCCGGTCGTCGCCGATTTCGGCGCCGCAATGCACGCAATAGCCGTATTCGCCCTCGTCGATGCGCGACAGCGCGGCTTCGATCCTGCGGATCTCGGACCGGGCCGAGCTTCCGCTGGCTTCCAGAACCTCGTCCCCCTCGCGTTCCTGGGCGAGTTCGTCCCAGTCGCGGCTGGTGTGGGATTCGAGTTCCACCTCGATGGCGGCAATGCGTGCCGTCAGGTCGGCAAGGCGCGATTGCAGCGCGATTCTTCTCGCCTCGACGGGAATCTTTCCGACTGGTGTCATGCGGGCCTCCCTCCTGAACCACAAGCCTGCCATATCGCAGCGGGGGCGGCCTTGACGCACGTCAAGCGCGGCACGTCGCGCGGCGGGGCTTTTCCGCTGCCGAAACGGGCGGTAGTCTGGGCCAGATCCCCATTCCACGAGACAGGACCGCCAATGGACATCCGCCCGCTGACCGAAACCTATGCCGTCTCGCCGCAGATCGACCCCGCCGACCTGCCCGCCGTCAAGGCGGCGGGCTATGCGACGGTGATCGACAACCGCCCCGACGGGGAGATCCCCGAGGATCTGCATGCCGACCGGATGCGTCGTGCCGCCGCCGCGCTGGGGCTGGAGTTCGTGGCCAATCCGGTGATCGGCGGCGCCCTGACCGAGGCGAACGTCACTGCCCAGGCCGAGGCGCTGGCGGCGGCCAAGGGGCCGGTGCTGGCCTATTGCGCCAGCGGCAACCGGTCCTCGATGGTCTGGGCGCTGGCGAACGCCGGCGCAATGTCTTCGGACGAGTTGATCGCGCGTCCCGCGCGCTATGGCTACAATCTGGAACCACTGCGCGCGAAGCTGGATCAACTGGCCGAACGCCCGCGCGGCTGATCGCCGGCAGGCGGGCGGGACAGACACCGCCACCGGCTGGGCGCGGCGCGCCCCCGGGGCGGCGGATCGCGGCAATCGGATCGGCCCGGCCGGCAAGGGACCGGGACTGCAAACACGATGGCTGGGCAAAGCCACACCCGCCCCTCCCGCGGACGAACCTTTCCCCGTGGGTGAAACGGTGCCCCCGGTTGCCGGGCTGGCCGGCGCCGAAAGACCCGTTCGGACCCGTTCGATACAGGGCGCCGTACCCCGTTGTTGCCTGCGGCCGATGGCGGCGGCGCGAAACCCCTGGGGTTGCCGGCATGCCCCGTCAGCCCGCCGCCATCAGCGTCAGGCCGGGCGGACGATCCGCGCGCGCGGCGGCCGGGACACCGACCGGGCTGGCGCGGGTGGGCGGCACCCCGATCTCGCCCAGGCGCAGGGCCCGCATGCCGCGGTGCTGGCCCAGCCGCGCCTGCGCCACCGCCCGGCCATCAAGGCCCTGCACCTCGATCCGGTCGAGCGCGGCGCCATCCAGCAGCAGCACCTGATCCGGCGCCAGCGCCATGACCTGCGCCAGCGACATCGTTACCCGGGTCAGAACCGCGCCAAGCTGGCTGTCGGCCTGAAGAACCAGTTGCCCCAGCGCCTGGGAAAAGACCGGCCCCGCCGTCGGCTCCGCGCTTTGCGGGCGCGGCGGCGGCAGGCGGCCCTTGCCCTCGGCCGGCAGGGCCAGAATCACCCGCCCGCCCCCGTCCTCGCCCGAAAAGCGGGTGCGCACATCGAGCACGCGATAGGGCAGATCCTCCAGCAGCAGACCCAGCGGCCGCACATCCTCGAGAAACGCGCCGTAGCGGAAGCCGCCGGCCCAGACCAGATCGGCCTCATCGGCCAGCGCCTCCTCCAGCCCGGCGAGCGCGCCATCGATCACCCGGCTGACCATGGCGGCATCGACGCGTGTCGGCCGGCGCGGTGCGGTCGCCGGCGGCGGGATCCGGCCCACCGTCTGCATGCCGATCAGCGCCGACATCACCTCGGCCGAAAAGGCCAGCATGCCAAGCCCGCCCCCCGGCCCGTCCAGCAGCGCCACCAGTGCCCGGTCGGGCGGCAGTTCCAGCAGTTCCGCCAGCGACCGCCGCGTCAGGGCCAGCGCCTCGATCGTCATCAGAAGGCCCGTCGCGTCGCGGGCGGCGCGGGCAAGCGCCAGCCGCCAGCCGTGATCGGCCCCGGGCGAGCCGTCGGCCCCCGCCTGGCTGCCCCGCTGAACCTTGCGTCGCAGGATGTCATTCATGCCCGTCCGCCCGTTCTGAACCACCAGACCGGGCCAGCCTAGCGACGCGGACCTAACGAAGGGTTAAGCCGATCCCGCGCCGATCCGCAGCGGCAGCACGATGCGGAAGGCCGCCCCGCCCTGCCCCGGCAGATAGTCGATGGTGCCGCCGAGGTTGGTCACGATCTCGCGGCAGATGGCAAGGCCAAGCCCCGCGCCGCTGGCCCGGAACTCGCCAGGCAAACGCAGGAATTTCTCGAAGATGACGGTCTGCGCCACTTTCGGAATGCCCTTGCCGTTATCAGCCACATCGATGCGCAGCCGCCCCGCGCGCAGGCGCGTGGTGATCCGCAGTTCGGGCGCGGGTGCCTCGCAGTATTTGCGTGCATTCGACAGCAGGTTGATCAGCACCTGGGTAAGCCGGTCGCCATCGGTGCGCAGAAAGACGTCCTCGGCCTGAAAATCGCGCAGGATCACGAAGGGTTTTTCCGGGCTGACCTGCTCGCTGGCCAGAACGGCACGGTCGATCAGGTCGCGCAGGTTCACGATGCCGACCGAAAGTTGCACCTTGCCGCTTTCGAGAACCGACAGATCCAGCAGATCGTCCAGCAGCCGCGTCAGCCGCACCGCCTCGTCGCGGATGATCCGCCCCGACCGGGCGACGGTCTCGGGCGGCAGGTCGCCCTCGGCCAGGATTTCGGAGAAGGCGCGGATCGAGGTCATCGGCGTGCGCAGTTCATGGCTGATCTGGCTGAGAAAGGTGTCCTTCTGCACCGAGAGCAGCGTCAGCTTCGCATTCGCCTCGCGCAATGCCGTCGTCGTGCGCGACAATTCGGCCTGCTGGTTTTCCAGACGGGCGGAATATTCCAGCATCTGGGCCGATTCACGGGCCACCTGCATCAGATCCTCGACCGAAACCGCCGCGCGCCCGACAAGCTGCGCGATCATCGCATGCGCCGTGGCGGCTCCTATGGAACCGGAGAGCCGCTCCTCAAGGCCTGCGAGGAAATCCGGCGTCGGATCTGGCAGGAAGCTGCGCTCCTTGCCCTGACCGCGGGCGGCCTCCTCGAACAGCGCCTGCGCCGCCTCATCGCCGAGGATGCGCTGCGCCATGATCAGCAGCGCCTCCGGCTCTGCCGCGCCCTGTGCCCAGCGCTGCGGCCCGACCGGCCCGTCGAAGACATTGACGAAGGCCACGCCCTGCAACCGTTCCACCGGACCGGGAAAGGTGACGACCGAGCCGAGAAAGAACCCCACGGCATTGAGAAATACCGACCAGAACAGCGCATGGACGACGGGATCCATGCCTTCGGTCCCGAACAGCGCCATCGGACGCAGCCAGCCGATGCCGAACGGGCCCTCGGTCAGGACCGAGGGCGGCAGCACCGAACCCGCCCCGAAGGACGGCAGGAACAGCGCCCAGGCCCAGACGGCAAAGCCCGTGACCAGCCCCGCCACCGCGCCGACCCGCGTCGCGCCGCGCCAGAACATGCCCCCCAGCATGGCGGGCAGGAATTGCGCCACGCCGACAAAAGAGATCAGCCCGATGGTGGCCAGCGCCGAGGAGCCGCCGGAAATCCGGTAGTAGCCATAGCCCAGCGCCATCACCAGCGCGACCGAGACGCGCCGGGCATTCAGCACCAGCGACCGGAAATCCTCGGACATCGCGCCACGGCGGCGCAGCCGCAGCCAGCCCGGGATCACGATATGGTTCGACACCATGGTGGCCAGCGCGATGGCCTCGACGATCACCATCGAGGTGGCCGACGAAAAGCCCCCCAGAAAGGCCAGCATCGCCAGCGCACCATGGCCCTGCGACAGCGGCAGCGTCAGGACGAACATGTCCGGGTTCGACCCCTCCGGCAGCCGCTCCAGCCCCAGGACCGCGATGGGCACGATGAACAGGCTCATGGTGAAAAGATAGGCCGGGAAGGCCCAGCTCGCCCGCGCAAGCTGGCGTTCGTCGGAATTCTCGACCACCATGACCTGGAACATCCGCGGCAGGCCCAGGACCGCCGCCGCCGACAGCGCCAGAAGCGCGGTCCAGCGCCCGGGCTGCATCTGCCAGCCCTGCAACGCCGAGGCGTCGATCCGCTCCAGAATCGGGCCGATGCCGCCGGCCAGACCCCAGACGACGAAGACGCCGACCGCAACCAGCGCCACCAGCTTCACCACCGCCTCGACCGCGATCGCCGCGACAATGCCGTGATGCTGTTCGCGCGCATCGAGATTGCGGGTGCCGAACAGGATGGTGAAGAGCGCCAGCCCCGCCGCCACCCAGGCCGCCGTCTGCCCGGTGGCGAAAGGCCCGTCCTCGCCCGGCGCAAGCTCGGCGAAGACGCCGAAGGCCAGCACCACCGATTGCAGTTGCAGCGCGACATAGGGCGTGACGGCCACCACCGCCATGAGGGTGACGATGACGCCCAGAAGGTTCGACTTGCCGAAGCGCGACGAGATCAGGTCGGCGATCGAGGTGATGCGCAATTGCCGCCCGATCCGCACCAGCTTGCGCAGCACCCACCACCAGCCGACGAAGACCAGCGTCGGGCCAAGATAGATCGTCACGAATTCAAGCCCGGACCGCGCAGCATAGCCGACGGCGCCGTAGAAGGTCCAGGCGGTGCAGTAGATCGACAGCGACAGCGTATAGACCAGGGGTGAGCGCAGCCAGCGCAGTCGCCCGGCCCGCGCCTGCCGCTCGACCAGGAAGGCGACGACGAACAGGCCGATCACATAGGCAAGGCAGAACAGCACGAGCAGGTTGAACGGCATCGCCTAGTCGTCCCCCTCCTCGCCCTCGTCGCCGGGATCGCGCGCCGACAGGCCGCGTGCGAAGATCGCCGCAATGCCGATCAGCAGCGCCCAGACGGTGAAGAAATAGATGACATCGCCCGACAGCCGGCGCAGCCCCTGCCCCGCCGGCGACCAGAGCGCGGGCAGGACGAAGAAGAAGACGCCCAGCACCGGCAGCAGCCGCGCCGCATCGCGCAGCCGCCGGCGGCGGTAGGGGCGCGGGGCAAGAAAGATCGCACGGCGGCGGGGCGGCTTCATCGCGGGGCCGGGTCTAGTCCCGCCCCGCCAGGGCGCGGACCTCGGCCAGGATCTCGGCATTCGCGAAGGGCTTCGTCATGAAGCGCGTGGCCCCCGCCTTCACCGCCGCCTCGCGGTCGCGCGGCAGGCCCTTGGCCGTCAGCATCAGCACCGGCAGCGCCGCCGTCGCCGGATCGCCGCGCAGACCGGCCAGGACATCCAGCCCCGACATCCCAGGCAGCATGTGGTCAAGGATGACCAGACAGGGCCTCAGCCGCCGCGCCGCCTCGGCCGCGCCATCGCCTCCGGACAGATGCACCACCTCCCAGCCGTCGCGCCGCAGGATGAAGCCGATCGCTTCGGCGATGTTCGGCTCGTCCTCGATCAGCAGGACGCGCTGGACCATATGTGCTCCCCCGTTGCGCGGCTGGCTGATACTGGCGGCCGCCCCTTCGGCCGCCAGTATCAGACGGAATTTGCACCGCTGTCAAAACCCCGCTCTGCAGCGGTGCCGAGAATGGAGATCTCGCGCCGCGCCGGACAGGCGTCGCGGGCGCAGATCCGGCAGGTCGACCCCACCGGCAGCGCCGGACCGGGGGCCCCTGGCGCCGGCAGGATCAGCATGGCGGCGGTCCGCAGATCTGGCCCCTGAAAGCCGAAGGGCAGTTCGGCCTCGCAAAAGGCCAGCGCATGGAAACGGGCGCCCGCGGGCGGTGGCGTGTCGAGAAGCGCCCCTACCGCCATGCCCGGCCGGGCCAGCGCCGAAAACAGCGGCCAGAGCGGGCAGGCCGCCGCGAACCGCGGCAGGGTGAACCCCCGGGCCGGCTTGCGGAAAAGCAGCGTCCCCGAGGCGTCGCACATCACGAGGCCCGCCTCCGCCCCCGGCATCAGCGCGATCCGCCGCATGACCGACAGGACGCCGGCCGAAAAGCGCGCGGCCAGCCGGGCGGGATCGGGGCCGATCTCGGCCAGCGCCGCCGAAAACGGCCCGAGCGGCAAGGCCGCGGCATCGGCCGCGACACGGACGAGATGGGCCTCGGCCAGTTGCCGCGCCGCGGCCGATCCGATCGTCCGCACCGCCGCCTGCACCGAGGCAGGATCGCCGGTCTCGACCCCCGGCAGATGCCAGCCGCGGGCGGAAAGCCAGGCCTCAAGCTCGTCCTGCGGCGCGGCGATCCCGGCCTCCGCCGCAGATTCCGAGCGGTCGAGATAGGCGACCAGCGCCCCGGCCCCATCGGCCAGACGCTCGGAATCCTTGTGCAGGTTCAGATGGAACCGGCGCTGCCAGTCGGGCGAGAGATCCTCTGTCTCGACCAGGATGGCCGAGGTCGCACGCACCCCCGACAGAGCCGAGAGCAATTCGTGCAGCGCGGCCGACAGATGCGGATCGTGACCCAGCCGGTCGTTCAGTGCGGCAACCGCACGCTCGAGCGTCGCAGCCCGGCCATGAAGGGCCGCAACCAGCGCCGCCCACCCCGGAAAGCGGCTGGCAAAATCGTCGAGCCGCGCGATCTCGGCGGCCGCATCGGGAAATGCACCCGCGGCCGCCCGCAGATCCTCGGCCAGCGCGCCCGAAGAGGCGCCGGTCAGCGCCTCGGCCTCGACCCCCAGCGCCGCCGCGAGACGTGCCAGCACCTCGGCCGTGACGTTGCGCCGCCCATGCTCGATCAGGTTGAGATAGGAGGCCGAGATCCCCGCCTCTTGCGCCAGATCCGCCTGTCGCAGCCCGAGCAAGAGCCGCCGCTCGCGCATCCGCGCGCCGGTAAGGGGGGTCGTCATGGCGGATAACCCTTCGACATAGTGACGAGTTTACATCCATCACGTCGATTTACAAATCCTGTGAACAGCGTGCTTTGCAGCCCCTCGCGGACCGGGGCGCCGCCCCGGACCCTGGGATATTTGCACAGAGAAGAAGACGCATTCAGGGATTTTTAACCTTTATCAGGCGGGATGGTCTTGCGGTACAGGCGGGGACGCCGATGACCGCCAGAGGAGAAGGCATCCCGGTGGCTGGAGAGATCCCCCATCCGGGATGCCCGTTTTTTTTCCAAGGGTCTTCTTCTCTGCAGAAATATCCCGGGGTCCGGGGCAGAGCCCCGGCCTGCGCGATAGGCCAAAAAAAAGCGCGCCCGGGTGCGGGCGCGCCATGTTCGGTCGGGGTGAGGCTCAGTTCAGCGCCTTGTCGGTGATTTCATGCGTGAAGGCGCCCTCCGGGGCCTTGGTGATCACGGCGTCCGAACCGCCCGACAGCAGCGCGTCGACGGTGCGCTGGTAATCGGCATCGTCAAGCGCGCCGTTCGATCCGGCGGTCAGTTTCGCTACCTCGCCCATCATGCGCTTCTGGTGCGATTCGGTCTGCGCGCCGGTCTCGTCGTTTTCCAGCACGATCATCGC
>JBDHSO010000092.1:0-14810 GCA_039808125.1 Rhodobacter sp. | reverse complement strand
CAGGCGCGCAGAAGGGCGCCGTATCTGGGCGCGGTGCCGGCGGTGACGGCGCCGGCCATCTCGACCTCGAAGTCGAGCTTCGCGTGCTTGCCGGTCAGGATCACGCCCTGGTGGCCCATGTACGGCAGCACCAGGTCACGCGCCTCTTCCCGCGCCTCGATCGGCGTGAGGTTCGGGTTCTTGCCGATGATCGCATTGACCGCGGCCGGCGCCGCGCTGGTGCCATAGGTGGTCTCGATCTTGGCGAGGATCGCAAGCTTGCGGCTCAAGCGGGGCATCAGCGGCCTCCCTTCTTCGGTTGCGGCGCGGGTTCGGCGGCCCCGGCAACGGCCTCGGGCGCCGGTCCATCTGCCAGAAGCAGGGCGGGATCGGGGCTCGCGGGGTCGCCCGGCCCCGCCTCGCGCGTGGGCGCCTCGACCAGCGTCAACGCGCCGGTCACGGGATCGCGGCTGTAGCTGCCGCCGGTTTTCGGGTTTTCCATCGTCAGAACTCCTCGATCAGGCCGATGCCGAGCGCCTTCAGGCCGCTGACCAGCTTGTCCCTGTCGGCAAAGCCGCAGGTACCGAAGGTCGGCTCGCCCAGATCGGCGTGGGAAATTTCCGCGGTCCAGCCCGTGAACGGGTCCTCCTCCTCGCGGCTGTCCTGGACGAGCGCCTGGGCGTCGGCCGCGAGGAGGTCGACCTCATCGAGCGCCTGCGCGATCTCGTCGAAGGTCGCCGGGCGGGGTTCGCCGAAAGCGGTACGTTTCATGTCCAGGCTCCTGTCAGAGGATGTTCTGTCATGCGCCGATCCTCAGCTGGTCGGTTGCGGAAAAGTCGATTTCATAGACAGCGATGCCCCGTTCGAAGCGGACAAGGGCGGCGCCCCGGAAGGTCATGACGCCGACCGAAGTTACGTCCGGCGCCCAGCCCGCCAGTGCCAGCACGATGGCGTCGATCAGCGCTTCCGCCTCGTCGAGGGCGCGGGACCCCTGCGGATCATGCACCCGCAGGCTCAAGGCCACGGCAACCTGCCGCTCGATGGGCTGGATGAAGGCGCCGGAAGTGGCGCCCTGCCGGCCGGGCGCGGCGATTCCCGCAGCCATCACATGCGCGCAAGGTGTGACCTGCGGCACCGCGTCCGGACCCATCAGGGCCGCCAGCGCCGCGGCGCCGTGGATACGGCCCTGCAGGCCGGTGACCTTGTCCTTCAGACGCGCGATCACCAGCGGCGTCATCCTGCGATCTCCATGAGATGTACCGCCACGATGTCGCCGATGGTCTCGCGTTCCTCGCTCGAAATCCCGAGATAGGGCCGTGCCGGGATGTCGCCCCAGGGCAGCAGCGTGAAGTAGTCCTGGCTCTTCTTGCGCTTCCCCGTGGTCTTCGTCCGGCCCATGACCGCACCGAACTGCCCCTGTCCGGCGCCGAACTGATGCACCGCGGCATAGGGGGTGTTGGTGCCGACCACGACATGATCGCGGCTGGCGACCGAGGTGATGCTGTTCACCAGGGCGCCGGAAAGAAACAGCGTCTTGCCGCCGTGTTCGGCCACGCGCCGGCTCGGCAGCCAGGGCGTGCCGTCCGGACCGACGTTCGACGTGCCGATCCGCCGGATCGCCCCGTTGACGAGTGCACCGCCGATCTCGTCCATCAGCGGCGTCAAGTCGTCCAGCGCGCTGGTGATCGCGGCGAGGCGGTCCTGCGCGACGACATCGTCGAGATGGACATCAAACTGGATCCCGGCCATGTCAGAAGCCCTTCAGACTGTCGCGGGTCAGCTGGCGCGCTGGCCCATCGGTCATCGCCACGCCCGGCGTCGGGATCTCGGGCGCGACCTCGCCGCCGCCATCGCCAAGTGCCGCATCGCCGCGCGCCACGGATTTCAGATAGCCGATGGCATCGTCGCGCAGGCTCTTGCGGGCCTCCATGCTGTGGCCGATGTTCACATAGAGCCGGTGCAGCGCCAGATCGCGGCAGATCACCTTCAGGATGCGCGGCGGCTCCAGCTTCATCCTGGCGAGACTGTCCGCCGCCAATGCCTTGGCGATATAGCTGTCGATCTCGGCCGAGGCATCGTCCAGCGCCGCCTGGATGCGGGCATCGACGACGGTGCCGGTCCCGTCATCGAGATCGGTCAGGGCCACCAGATCCCGTTGCGGGATCCCGGCCTTGAATTCGGCGACAGTGGCATAGGACATGGTGATGCTCGATATTTGACGGGTGCCGGTCTCTCCCGGCTGTCAGGGGCCTTGTTCCCCCTCGTCACTGCGGACCGCGCCGCAGGCGCCTGTTCGGAACACCGGCGGCGGGATCCTCATCTGCCCGTTCACCCGCCGGTTCGCGATCGTTCCTTTCGCTCCGGTATCTCAGGACTGGCCGCCCGCGCCTTCGCCTGCATCGGCCGCATCCAGCAGTCCGTAACTGATGGTTAGCAGCGGATCCCGCTGCAGCCACAGGATCTCTGCCTCGGTCAGTTCCGTCACCGCGATATCGACGGGATCGGGGCCGAACCGACGATCCGCGCGGCGACGGCCCTTTTCCGGGCCGGTGATGCGCAGGAACGGGCGTGCCCCGCGCTCGACCGCCTCCAGCAGATCGGCGGGCGCGGGATCGGGTGGAAAGATGACTTCGGGCGCGGGATCGGTGGTCTTCGTCGTGGTGGTACGGGCCATCGGGCAGTCTCCTGTCGGCTTATCGTCGGGGGCGGAAGCACCGCCCCCTCGGGAAACCGACCGCGTGGGAAGGGGCGGTCAAAGGGTCAGGCGGCTTTCGACATGGAGGGCCGCCGAGCCACGCCAGACGTTGGTGGCGCCGGCGGTGTCGCGCTCTGCCATCAGGAGTTCGCGCCCCGCCGCCTCGTTGACCGAGGACACGATCAGCGTCTTCGGCTTCAGGTTCAGCTTCCGGCCGCGATGGCCGCGCATCGACAGCATGGCGGCGCGCGCCGCCGCGTAGTTCGCCTGCGTCAGCGGCTGGCGCGAGGCGTAGATCAGCTGCCAGGCGCCGAAGCCGGTGGCGCAGCGCCGCTTCGCGCCCCAGACGTATTCGTCACGGTTGAAGACATTCTCGTCCGTCAGCGAGGTCTTGGGCGTGATCTTCGCCGGCTCGCGGTCCTGGAAGATGATCGGCATGATCGGCCGGCTGTCATCGACCAGATACCAGGGCGATCCCGCGCCGCCCTGGAAGTTCGAGACCGAGACCTCGGCGCCGGCCTCGTTCTGCACCGGATGATCGGTATCGAAGAAGCGCTGGCCGTCATAATGATCGGTGGTGAAGCCCTTCTCCAGCTGCTCCCAGACCAGTTCGTCCGGCAGTTCGGCCGCCGTCTGGCCCATATCGGCGAGAACGCCGGAATAAAGGCCGATCTCGTCATCGGAGATATCGTCGGCCGCGACCGCGATCGTCTTCTCGAACTTGCGGTTGGTGATGACGAAGCCGTCCGCCTGCAGACGTTCGACGAAGCGTTCGCCGACCCATTCCCGCATCGGGCCCAACTCGCTCAGCTTCGGATAGGCCTGGGTGCGGGTGGTGGATTTCACCGTCATCGCGATCTTCGCGAAGGTGGTCTCGGCCCCCGTCAACGCGGTGTTGAAGGTGGTGGTGAAGGCGATGTTCAAGGCGGCAAGGGCGGCCCGGTTCAGGTCCATGCTGGTGCTCCTCAGAGGATCTCGACCACGACGCCCTCGGGGAGGACGTCGAGGCACTTGCCGGCGGCGATCGTCCCGGCAGAGGCGGAGCCGACGGTATTGTCGTCGACCACGAAGACGGTGGCGCCGATATGGGCGCGGGTGACCGGCGCGGCGGTGCCGTTTGCCAGAAGGAAGGCGCCGCGCTCGATCTCGACGAAGGCATCGCCGGCGGCGCCGAGCGTGTTGTCGGCGGAGACGAGCGCCACGCCGCGAATGCGGGTCGCGGTGGTGACGGCCGGCAATGTGAAGCCGGCGGCGTTCACCGCGACGAGGGCGCCGGCGTGGATCTTCACCGCGGCGGCGACGGGATCGCGGAAGCGGCGGCCTTCGCCGACACGGGTGCGGGGCGCGGGTTTCGTCAATGCAGTCATGTCAGGCCTCCTTCACGGCGGCGTTGCGGACGGCGAGGAAGTCCTTTTCCTCGACGCCCATCAGCGAGGCGACCTGGCGCTCGGTCGCGTCCAGCGCCTCGGTCTTCACCGGGGGCGTGCGGCCGGCGAGTTGCCGGCGGCCGCCGAGGTCGACCCGCGCCGGCGCGGCCTTCTCCCAGGCCTCGAACTGGGCGAGGTTCTCGGACGCAAGCTGCGTTGCCCAGGCCTCCAGGCCGGGCGTGAGCTTGCCGGCCTCGCGGGCGCGCTCCAGCGCCGCCTCCACCTTGTCGGTCTCGACATCCCGCTTCAGCGAGGCGAACTGCGTCTGCAACTCGTCGAACGAGGCCTTCGGCACGAATTGCGCGGGGTCTGGCACGCCCGCCGGCGCCTTCGTCACGAGCCGGGCGCAGATCTGCGTCACGGCGTCACCGCCGGTGATCTGCGCCGCCGCGGTGATCGAGGCGAGCTGGGTTTCCGCGGTGACGAGCGCTTCCACGCGCGCCACGATGTCATCGGGCTTGTCGGCGGCAATGCCGAGCGCGCCCGCGATCCGTTCGATCGGGGTCATCAGGGGGTCCTTCGAGGCCAGTTGACGGAGTTGAGGAAGTGCGGGGGTGTTGACGAGGCCGGCCCCTTCGATCCGCACCACGCGGCCGTCGGGCGTGTTGCGGAACACGGGCGAGAGGAAACGGTAGAGGCGATCTTCAAGCGCCCTGCGGCCCTCGGCCGTCCATTCGACGGAGGCCATGATCCGCTCGCCCTCGACGTCGAGCGCGGTGATCCAGCCCGCCGCCCGGCTGTCGGCCGTGCCCTGGGCGGCAAAGGAACGATGGTCGAAGTCGATCGGCAGCACGCCGCCCGGCGCCGCCGCGAGGCTCGCCGCGATCACCGCCGCGGGATCGGCGATCCGCATGGCAAGCTGGCCGCGCTTGTCGCCCAGCCTGAAATCGCCGAGCGGCATGAGCTCGATCCGGTCGGCCGGACCGGCAGGCAGGGGCGCGAGCGAGCAGAAGTTGCGGACGGTCTGGTTCATGGCACCTCATGTGCCATGTCGGGCGCCCCGGGGGCCGTGGGATGCGGTTTCGGGGGAGGGCAGGCCGGTCAGCCGCGCGGGCGGGCGACCGTCCGGCTCAGGATACCGTTCAAAAACGCGCCAGCGCGTTCAAAAACGGCCTCGTCGGGTTTGCGGCGGGGGTTGTGGCCGGACGGCACTACGGCGCCTCTGTGGCCGCTTCTCCGGAGGCATCCCGGAGCGCCTGACGGATCGCGGCGAGATGGACCTCGGCATAGTCGATCTTGGCGGAAATCGCGGGATCGTCCGGATCGGCCTTCCGCTCGGCATGGAGAAGCGCGAGGCGCCGCTCCCAGCCCTCGACATCATACAGATCCGGATCGGGTCTAAGGACGGCCATCGACCATGCTCTCCAGAAGTGCGGCGTTCCGCTCGAGGATCTGCCGGACACGCGCGCTCGGGCTCAGATGATAGGCGATCACGCCCTCCTTCTCAAGCCAGCGGGCGAGCGCGTGGCTATAGAGCCATTGCCCGTCCGGGTTGTCCTTCAACTGCGGAAAGAACTCCCAGACCCTTCTGGCGAACTCCCCGACCCTCAGCCGCAGGCTGCCGGTCGGGAGACGTATCGCCCGCCAGATCGCCCCGCCGGGCGTGATGGCCGTGATCGATCTCGCGCCGGATTCGCCGAGTTCCAGCAGATCCTGCGTCGACAATGCTGAATCGGTGATATGGCTGTGCAGGATCGTGCTGCCGGCCGGGATTTCCCAGCGCGGAAAATGAACCTCCGCGGGTTTCTCCGCGCTTGCCAGCTTGTGCAGCACCTTCGCGCCCGACCGATCGAGGATCACGAGGCTCTCGACCCCGCGCGCCAGCCGCTCCAGCCGCAAGCCTTCGAGTATGCCCAGCTGGTCGGCGCGCTCCGCGTCGGTCAGGTCGGGCGTCACCTCGCGCCAGCGCGCGCGGATGTCGAGCCAGGTGGCCCCGGGATTGGTGTCGAAGCCGGGAAAGACGCCCTTCGGCACCTGGAACACCTCTCCGGTGCGCTTGTTGGTCCAGGGTTCCTCCTCCAGGTCCGGGGCGGGATCGGCTGTGCGGTTGTTGCGGCGCATCCAGCCTTCGGTCCGCTGCAGCACATGGCAGCCGCAGAACCAGCCATTGGGCGGATAGAGCCGCAGCCAGACCGGATCGTCCACCGCCCAGATCTTTCCATCAAACCTCGCGTGATCTGGCCGCTTCGACGGCCGGTCGATCTGCACATATTCGAGATAAGGAAAGGCCGTCTTCGTCCGCTGGATCGCGGCCCAGCGGCCGGCGGCATGGGCGGTGCGCATGTTGGTGTTGAAGATCACCCGCAGCCGCCGCATCGAGCCGAGCTGAACCTCGGCAAACTCGCCGGTCTGCGGGTCCTGCATCTGGCGCCGGCCCCACCAGCCCATCTCCTGCAGCTTCGGCGCGAGTTCAGCCTGGAACTGCGCCAGCGTCCGGCCCTCCTTCAGCGCCTGCGCCATCGCCTGCCGGATTTCCCGGGAGACATCGTCGCGCATGGCCTTGGCAACGACCCAGTCGCGGGCATGCTCCTCGCGCCAGGTATCGCGCCAGTCGAAGCGCTGATCCGCGGGCGCGTAGCCCTTCGATTCGAAATATTCGATCGCCTCGCGATGCGGCAGCGCCTCCAGCCGGAACATCAATGGCCGTCGCCGTGGATGTCGGCCCCCAGTTCGCCCGCTGCCCGGGCGGCGAAGGTGGCGCGGGTCAGAAGGTCATGCAGATCGGCCGGTGCGCCATCGGCAAAGGCCTGCAGCACATCCTCCACCTCTTCGGGGGTGCGCGCCAGCGCCAGCGCTTCCAGAAGCGGCCCCAGTTCGGCCTCCGCCGCCCGCTGGAGGTCGCCCGAGTCGACCAGCTCGTCGACCAGCGCGTCGATACTGTCCCTCGCCGCCAGCGCCGTGCGGGAAGCCGCCTGACGCTTGCCGTCGCTTGCGTCCGGCACCGGCGCCGGGGCCGGCAAGGGGGCGGGAGGCGCTGTCTTCTCCGGTGCGGGATCGGGCGCCGGTGCCGCCAGCACCTCTTCGCCATCCTCGGGCTCGCGCAGGGCGAAGACCTCGCGCATCTGCGACACCGCGATGCGCAGACCCGCCTTCGGCCCGCGTTCCATCAGATCCAGCATCAGCTTCGGGTCGGCGCGTTCGGGCTGCACGAACCGGACGATCGGCAGGGCCACCGCATGATCGGCCGCAAAGCCCGTGCGCACAATCGCGCCGCCGAGATCGCGTGACAGCGTGGCCGCCAGCTGCTCGGCATCGGCATCGCGGATGTCGCTGCGCACCTCTTCGTGGATCTTGCCCACCGCATGGCCACCCGAGAGCGCATCCGTCGTTGCCACCTGGCCGAGCACGGCCTTGGAGGTCTGCTCGTCCCAATAGCGCGCATTGCCCTCATAGAGCTTCTCCGACGTGGTGCCGGTGCCCGTGACGACCTCGAGATCCATGTCCTTGGGAATGATCGCCGCCATGTCGACGCCGATCTGCCTCGCCGCGCGCAGGAGCGTCAGCCGGTCTTCCGGCGAAGAGGAAGGCCCGTATTTCCCCAGCCGCAGCGGATGGCCATAGGCTTCCAGGAAGATCGCCCAATCCTTCAGGCTGTAGTTCTTGAACAGATAGCCCCAGGCCGCGAGCCGCGCGAGGCCGCCCCGGATCGGCAATCCCGACTTCGCCTTGGCGACATGGATGACATACCTGTCCTGGTCGAGGGGTTGCGGGCCGGCGTTGTCGCGCAGATAGAGGTAATTCCCGTTCTCGCGATCGAATTCGAACCAGTCCGGGTTCACCAGTTCGAGGCCGGCGATGCGCAGCCGCTTGCCGTCGCGCTTCCAGTCGATCACTGAGACCGAATAGCCCTTGGCGACCGCATCCATGCAGTCGATCAGCGAGGTGCGGACCGCCGGCGCATGCAGTGCCTTGCGCAGCATCTCGGCCGCTTCGTCATCGGCGGCAGTCGGGCCACCGGGATCGACCTGGATGTCGAGCGAGCGCACCGCGCGCTTGCGCACCCCGATCATCCACACCGAAGCTGTCGGCGATGGTTTTGGTGAGTGACATTGTGTCACCCACCACTTTTCCACTGTACTGATTGCCCTTGAACAGGCCCGGCTTCCGCTCCGGGTGCATCGAATAGTAGTCCTGCCTCCAACTGGCGGCGAAGACGACGGTATGCAGCGGCGTCATCCGCGCCGCGCCCAGATTGTTGCTGGCCTCCATGGCGCGCGCCTCGTCCGCCCGGCACTCGACCAGAAGGCAGGCGATATCCACCAGCCCCATGCGCCGGGCCGCCGCCAGCCGGTGCGCGCCATCGATCAGCACATGGCGCCCCCCGACCTTGCGGACATGGACGGGCGTGGTGATGCCGGTATCCTCGGCCATCAGCATGAGGTTCTCGATAAAACTCTCGCGAACCTCGCGCAGGCGCCCCTCGACCTCGATCTGATCGAGGGGAAGCCGAACCACATTGCCGCCATTCAGAAACTTCACGTCAGGGTCCTTGTCTTGTCCGGGTGGGGTTACCGCTGCACGGCATCAGTCCGCGCGCCGACGCTCCTGCCTGGCCCGTTCCCGGGCGCTGTGCAGCGGATCAGGCGCCACATCGCGGGACCGGCAGGGGGTGCACAGGCGGTTGTGGATGCCCTCGCTCATGAACGGATGGCCGCAGCACATGCAGGGCCGCACCATCCGCTTCGCGGCAAGATCGGCCGCCCTCTGGCGCGCAACACAATTGGTCAAGGCATTGTCCTTGCCGCCGAACGGCCCGGCGACGACCGCCCCGTCAGGGCCGATCACGAGCCAGCCGCGGCCGGCGCGATGTTCCACCGTGAACTTGCCGGGCTGCGGCTTGGGCAGGTTGCAATCCTTCCCCATCACCAGCCCCCGACGCAGAGGGCCGCGAACAAGAGGCCGAACAGCAGCGCCACGCCCGCCAGATCTTCGGATGCGGCGGTGGCAAGATGGGTGGTGAAACCGAGGGATCGCGCCGGCCCATCGTTGCGGGCGCCTGCGGAACAGCAGTTTCCCCACTGCGGGAGGGTGAACCGCAGGCCATCCCCATCACAATAGATGAACCCCTCGTCGGCGAGCATTGCCTGCCCGACGTCCGACTTCGTCAGCGGGTCGGCATGGCTTTCGGCTTCTGCCCCCATGACGGGCACCACGCTGATCGCGGCCGAGCGTATGGCAAGCCGCCGGAGGCCAGCCGCTGGCAGAAGGGCCAGTCCGGCAATCCGAAAGGTCGCCCCAAAACCCGCGCCGACCATCTGAAGGCGGCCGCCGCGATCCTGTCCGAGCCGGTCACGGCCCGGACCCCGGACGGCAAGCCCGTCTCCCTCGCGGGACTGGAGGCGGCCTATCTGGCGCTCTGCCGCAAGGGGCTGAAGGGCGATGTGCCGGCCCTTCTCAGGGCCATCACCATCATGCTGGAAGTCCAGCCCGCCGTAGAGGCCAAGGCCGATGCCAGGCGTCAGCAGCGGGAAGACCTCCTCGTCCGGCTCAAACGAATGGGCCTGCCAACAGAGAGCTTGCGTAGCAGGCCGCTATAGGGCGGCTGAGGCGATGCAGTGGCGGCGGGTGCTCTCGCTGGAGACCGGCAATGGCCGCGGGTCAGTACAGTGCTGATGGCTGCGGGTGATCGACCTGCGGGCTGGCGGGAACGGCTGTTGCCGGGCAGACCCGGCCCCAGCGAAAGGGCAGTATTGCTATCAGCCGCAGCGAGCCGTTCGAGGAGGCCCAGATTGATCGAGGCGGGCGGAATATCAAAGGGACGTTGCCGAGAGTTCCCGCCATGCCCGGCAAGCGTTCAGATATTCCCTCGCATCCTTGCTCAGGCGGCCGATCCCCGCGAGGCGGGCAAGTTCCAGATCGGGATCCTCGGCCGCTGCAAGCCTTGCCAGATTGCGATCAATCAGTTCCGCGATCTCGGCCCGGGAGATTTCGCGAAGCGCGCGCTCATTCATGCCCCGGAACGGAACGCGGTCCCGAACGCTGCCGCGGGTCCAGAGGAAACGGTTGTCAGCTTCAATCGTCGCGTCGAAGACGCCCTGCAAAGCCGCAATCCGCGCCTGGATACGGCCGCCTGTGCGTTGCCAGCGGTGCAGCTGGGAAATGCGCCGGGCCAGGGCTGCCTCGGGCATCGGCCCCTGGTCGGCGATGACCTTTTCCATCAGCGCAAGGAGCTGAGGCGTATAACCGTCTTCGAAGAAGCGATCAGCGTCCGGGGTGACCGCACAATCCGCCCGTTCTGCAGCCGCCTCCGGCAGGATCTGTGCGGGTGCCTGCGCGAAAACCATGGTCGCTTCCGGAACGGGCGCGGCGACAGGGCGCGCTTGCGCAGGTGGCGCGTCATCGACGCGGATCTCCTCCGCGGGCGCGGGCGCTGGATCCTCGGGCATGTCCGGCACCTGCTCATCCGGAACGATCCGGGCGCGGCGGGCACGGTCGGCCTCCAGAGTTTCGGTCAGCCTGGCATCGGTACGCTGCAGCGTGGCTTCGGGCGCGCGGAACCAGTCGGTCGACCAGATCCGCAGAATCGACCAGCCAAGCCCTTCCAGAACTGCCTGCCGGATACGGTCCCGGTCACGCGCCGTGGCCGAGGAATGGTAGCGCGCGCCGTCGCATTCCACCCCGGCCAGCCAGGCGCCGGCGTGATCGGGATGGCGCACGCCAAGGTCGATACGGAATCCGGACACGCCGATCTGGCTGTGAACCTCCCAGCCTTTCGCGGCCAGGGCATCGCGCACCGCTTCCTCAAACGGCGAATCCGCCGGACCGACCGAACCGCTGTCCTGCCCTGCCAGCGCCAACGCGCCCCGGCCCGCGAAATCGAGGAAGGCCTTCAGGTCCGCCACCCCGCGCGCCCGCGTCCGGGTCATGTCGATCTGATCTGCGCTGATCGAGGTGAAGACATGCAATTCCGCCCTGGCGCGGGTGACGGCCACATTCAGGCGTTTCTCGCCGCCATCCTTGTTCATCGCGCCGAAATTCATGGTAATCTTGCCCGCCTGATCGGGGCCGAAGGTGATGGAGAACAGCATGACATCCCGCTCATCCCCCTGAATGTTTTCAAGGTTCTTGACGATTAGTGGTTCTTCCCTGTCATCCGAGAAGAACCATTCGAAGTCCGGATTGGCCTTGCGCGCTGCATCCAGCAGATCAAGGATCAGCCCCTGTTGCTGGGCGTTGAAGGTGATGACACCCAGCGTCGGGCGATCCTCTTCGGGACGTTTCAGCCATTCGAGAAGGCGCTTGCGGATGAAGGCCGTGATGGCCCGCGCCTCGTCGGGGTTGGTCGAGCCTTTCGCACGCTGATAGGTGCCGCCCACCCTGTGCAGCCGCACCGCCTGGCCCGAGGCGTCGGGCGAGGGGAAGGTCACCAGCCCGCCATCGTAATAGTAATGGTTCGAGAACGCGATCAGCGCCTCGTCCCGGCTGCGGTAATGCCAGTTCAGACAATGGGTCGGGATGCCCGCCGCCGCGACCTCGTCAAGGATCGAGGGCATGTCGTGCTCATATTCGGCAAGCGCCTCACCGTCATCGGCGCCATCGTCGCTGCGGCCGAAGAAATTGGTCGGAGGCAGCTGCTTGGGATCGCCGACGATGATCGCCTGACGGCCGCGGGCGATCGCCCCGATCGCATCCCAGGTCGAGATCTGCGAGGCCTCGTCGAAGATCACCAGATCGAATTGCGCCTGTCCCGCCGGCAGGTATTGCGCAACCGACAGCGGCGACATCAGCACGCAGGGCGCCAGTTTGGTGAAATTGCTGGGCATGTCGGCAATCAGGTTGCGGATCGCCTTGGTCGGACGCTGCAAGCCAAGTTGATGCCGCAGCCCGCCCAGCTCGGAATTGCGCGGCACCGCATCGCGCAGGGGCAGGTCATTGCCCAACCGCCGCATGACCTCGGCCGAGGCAAGATCGGCCATGGCACCGTCAAGTTCCCCGAAGCGCTGGATCAGCGCATCCTGTTGCCAATGAGCGAAGCCGCGCAGGACCGGTTCAGCATCCATGGCCAGACGCAGCCACCAGGCCATATAGGCCTGCTCGAATGCGAGAGCGGTGTCGGAGATATCCGCTCTTTCCTCCAGTGCGACGACCAGAGGTTCTAGGCCGGCGCCGATCGCTTCGGCCCTTGCCGCGCGCCATTTCAGCCAGTCCCCGAAGCGGTCCTGCTGTGCTTCAAGCCCGGAAAGCAGGTCCTCGCAGCCAGGGGGCAGCGCGCCGCCCAGCTCGGCAAAAGCGGCACAAGCCGCACGTTCCGCGCTGTCGGTTTGGCTGAGCGCTCGCAACAGCGGGGCGCAATGACCTCCCGATGCGCTGGACAGCTCTGCCCGCTGAAGTTCGACTTGCACTTGCGGGAAACCGGCCGCCCGCAGGTGGCGCTCCAGCCCCAGAAAATCGTCGGCCGCATCCAGCTCGGCGGCAATGCGGGCGATGTCCGTTTCTTCATCGGCAAAGCCCGGCAGCGATTTCAGGGTAGAGGCCGCAATCTCCTGCCGGGTTCGCATGAGCTGTTTGAGCGCGGGGAGATCCCGCGCAGGGTCGGCCTCGCCCGAACTGGCATAGGTTTGCAACAGTTTGCGCAGCTTCTTCTGCGCCATTCCGGCAAGGGGCCAGGATTTGCCCTGCGCCTCGCGCCACTGCAATTCCAGCGCGTCAAGCGGCATATCCGCCAATCCCTCGTCAGGGTAGCGGGCCGACAAAGCCGCCCGCGCCTGGCCGGCGCGGCCAAGGGCGGCGGTCAGCGTATCGAGATCCAGCCGTGCCGCCACTGGGTCGCGCAGGGCAGAGGGCGAGATTCCGGGCTTGTCTAGTCGCTGCACGGTCAGCCAGGAAAGCGCGGCGGCGATGTCGGTTGTGTCGGCCTGGGCCGCTGACAGGCCAAGCTGTCCGGCCAGCATATGACGTGCCGCCTGCGCCGCCAGCTGCGCCTGATGCAGGGCTTTTGCGCCGGCCAGATAGCGGTCCTGCCAGCCGAAGGACCATTCACCCTGATCCAGCAGCGAAAGCGGTCCCGCCGGGTCTATATCCGCAATGATCCGGTGCCGCTGGCCCAGATCTGCTGCAAGCGCACGCAACCGATGCCAGCTTTCCGCATCGTGGCTGTCCTTGTTGTCGAAGCGCAGGGCAAAGCCAGGGGCGGCTCCGGCGCATTTGCCAATGGCCTGATAGACGCTGAACCTCTGCGAGCCGGGGCGGTGCAGCGCATCGACATAGGCGTTCAACTGATCGCGGGTCAGGCGCAGGTCTTCGGTGATGCGCACCCATTCCTCCGCCTTCGCGGCACTGGCGCGATCCCAGGACCGGCCAAGTTGTGTCAGGACTTTCTTTCGATCCGCCTTGTTGGAATGCAGCTCCAGGACGGCATGGCCAAGACCGTGACGCTCCAGCCGGCGATGCACCACATCCAGCGCCGCGGATTTCTCGGCGACGAACAGGACGGTACGGCCACGGCCAAGCTGGTCGGCGATGATATTGGTGATCGTCTGGCTCTTGCCGGTACCGGGCGGCCCTATCAGCACGAAATCGCGCCCCTCGGCCGCCGCCAGAACGGCCGAAAGCTGCGAACTGTCGGCCGGGAGTGGCGCCAGAAGATCGCCGGGCGCATGTTTGCGGTCGATGTCCGACGGCCGCGGCATCGGAGTCCTGGCGCCTTCGAAAACCTCGGTCGGGCTGTCGATCAGATGCGCGACCATTCGGCTTTCGCGCAGGGAATCCGTTCGATCGACCAGATCCTTCCACATCAGGTATTTGGCGAAGGAAAAGGTGGAAAGCGCGAAATCCTCGACGATCTCAAAACCAGGCACGTCGCGTACCCGCTGCCGCAGGATCTCCATGATGCGCGGAATATTGAGACCGCTTTCGTCGCGCGGCAATTCACCTTCCAGCTCGGGAAGCCGCAGCTCGAAATCCCTTTTCAGCATTTCCAGCAGGGTCGAGTTGATCCGCACCTCGTCCTCAAGCTGGCTCAGCCGGAATTCCGACTGCGCCGAGCGCCGTTCCAGCCTGACCGGCAGCAGGAGAAGCGGCGCGCGATAGGATCGGCTGTCCCCCTCGGACCGCTTCCAGCGCAGGAAACCGACCGCAAGGAACAGGGTGTTCGTCCCGCCCTCGGCCATGTCGCTGCGGGCCTTGCGATACAGCTCGGTCAGGCGGTTGGTCATCTCGCGCGCGGTCAGCGGCACGGCGACCTGGCCACGGGCAAGCGCGTCGCCGGCAAGGGCAAGCTCGATCTGGCGGGCCTCATCAGGGGAAAGATCCCTGCCCGCAACCGCGTTCTCGTCCTTCAGCGCCAGGAGGCGAAAGGTCTCGCCATTGGCCAGGCGGTCTTCGGTGCCGGAAATGTCGGGGCAGACCATGGCGACAGCCCCGCGCGTGTCGCGGAAATTCAACAGCCTGTTGCCAAGCGAGAGGTCCAGCAGCTTGCGTTGCCAGCGCTCCACCCGGCCCAGAGGCGTCGCGGGCAGCTCTTCCGCCAGTTCACCGGGCAGCAGGCCCAGATCCAGCGGCCGCGGCAGGGCGGCAGGGCTGGCCGCAAGCGGTTCGGAGGCCAGTCCGTCCTGAACACGGTGGCTTGCCAGCGGGCGGATGCGTGCGGCGCGGGCGCGGTTGATGTCGACGGCCTGGATGAACTCGGCTTCGCGCGTCTCGGACAGGCGGTCGCGTCCGGCCTGCACCGCCTCTTCGAAGCCGATGCTGGGGCGCCTGCAGTCGTCGCT
>JBDHSO010000091.1:0-14937 GCA_039808125.1 Rhodobacter sp. | reverse complement strand
TCTTCTCCCACGTAGAGATGAGCTTGAATCACACGACGATGGTCAAGGGAATCCCTCTTTTGTCAACATGACCTAGATTTCGCCGGCGAAATGGCAGGCCACCCCGCGCTCTGCCCCGCCCAGCGTGATCGGCCGCAGCGCAGGGCGTTCGGTCTGGCACCTGTCGACGGCATAGGGGCAGCGGGTTGCGAAGCGACAGCCCGGCGCTGGGTTGACCGGGCTCGGCGGGTCCCCGGACAGGCGCGTGGCCGCCATCAGGCCGCGGTTCACCGGATCAACCCGCGGAATGGCCGACAGGAGCGCGCGCGTATAGGGATGCGCTGGCGCCGACAGGATCGCCCTGGTATCGCCCGTCTCGACAACGACGCCGAGATACATCACCGCCACCTCGTGGCACATGTAGCCGATCACGCCCATATCGTGACTGATGAACAGGTAGGTCAGGCCGAGTTCGGCCTGAAGATCCTTCATCAGGTTCAGGATCTGCGCCTGAATCGCCACATCCAGCGCCGAGACCGGCTCGTCGCAGACGATCAGGTCGGGGTTGGTCGCCAGGGCGCGCGCGATGCCGATCCGCTGCCGTTGCCCGCCGGAAAACTGATGCGGAAACAGATACCGCGTCTCGGGCCGCAGCCCCACGAGGTTCAGCAGTTCATCCACCCGCCGGTCGCGCATCTCGGGCGTGCCCTGATCCAGCAGCGCCATCGGCGTGCGGATCAGCGACCCGACCCTTTGCCGCGGGTTGAGCGAGGAATAGGGATCCTGGAAGATGATCTGGAACCTGTGGCGCTGGCGGCGCAGCGCCTCGCCGGTCAGCCCCCCCAGATCGACGCCGCCAAGCTCTATGCGGCCCCGGGCGCCCGACACCAGCCGCATCGCCGCCAGGGCCGTGGTCGACTTGCCGCACCCGGATTCGCCGATGATCCCGAGGGTGGCGCCGCGCCGGATGTCGAAGCTGACGCCATCGACGGCATGGACGATACGGGGCTTGCCCCCGGCATCCCGGGTGCCGGTGTCGAAATGCACCGTAAGGTCGCGCACCCGAAGAATGGTCTCACCGCCGTCGATCATGCCACGGCCCCCCCCGCCGCCTTGCGGCAGGCCGCGACATGGGCCTCGTCCAGCCGGACGGGGGCGACCGTCCAGGTGTCGCATCCGGCATCAGCCAGTGCGCAACGCGGGGCGAAGGCACAGGTTTCGCCCAGGGTTCGCAGATCCGGCACGATGCCGGGGATGGTGGGCAGCCGGTCCGCCTCGGTCATCCGGCCGGTGCGCTCGATATCGGGGATGCAGGCGATCAGCCCGCGGGTATAGGGATGGGCGCTGGTCTCCACCACCTCGCGGCAGGGACCTTTTTCGATCGCGCGGCCGGCATACATCACCATGATCCGGTCGGAGACCTGCGAGATGACCCCCATGTCGTGCGAGATCAGGATCACCGCCGTATTCTCCTCTTGCTGCAATCCCAGGATCAGGTCGAGGATCTGCGCCTGCACCGTCACGTCCAGCGCGGTGGTCGGTTCGTCCGCGATCAGGATCTGCGGCCGGCACACCAGCGCCATGGCGATCATCACCCGCTGCCGCATCCCGCCCGAAAGCTGATGGGGATATTCGTCTGCGCGGCGGGTGGGATCGGGAATGCCGACCCGACCCAGCACGTCGACCACGCGGTTGCGCACCTCGGCCCTTGAGACGTCCTCGTGCAGGCGGATGGCTTCGGCGATCTGCCGGCCAACCGTGAAGATCGGGTTCAGCGAGGTCATCGGTTCCTGAAAGATCATCGAGATCGCGGCGCCGCGGATCTGGCGCATGCGCCGGGCGGGGGCACGCACCAGATCCTCGCCGCGAAACAGGATGCGTCCCGAGGCGATCCGGCCGTTCGGTCTCGGCACCAGTCCCATCACCGCCAGCGAGGTCATGGATTTGCCGCAGCCGGATTCGCCGACGATGCCCAGCGTCTCGCCCGGCGCCAGCGTGAAGGAGACATCGTTCAGAACCCGCACAGGGCCGGAGCGGGTGGCGAAGTCGACGCACAGGTTCTCGACGGCAAGCAGGGGTTCGGTCATGGCCTATCGCTCGCGGAAACGGGGGTTCATGGCATCGTTTAGCCCGTCGCCGACCAGGCTGACGCCGAGGACGGTCAGAAAGATCGCGATGCCAGGGAAGAATACCGCCCAGGGGCAATCGAAGATGTAATCGCGGTTCGAGCCGATCATCTCGCCCCAGCTGCGGATGTTGGGATCGCCCAGACCGAGAAAGCTCAGACCCGCCTCGAACAGGATCGAAACGCCCACGACCAGCGCCGCGGCAGCGATCAGTGGCGGCATCGCATTCGGCAGGATCACCCGCCAGATGATCCGCCGGTCGCGGGCACCCATGGCGCGTTCGGCCCGGACGTAATCCATGTTGCGCAGCTTCATGAACTCGGCCCGCGCCAGCCGCGCCGTGGGCGGCCACATCACCAGACCGATGCCGATGATGGTGACGCGCAGCGAGGGGGTGAACAGCGTCATCAGCACCATCGCGAACAGAAGCGCCGGCAGGACCTGGAAGAACTCGGTAAAGCGCATCAGGATCGTATCGGTCATCCCGCCGTAATAGCCCGCCAGCGCGCCCAGGGTGATGCCGATCAGCACCGCGACCAGCGCGGCGGCGGTGCCGATCATGATCGTGGCCGGACCGCCGCTGAGAAGGCCGGCCAGCACGTCGCGGCCAATGTAATCCGTGCCGAGCGGGCTGGCGGCATCTTCCAT
Organism: Rhodobacter sp.; assembly: GCA_039808125.1. Lineage (GTDB taxonomy): Bacteria > Pseudomonadota > Alphaproteobacteria > Rhodobacterales > Rhodobacteraceae > Pseudogemmobacter. The sequence goes on along the minus strand of JBDHSO010000091.1, from coordinate 12,184 downwards.
CGGCGGCAGGAACGGGGCGTTCACGGTCGCCTTCGGATCGACGCCGTAAAGCGAGGGTCCGATCAGGCTGGCCAGGATCACCACCGCCAGAACGATCAGCCCGGCCATGGCGGCGCGGTTTCCGAGAAAGATCGCCATCGCCTCGACGAAGGGCGCCTTCGGGGGGTGGAATGCGGGATCGCGTGCCATGTCAGTGCCTTCCGCCGCTGCGCAACCGCGGATCGGCGCTGCGATAGATCGCCTCGGTCGCAAGATTGATGACGACGACCACCACCGCCGAGGCGAGGAGGATGCCGAGAATCGTCGGATAATCCCGGCGCAGGATGGAATCGAGCGCGAGCCGCCCCAGCCCGGGCCAGTTGAACACCGTCTCGACCAGCACCGCGCCCGAGAGGATCTGCCCCAGTTGCAGCCCGACCAGCGTGATGACCGGCAGGATGGCGTTGCGCAGGCCATGCACGAACAGGACCGACGGTTCCGATGCGCCCTTGGCGCGGGCCGTGCGGATATAGTCGCTGTCCAGCACCTCCAGCATCGCCGCGCGCGAGACGCGGCTGTACTGCGCCATGAAGGACACGCCCAGCGTCAGCGCCGGCAGCGCCAGATGCCATGCCAGATCAACGATCCGGTCGAGGACACCGCTGACCCGCAGGCTGGCCATTCCGTCGACCGGAAAGATCGGGACATACCAGGCAAAGGCCAGGATCAGCATCTGCCCCAGCCAGAAGGCAGGCACCGAATAGCCGCCCAATGCCACGACCGTGACGACATAGCTGAACGGCCCGCGCGGATTGCGCGCCGCAAGGACGCCGAAAAACGTGCCGAAACCGACCGAGATGACCAGCGAGGACAGCACGAGAATCAATGTCGGGAACAGCCGTTCCAGGATCAGATCCGAAACCGGCAGGTTGAAGTAGTAGGAGGTGCCGAGGTCGCCGGTCAGGATCTTGCCGGCATAGACGAAGAACTGCTGGGCCAGCGGCTGGTCGAGACCATAGGTCCTGCGGATTTCCTCCAGCGTCTCGGCATCGGCGCCGCCCGCCTGCCCGGCCAGCGTCACCGCCGGATCGCCGGGGGCCAGCCGGATCAGGAAGAAGTTCAGCACGACAACGCTGCAGACCAGCACGACCGCAAAGAACAGTTTCTGTTTCATGCCAGCCTCGTCCGGCCCTGCGCGGGCGCATTCAGGGACGACCGGCGCGCGACGACGCGCCGGTCGCAGCGGTCAGTTTGCCCAATAGGCACGGTCGAAGGGTGCCATCGCCCCCCAGATCCCCACGGGCAGATCGCGCAGGTCGGTACTCTGCACCGTGTGATAGGGCATCACATGCAGGAAATGCAGCGGCACTTCATCGGTGATGATCTTCTGGAACTCGACATACATCTGCCGCCGCAATTCAGGGTCGGTTTCAAGGGCTGCGCGGTCCAGCAGATCGTCCACCTTGGGGTTGGAATAATGCGAGGTGTTCGAGAAAGGCACGCCGGGGCGGATGTTCGAGGTCATGTAGGTGCGATGCACGCCGATGACGGGATCGCCCCAGTTGAACACGCTTTCGATGCTGAGATCATAATCGCTGTTCGTGGAGATCTCGGTGTTCCACGAGGCGAAATCCGGCAGGCTGCGGACCGTCGCGTCGATCCCGACCTCGCGCAGTTGGGCGGCAATTGCCTCGGCCAGGTTCTTGCCGAATTCGATGGTCCCTGGAATCCAGTCGATGGTGATCTTCATGCGGATCCCGTCGGCTCCGGCGGGATAGCCGGCCTCGTCAAGCAGCGCCCGGGCCTTGTCGAGATCGAGGTCGTAGAGCGCCACGTCATCCGTGTAGAATGGTGAATCGGGCGCGATGGGTCCGGTGGCCCGGACCGACCGGCCAAGCTGCATGACATCGGTGATGAACTTCTTGTCGACGGCATAGGCCACCGCCTGACGCACACGGACATCCTTCCACGGATCGCGCGTCATGTTGAAGGCCAGCCAGTTGATCGCGCCGATCCCGCTGTAGCCGTCGGTGACGGCGACCAGCCCGTCGCTGCCCGACAGCCGGTCCACCTCGCGCAGCGTCAGCGAGGTGAAGGGATTGTACTGCACCTCCCCCCGCTTCAGCAGCAGCGCCATGTTCGAGCGGTCGCGCACGAACTGGATCACGATGCGGTCCAGATAGGGCCGGCCCTCGATGAAGAAATCGTCGTAGCGCTTCAGCGTCAGATAGCGGTCGTTGACGAATTCGCCGAACTTGAACGGCCCCGACCCCACCACATCCTGCAGGTTGTGCGGGTTGGTGCGCAGGTCGCCCTCGCCATAGACATGCTCCGGCATGATCGGCAGCAGAAGCGGCGACAGGGCCAGCATCAGGCCGGGAAAGGGATGCGACAGATGGATGATCACCGTGCCGTCGTCCGGCGTCTCGACGCTTTCAACCGCCTCGAGCATGGTCTTGAACGGATGGTTTTCCTTCACCGCCCGAATCGAGAAGGCGACATCCGATGACTTGATCGGCACGCCGTCGTGGAAGGTCGCATTATCGACAAGATGCAGCGTCAGCGTCTTGTCGTCGTCGCTGAAGGCCCAGTCGGTGGCAAGATAGGGCTGGGGCGTCCAGTCGGTGTCATAGCGGACAAGCCCGGCAAAAAGCTGCGCGCCGGGAACACCGGCGCCAAAGCCAGACTGCACCGCCGGATTGAACGAGGGCGGCGTGTAGCCCGCGCCGATGACAAGCTCGCCGCCGCGTTGCGGTTCTTCGGCGGGTGCGATCTGAGCCGAAACGCAGAGCGCCGCAGCCAGCCCGGCCGCGCGCAGCGCACGCGGAACGGAAGCGGCGATCCCGGTCAATCTGTTCATGTGGTGTCCTCCCAGACGAAGCGGTTCACGCGGCCGGTTCTTCTCCGGCGCGCAGGTGGCGGGCAAGATGGCTGTCAAGTTCCTGAAGGAAGGCGGCCTTCCGCGCATCGTCGAGCCAGGCGCCCTCGAACGCATAGCGCATGAAGCGGCTCATCTCCTCGGCCGAGAAGCCGCCGCGGCGCTGAACCTCGGTCATCGTATTGACCATGTAGCGGCTGGCAAATTCCTCGGGGTCGTCGGTGTTGACACAGACTCGCAGCCCCAGATCGAGCATCCGGCGCAGCCCCGGAAGGCGGCGCGGCTCGGGGTCCGAAACCCGCCAGGTCGGGCACATCGTCAGCGTGATGTTCCGCGTGCGGACATCTTCGATCAGCTGCGGATCGTCCAGCACATGCAACCCGTGGTCGATGCGTTCCACGCCCAGGACATGGATGCACTGCCGCGCATGTTCGACCGCATTCTCCTGATCGCAGTCGCAATGCGCGGTCAGGCGATAGCCCTCCTCCCGCGCGCGGCGATAGAACTCCTGGAACTTGACCGGCGGATTGCCGGCCTCGAAGGAATCGAGTCCGACGCCCACGATATCGTCGCGGTGCCGTGCCGCCAGATCGAGCATTTCCAGCGCATTGTCCTGCGACCGTTCACGGTTCATGCACATCACAAGCTGCGTCGAGACGGCAGACCCCCGGCGCGCCTTGTTCAGTGCTTCGATCAGGTCGTCAAAGGCGATACCGCGCTTGATATGGACTTGCGGGTCGAAGGACAGCTCGACATGGCGGACATTCTCGATCACGCAACGATCGAGAAAATCGCGGGTGATTTCATAGACATCCCGGCCGGTGCGCAGCACGTCCGTGCACATGTAGTGATATTTCAGAAAGTTCGCCAGCGCCGGCTGGCCATAGTCCTGCGCCGCCAGAAGCTCTGCCTCGGTGGAAAACGGAATGTCGATCCCGTTGCGCTCTGCCAGTTCCAGCACCTTCGCCGCGGCCACCGTGCCTTCGATATGCAGATGCAGCTCTGCCTTCGGCATCGTTGCGATGAAATCCGCCATGCGATCCATGACTTTCCTCCAGCAATTCACCAATTGGTACATTTTCACCATGTGGTACATTTTTCCGTTTGTCAACGATCCGGCGCTGGCCGATAGTCGCAACTGTCGCGCCCGGCACGGACGGGCGGCCGAAGATGCGTCATTTCAGAATGTTGGATCGTGACACCGGATGCAGGAACAGACCGAGCGCCCCACGCGGCAATCCGGCGGGATCCGCCAGACGCGCATTCAGGCGATCATGGATGCGGCCGAGGCGGAATTCGCGCAGAGCGGCTTTCAGGGCACGTCCGTCCAGGCCATCGCCGACCGGGCACATATCCAGAAGCGGCTGATCCTTTACTACTTCAGCACCAAGGAAGATCTGTACAAGGAGGTGATCGAGCGGATCTTCCTGGAATGGCGCAACCTCGACCCGGTGAACTGGCAGGGATCGCCGCGTCAGGTCATCGCAAGCTATGTCGACCACATCTTCCAGGCCGCCGAGGGCAAGCCGCATCGCAGCAAGCTGATCGTGGCCGAGATGATGTCGGGCGGGCAGTTCGGGATCGAAATCATGCGCCTGCGCGGGTCGCATCGGATCCTCGCGCGGACCGTCGCCTTTCTGGAGGGCTGCATGGACCGCGGGCAGATGCGGCGGACCGATGCTGTGGCCTTCCTGTTCCAGATCTGGAGCGCACAGCATTTCTACGTGGCCTTCGAGCCGGAGGTCGGCTTCTTCCTTGGCAAGCCGCGGCTGACCGCCGCCGACTGGCAAAGGTTCCGCACCGCGACGAAGGAATTCGCGCTGTCCTATTTCACGCCGCCGGAAGAGGACGAGGCGCCCTGATCGCCCCGCCGGCCCATCAGATCCGGACCTGTCCCACGCCCTGCTTCAGCCTGGTCGGCGCCATGCCGAACCTCTTGCGAAAGCTCTTCGAGAAATGGGGCACGGAATCGTAGCCGCAGGCGGTGGCAACCTCCATCAGCGTCAGATCCGTCGTGGCCAGCAGGTTGCGCCCGCGGTCGAGTCGCAGCCCGCGGTAGAAATCGCCCGGCGCCTTGCCGGTCGCGTCGCGAAACAGCCGTTCGAGGTGCCGGCGCGAATAGCCGGCGGCATCGGCCAGATCATCCATCGACAGCGGATTGTCGATATGGCGGTTCATCAGATGCACCATGGCGATCAGGACCGGATTGCGCGACGACATCAGCGCGGCCATCGAACTGCGCTGCGCCGGCTCTACGCCGGGCAGCACCGTGCGCAGACACATGTCCGAAACCATGGCCGCAAAATCGGTACCATGGTCCGCCGCGATGACCGAAAGCATCATGTCGGTCGCCGCGGCCCCGCCACCGCAGGTCATCAGCCGGCCATCAGTCTCGAACCTGTTCGGCGTCGGAAAAAGCTCGGGGAAGGTTTCGGCAAATCCGGGCTGGTTTTCCCAATGCAGCGTGAAACGCCGGTCCGTCAGCAGCCCCGCCCGCGCCAGCGCCACAGCCCCGGTGCAGATACCGCCGACCGCACCGCCAAAACGGTCGTGGCGCTGGACGGCGGAAACCACGGCCGGCACCGCCGCAGCCATCGCCGGATTGCCGGCGCAGACGAACAGCCGCACGCCCTTTTCCAGCGGTGCAAGAGGGCCGTCGACGCCGACCGGAATGCCCGAGGAACTGGCGACCGGCCCGCCACTTTCCGACATCAGCCGCCAGCGGTAAAGCGGTTGCTGCGACAACTGGTTCGAGATGCGCAGCGGCTCGACCGCCGAGGCAAGCGCCAGAAAGGTGAAGCCGGGAACCAGGATGAAGGCATAGCTGCGCGTCGGCCCCGGGTTCTCGACGGGAAGGAAGGCCGCACCCTTCGGCACCAGCGCCCCAAGTTCCGATCCGCCATCCGCCCCCGCCATGTCTCGCCCGTCCACCCGCCCGCGGCGCCATGAAGCGCCCGCCCGTCCATGCGGTCAAGGCCGATCGGCGGGACCCGTTTCGCCCGCGCGCCGCTGCGACAATGGAAGTGTTTGAACATCGGCGCCAATGCGGGCATCTTGCCTGCGGGGCACAACCATGGCGGTCCGCATTCCGTGATCCGTACCCTGCCCTGAACGGAGGATAGTCTGCAGCAGGATCACTATATGCTGGCGCGTCGTTCCGTGCTGCTGTCGGCCGCACCCGAAGATGTCGCGCGCGGCCTGCTGGCAACGGCGCATACCCGCACGCTTGAGCGGGGAACGACCATCTTCCTTCAGGGCGAGCGCGCATCCTCGATCTACATCGTGGCCGAGGGCTGGGTGAAGCTTTACCGCATCGCGCCCAGCGGCACCGAGGCGGTGGTGGGCGTCTTCACCAAGGGCGAAAGCTTCGGCGAGGCGGTGGCCTTCCGCCACGACACCTATCCCGTCTCGTCCGAGGCCGTTACCGATTGTACCCTGATCCGGATCGAGGCCGATGCCTTCCTGCGCCAGATCCGCGAAAACCCCGAAATCGCGATCTCGATGCTGTCGGCGACCTATGCCCATCTTCATGCGCTGGTGGCCCAGGTCGAGGCGCTGAAGGCGCAGACCGGATCGCAGCGGGTGGCCGAATTCCTGCTGAACCTCGCGCCCTGCCGCGAGGGGCCCTGCGATGTGACGCTGCCCTATGACAAGGTGCTGATCGCCGGGCGTCTGGGCATGCAGCCCGAAAGCCTGAGCCGCGCCTTCGCCCGGCTCAAGCTGCAGGGGGTGACGGTGCGCCAGAACGTCGCGCGGATCGCCGATGTCTCGATCTTGCGCAATTTCGTCGAGGCCGACCCCGCGCTGGCCTGGGCCCGGCCATGACCCCGCGTCTTGCCCTGGCCCTTGCCGCAATCGACGCCGCCAATGCCGCGGATCCCGCCGGCGAGGCACTGGTCTATGGCCAGCAGATGACCGGTGAACTCGACCGGCTGTTCCCGCAGGCGTCGGATGTGCTGCAGATCGCGGCGCGGGGCCAGCATGTCGAACGCTGGCTTCTGCCACGCTCCGACTTTCCCGAAGGCCGCGAGGGCTATCACGCCTGGCGCCGCGAACAGGGCCGGCGTCATGCCGCCCGCGTGGCCGACCTCATGGCCGAGGCCGGCTATGGGCCGGACGACTGCCAGCGCGCCGGTGTCCTGCTGCGCAAGGAGGGGCTGAAGCGCGATCCCGAGGTTCAGGCGCTGGAGGACGTGGCCTGTTTCGTCTTTCTGCGCTGGTATTTCACCCCCTTCGCCAAGGGCCGAGATGCCGCATCGCTGCGCGAGATCGTGGCAAAGACCGCGCGCAAGATGTCGCCAGACGGCCGCGCGAGGGTGCTGGCGGAGTTCGACCTGCCCGAAGATCTGGCGGCGGCCGTCCGCGAAGGCTGACCGCGGGCCGCCCCGCGCCGGCGGGCATCAGGCGGCAAGGGCCAGTACGGCAAACAGCGCCAGCAGAAGGGCGAGCACCAGATCGAAGCCACGCGCCCAGGCTGGTGCCGCCGAAAGCCCGAGATAGCGCGTCAGGATCAGATGCGCCTTCGCCCCGGCAAGGCCGAGGACCGCCAGCACGAAGGCCGGGCCGGCAAAGCCAGAGGCGGCAAGCCCGGTCGAGGCCAGGGAAAGACCGATCAGCCAGAGCCAGGCGCGGGTCACGGAACTCATCATCCCCGTCCCCGTCCGGGGCGCGGGACACCCGCGCAGGGGCCGGTTGGGCTTTGCCGGCCGGGCGGCGGGGGCAGGGGCAGGGCGCCGGTCATAGCAGATAGACCACCGGAAAAAGCAGCACCCAGACCAGATCGACCATGTGCCAGAACGCGGCCCCCGTCTCGACCGCGCGGGGCGCCGCCGTCCAGCCGACGACCGCCAGCAGCACCATGCCGGCGAGCACATGGGCGGCATGAAAGCCGGTCAGCAGGAACGAGAAGGTATAAAAGGCATGGGTCTCGGTGCCGATGCCCTGGGCAAAGAGGTCGGCGTATTCGCTGTATTTCAGGACAAGAAACACGCCCCCCAGCAGGATTGCCGGCACCAGAAGCGCACGCACGCGGCCGGGCCGGCCGGCCTCGGCCGCGCGGGTGGCCAGGGCGGCGAGCCAGCCCGAGGTGACAAGGACCAGCGTGTTCGCGGCAGCGCCGGTGCGGTGCAGATGGGTCTGCGCCTCGGCAAAGCCCGCCGGATCGGTCAGCCGGACGGCCAGAAACGCGACCAGCCCGGCACTGAAGACCGCAAGTTCCGACATGATCAGAACCCACATCATCAGTTCGCCGGGCAGGCCGGGCCGGGCCTCGGTCGTCATCCCGTCACCAGTTGCCGGTAGATCTGCGGCAGCGCCTGCGTCAGCTTTTCGGGGTGCGGAATGACCGCGAAAGCGCCCTGTCCGAACAGCCGGGGAAACCAGCTCTTGCCGTCGCGGTCGACGGTGATGCCAAAGACGGCATGGCCGGCGCGACGGGCCTCCTGCACCGCCATGCGGCTGTCCTCGATCCCGTGGCGGCCTTCGTAATGATCGAGGTCGTTCGGCTTGCCATCGGTCAGCACCAGCAGAAGCCGCCGCTTCCGCGCCTCTTTCGCCAGCAGCGCCGACGAATGGCGGATCGCCGCGCCAAGGCGGGTGTAATGGCCGGGCTTCAGGCCGGCGATGCGGGCCTCGGTCGCGGCACCCATCGGTTCGGCGAAGGACTTCACCTCCTGCATGAACACGCGATGCCGCTTCAGCGAGGAAAAGGCATGGATGGCAAAGGCATCGCCGCAAGCATCCAGCCCCCAGGCCAGCGCGGCCAGCGCCTCGCGCTCGATGTCGATGACGGCGCGGCCCTCGTGGCCATGGCCGGGAATGGCGCTTTCGGTGCTACGCGACACGTCGAGCAGGATCGACACCGCCAGATCGCGGCGTTCGGGCCGGGTCTGGCGCCAGACGCGATCCGTCCCGGTGCCGGTAGAGAGAAGATCGACCCGCGCGCGCACCGCCCGTTCGGTGTCAAGCACATCGCCATCGGCATAACCAGGGGTCGAGATCAGGCTGGGACGCAAAGCCTCGAACTGGCGGCGAACGGCGCGGATACGGGCGGCGGCGCGCGGATCGTCCCGAAACGGGGATGCCGCAGTGCCGTCCTCGGCCCGCGAATAGAGGACGCGGACGTGAGAAGGTAGATAGCTGCGGGTGCGGACATCCCATTCGGGGTAGGTTGTCAGGCCCGAGACCGCCTCGCGGTCCACATCCTCGGGGGCGAGATCGAGGTGCAGTTTCAGGCGGGTGGCCGGGGATTTGGAAATCTGGGCAAGGCCGATCTCGTCCTGATCGTCGGCGGCCTTCTTCGCGCTGTCCTCGTCGTCATCCTCGACCCGCCGGTTGAGGTTGAGGAACTCTGTCATCGACAGGATCGCCTCGAACTTGTGCAGGATGAAGCTGTCGGCCCGATTGGCCTGATCGGCGTGGCGCCGGCGGGCGCGACGGGCGGTCTTTTCGGTGGATTCCTCGGGCGGACCCTCGGTGGCGCGGGCTTCGACGGCGCTCGTCTCGCTGCGACCGGGCCGCCGCAGGTCGGGCCAGAGGGGAACGGGGCGAAACGGTCGATAGCCGCGCGGCGCCCGCTGCGGCAAGGGCGGCAGCGGCAGGTCCTCGCCCAGCGCGGCGCGGACGCGGGCCTCGATTGCCGCCTCGGCCGGCGGAAGACCGGGCGTCCGGCGCAAAGCCAGCGTCGCGGCGCAGAGATCGGCGTAAAGCCCGCGAAACCCGGGCGCGTTGCGCAAGGCGGCCTCGGCCATCGTCCGGGCGGTGGCGATGGCCGCAAGATCCGCCTGCAGCGGATCGTCCGCTTCGGGCGGGGGCAGGTCGCGCAATGCGGCGGCGGCGGCCGCAAGCCAGAGATACAGCGCGGCATTCGCCTCGGCCGCGGGAAAGACGGCCAGGCTTTCGGGCAGTCGCAGGCTGGCGCCGTCATAGCTGGCCCGTGGCGCCGTCTCGGCCCAGGTGCCCAGCCGGCGCAGAAATCCCAGGCGATGATGCGTGGTCTCCTCGGCCACCGGCCGGATTTCCACCGCCGCATCGCCGCCCAGGCCGCGGAACAGGACTGCCAGCCGTCCGCCCACCTGTGACAGCGGGACACGGGCTCCTTCGTGGACGGGCTCCGCGTCCAGACGGCTGGCAAAGGCGTGCCACAGTTTCCCGACGGTTTCTTCGGGTTCCCATGGCTCGAAACCGATCCGTGACATCGCCAGCCTCACCCGATTACGGCGGTCACAAGATCGTGGAGCCCGGCCTTCACATCCGGGTCGTCGGTCAGCGGTTCGATCATCGCCACGCGGATCGCCCGCTCGACCGGCATTCCGCCGGCGACAAGGCCGGCGCAGTAGACGACAAGGCGGGTGGAGATACCCTCCTCGAGATCCTGGCCCTTCATCGCCCGCAGCTTGCCGGCCAGCCGGACCAGCGGCTGAACGCGGTCTTCGGCCAGTCCGCTTTCGCTGGCGACGACGGCGATCTCATGCTCGGGCCGCGGGAAGCCGAATTCCAGCGCGACGAAACGCTGGCGGGTCGACGGCTTCAGCGTCTTCAGGATGTTCTGGTAGCCGGGGTTGTAGGAGGCAACCAGCAGAAAGTCGGGATGGGCCTGAAGCTCTTCGCCGGTGCGGTCGATCGGCAGGATGCGGCGGTCGTCGGTCAGCGGATGCAGGACCACGGTCACGTCCTTCCGGGCCTCGACCACCTCGTCGAGGTAGCAGATCGCCCCTTCGCGGACCGCCCGGGTCAGCGGGCCGTCAACCCAGACCGTCTCGCCACCCTTCAGCAGCCAGCGGCCGATCAGGTCGGCGGCGGACAGGTCGTCATGACAGGCGACGGTGTAGAGCGGGCGGCCGAGGCGATGGGCCATGGCCGCGACGAAGCGCGTCTTGCCGCAGCCCGTGGGGCCTTTCAGCAGCACCGGCAGGCGGCGCGCGGCGGCGGCCTGGAAGACCTGGATCTCGTCGCCCTGCGGCCGGTAGTAGGGGGCGGCGACCGCCCCCATGGAGATTTGTGTTCCGTCCATCTGCGTCACTCGGCAGCCATATGGTCGGGGTCGCGCTCAAGCCGTTCGCGCTCCAGCGGACCGGGCGTCAGGATCTCGCGCCGCGGCATGAAGATGGCGTAGAGATAGAGCACCACGCCCAGCACCACCGCCACGCCTGAGCCGAAGCGCATCGCGTAGAAGAGCCACAGCTGATCCTGCACATCCATGAAATATTCGCCGTTCACCCGCTGCAGGTGGGTCTGGATCGTTCCGGCGAAGGTCAGGGTGAAGGTCATGAACACCACGCCGCCCGACATCAGCCAGAAGGACGCCATGTTCAGCACCTGGTTGTAGGGATCGCGCCCCTTCAGCAGCGGCATGGCATAGCTGATCACTGCCAGATTGAGGCAGACATAGGCGCCGTAAAAGGCCAGGTGGCCATGGGCCGCGGTGATCTGCGTGCCGTGGCTGTAGTAGTTCACCCCGTGCAGCGTATGCAGGAAGCCCCAGACACCCGCGCCGAAGAAGGCCAGCGTCGCGCAGCCCAGCGACCACAGGAGCGCGGCCTTGTTCGGGTGGTCGCGGCGGCCCTTCCAGACCATGACGAAAGCGAAGGACATCATCGCGAAGAAGGGTGCGACCTCCAGCGACGAGAAGATCGAGCCGATCCACTGCCAGTAGCCCGGGGTGCCGATCCAGTAATAGTGGTGGCCGGTGCCGAGGATGCCCGAGAACAGCGCCAGCGCGGCGATGATATAGAGCCATTTCTCGACGACCTCGCGGTCGACCCCCGTCAGTTTCAGCATCAGGAAGGCCAGGATCGAGGCCATGATCAGTTCCCAGGTGCCTTCGACCCAGAGGTGGACGACATACCACCAGTACAACTTGTCGAGCGACAGGTTGCCGGGGTTGTAGAAGGCGAACAGGAACAGCAGCGCCAGACCCCAGAGGCCAAGAAGCAGGATGTTGGTGATCGCCGTCTTCTTGCCGGCCAGCACGGTCATGCTGATGTTGTAAAGGAAGATCAGCGCAGCGACGACGATGCCGATCTTGACCCATTTCGGCTGCTCCAGGAACTCGCGCCCCTCGGCGCCGAGAAGCCAGTTCCCGTCGAACAGGTTGAACAGATAGGTCACGACCACGCCCGCGGTGCCCAGGACCAGGATCGCAAGCTGCACCCAGGCCAGCATCGGCGAGACGATCTCGCGCTCCGCTTCTTCGGGCACCAGATAGTAGGCGGCGCCGAAAAAGCCCAGCAGCAGCCAGACGATCAGGCTGTTGGTGTGCAGCATCCGTCCGATGTTGAACGGCAGGATTTCCGAGAGGAAATTGGGGCTGACATAGATCCAGCCCAG
>JBDHSO010000090.1:0-14997 GCA_039808125.1 Rhodobacter sp. | reverse complement strand
CCTTGGCGGCAAGCCTTGGCAAGCCGCTTCTCTACGAATGCGACGTTGCCAGCGACACCAGCATGGATGCGCTGTTCGAAGCCGTGCGCGCGACCTGGGGCGGGCTGGATTTCGTGGTCCATGCCATCGGCTTTTCCGACAAGAACGAGCTGCGCGGCCGCTATGTCGACACCAGCCGCGCGAATTTCCTGCTGTCGATGGACATCTCGGTCTATTCCTTCACGGCCATCGCGCGGCGTGCGGGCGCGCTGATGGGGCCGGGCGGCAGCATGCTGACGCTGACCTATTACGGCGCCGAGAAGGTGATGCCGCATTACAACGTGATGGGGCTGTGCAAGGCCGCGCTGGAAGCCTCGGTCAAGTATCTGGCCGAGGATTTCGGCCGCGATGGCATCCGGGTGAACGCGATCAGCGCCGGGCCGATCAAGACCCTGGCGGCCAGCGGCATCGGCGATTTCCGCTATATCCTGAAGTGGAACGAACTGAATTCGCCCCTCCGCCGCAACGTGACGCAGGAAGAGGTCGGCAAGGCCGCGCTGTTCCTGCTGTCCGACCTCGGCTCGGGCACCACGGGCGAGAACCTGCATGTCGATTGCGGCTATCATGCCGTCGGCATGAAGGCGATCGACGCCCCCGACATCGCCATCGTCGCCGGCCGCAAGGAAGGCGGCGAATGACGCTGGCGGCCTTCGTTGCCGTGGCGTTGCTGCATCTGATGGCAGCGATCAGCCCCGGCCCGGCGGTCCTGATGGCCGCGCGGACCGGCGTGACCGACGGATTGCGGACCGGGTTCTTCCTGGCCTGCGGCATCGGCGCTGGCGGCGTGGTCTGGGCGCTGGCGGCGCTGTTCGGGCTGAACCTGGTGTTCGAGGCGGCGCCGCAGCTTCTGTGGGCGCTCAAGATCGCCGGCGGGCTTTATCTGCTCTGGATGGCCATCCGGATGTGGCGCGACGCGCGGGTGCCGCTCGACCTGTCGGTCGCCGGCACCGGCGCGACGCGCCCGCCGCGCAGCCGGCTGTCTGCCTTCCGCCTCGGCCTCAGCACCCAGCTTGCCAACCCCAAGCCCGCCGTGCTGTTTTCGTCGATTTTCGTCGGCACCGTGCCGCAAGGCACGCCGGTCTGGGTCTATGCCGCGCTTCTGGCCGTGGTCTTCCTGAACGAGACGGTATGGAACACCCTTGTCGCCCGCGTATTTTCCACCGAATCTGCCCGTGCGGGCTATATCGGCCTGAAAACGCTTGTCGACCGCGCCTTCGGGGGGATGCTTGCCCTTCTCGGGCTGAAGATCGCCGCCACCTGAAAGGATCGCCATGTCCGCCGACCGCCTGCCGCATGAGAAGGGATTTCACGTCAGCTGGGACCAGATCCACCGCGACGCCCGCGCGCTGGCATGGCGGCTGGACGGCAAGGGGCCGGCCGAAGGCGGGGCCTGGAAGGCCGTGGTCGGCATCACGCGCGGCGGGCTGGTGCCGGCGATGATCGTCAGCCGCGAGCTTGATATCCGCATGGTCGATTCGATTTCGGTCAAGTCCTACCATTCCGGCGGCGGCAAGGCCGACCAGCGCCGCGAGGCGCAGGTCATCAAATACCCTGATGCAGAACTGATGGGCGACGGCACCGGCATCCTGATCGTCGATGACCTTGTGGACAGCGGCAAGACGCTGGAACTGATCCGGGGCCTCTACCCGCGCGCGCATTTCGCCTGCGTCTATGCCAAGCCCGAGGGCGAGAAACAGGCCGACACCTATATCACCAGCGTAAGCCAGGACACCTGGATCTTCTTCCCCTGGGACATGGCGCTGCAATATGTCCAGCCGTTCCGCGGCAAGGACTGAGCGGGTGACCGCCCCGCGGCAGGGGTGGTCGCGCATCCTGCATGACGCTTTCGAGATCGGAATTGCCGCCAAGGCGCTGTTTGCCTTGGCCGAAACCCTGACAGGCATCGGGCTTTGGCTTCTGAACGCCGATTGGGTGCGCAGCATTGCCTCCTGGCTGACCGCCAGCGAATTGAACGAGGACCCCACCGATTGGCTGAGCCTGAAGATCATGGCGGCGGCCGGCCGCTTTTCGGTCGAGACGCAGCATTTCTGGACGGCCTATCTGCTCGGGCATGGTCTGCTCAAACTGGTCGCCGTTGCCGCGCTCTATGCCGGTGTCCGATGGGCCTATCCGCTGTCGGTTGCGGTCCTGGCGGGGTTCATTGTCTGGCAGATGCAGAAATGGGCGGCGACACATTCCCTGCTGATGCTTGGCCTCAGCCTGTTCGATCTGGTGATGATCCTCCTGATCTGGCACGAGTATCGCAATTTGCCGCGCCGCCGGTGATCGCAACGGCCACCAGCGCTTGGCGCATAGGGGCACAGCCGCTACAGTCCCGCCAGACCTTCCCTGCTCAATCTAGGCCCATTCCGACATGACCCTGCCGCTGAACCCCGCCTTCGCCGCGACCGAGCCGCCCCCGGTGATGGAGGCGCGGCGCTGGGTCGAGGGCAAGAGCTTTGCCGCCGACCGGCCGTTGATCAACGTCAGTCAGGCCGCCCCGGTCGACAGCCCGCCGCTGGCGCTGCGCCAGGCGCTGGCCGATGCCGCGCTGAACGACCCGCAGGCGCATCTCTACGGCCCGGTCCTCGGCCTGCCGGCCCTGCGCGAGGAAATCGCGCTTCAGTTTTCGGTCGCCTATGGTGGCAGCATCGCGCCTGCACAGGTTGCGATCACCCAGGGCTGCAATCAGGCCTTCTGCGCGATCCTTGCCACGCTGGCCGGTGCCGGCGACGAGGTGATCCTGCCGACGCCCTGGTATTTCAACCACAAGATGTGGCTCGACATGCAGGGCATCGGCACGGTGGCGCTCGATTGCGGCGACGGGCTGATCCCTTCGGCCGATACCGCCGCGGCGCTGATCGGGCCGGCCACCCGGGCCATTGTGCTTGTGACCCCCAATAATCCCGGCGGCGTGGAATATCCTGCCGAAACCGTGGCCGCCTTCCGCGATCTTGCCCGTGCGCGCGGCATCGCGCTGGTGATCGACGAGACCTATCGCGACTTCGACAGCCGGCATTCGGGCGGCCCGGGCGGACGGCCGCACGATCTGTTCGTCGCCGCCGACTGGGACGAAACCGTCATCCAGCTTTACAGCTTTTCCAAGGCCTACCGGCTGACCGGCCACCGCGTCGGCGCCATCGTCGCCTCCGAGGCGCGGCTTGCCGAGGTGGAGAAATTCCTCGATACCGTGGCGATCTGCCCCGGCCAGCTTGGCCAGATCGGCGCGCTCTGGGGGATGCGGAACCTGCGCCAGTGGCTGGCCGGCGAACGTGACGAGATCCTCGCCCGTCGCCGCGCCATGACCGACGGCTTCGCGGCGCTGGACGGCTGGCGGCTTCTCGGCTGCGGCGCCTATTTCGCCTATGTCGAGCATCCGTTCGACATGGCGTCGGATACGCTGTGCAAGCGGCTGGTCGACGATTGCGCCGTGCTGATGCTGCCGGGCACGATGTTCCAGCCCGAAGGCAGCGCGGCCGGGCGGCGCCAGATCCGTATCGCCTTTGCCAATGTCGATGTCGCGGGAATCGCCGAACTCTTCCGCCGTCTCGCCGCCTTCCGGCCCTGAGCGGGCGGCGGCGGCGGGGCGCCCTTGCCCCGCGCGCCCCTTCCCTCTAGACAGTCCCAGATCAAAGCGACCCCGGGGCCTTCGACCATGGCGAAAGACAGCGACGACGACGTGAAGAAGCCGAAGCGCGGCGAGCGGACGGCCGGCTGGATCCTGACCGGCCTGCTGGTCCTGGGTCTTGGCGGCTTCGGCGTCCAGAGCTTCACCGGCGGCACCATCGTCAACATCGGCTCGGTGGGCGATGTCGACATTTCGGCCAAGAATTACGGGCGCGCGATCCAGCAGCAGATGGCACGGGTCTCGCAGCAGCTGGGCGTGCAGGTCGATGCCGCCACGGCGCAGGCCTTCGGGCTGTTCAATCAGGCGCTGTCATCGGTGGTGACGGCGGCCGCGCTCGACAACGAGGCGCAGAAGATCGGCCTTTCGGTCGGCGACGATACGGTGGCCGCCGAAATCCGCAAGCAGGCGGCGTTTCAGGGCACCGCCGGCACCTTCGACCGGCAGGCCTATGCCATGGTCCTCGACCGCAATGGCTGGACCGAGGCGGAATACGAGGAAACGCTGCGGGGCGACGCCGCGCGCTCGCTGTTGCAGGGCGCCGTGACCGGCGGTTTCATCGCCCCGGCCGCGACGACCGACGCACTTTACGCCTGGGCAGCCGAACGGCGCGGCTTCTCGCTCATCCACCTGTCCGAGGCCGATCTGGCCGAGCCGGTCCCCGAACCGACCGATGAGGAGTTGAAAGCCTGGTATGACGGCCATATCGCCGATTTCACCCGGCCCGAAGCCATCCGCCTGCGCTATGCCGCGCTGCTGCCCGATGCGATCGCCAAGGATCAGCCGGTGGACGAGGCCACGCTGCGCAAGCTTTATGACGAGCGGATCGACGAATTCGTCGAGCCGGAGCGGCGGCTCGTGGAGCGGCTGGTCTATCCCGACGCCGCCGCCCGCGATGCCGCGCTGGCCGAGGCCGAGGCCGGCGCCCGGTTCGAGGATCTGGTGGCCGCCCGCGGGCTGACGCTGGACGCGGTCGACCTGGGCGATGTGTCGGAACACGATCTGGGTGCGGCGGCGGCCGCGGTCTTCGCAGCCGATGAGGGCGCGGTCATCGCGGCCGAGTCGGATCTCGGCCCCGCGCTGTTCCGGGTCAACGGCAAGCTCGACGGCCAGAACGTCAGTTTCGAGGAGGCCCGCGCCGATCTTGCCGCGGAAATGCAGATCGATGCCGCAAAGCGCGCGATTTCCGCCCGGGTCGAGGGGATCGACGACCTGCTCGCGGGCGGGGCCACGCTTGACGAACTGGCCAATGACGAAGGGATGACGCTTGGCACCATCGACTATGTGCCAGGCCGCCAGGGCGACGACAAGATCACCGGCTATCAGGCCTTCCGCGAGGCGGCGGACAAGCTGAAAGAGGGCGATTTCCCCGAGGCGGTCATGCTCGACGACGGCGGCGTCGTCACGATGGAATATGTCGAAGCCGTCCCCTCGGCGCCGATTCCGCTCGACGAGGTGCGCGATGCCGTAGCCGAGGCCTGGCACGCCGATGCGCTGGCGCGGGCGCTGGCGGCGCAGGCGCAGACCTTCAAGACCGCGGCCGAGGGCGGTGCGGCGCTTGGCACGCTGGGTATCGTCGACCGCACGGCCGAGATCGGCCGCGACGGCACGGTACGGGGCGCGCCCGACGGGCTGCTGCACGAAATCTTCGCGATGACCGAGGGCGAGATCCGGATCTTTGAAGATGGGGATTTCGTGGCGCTGGTCCGGCTGGACGCAATCGTGCCGGCGGCGCAATCCGGCGAGGGCGCCGATGCGATGAAGGCCGCCATTGCCGGCCAGTTCGAACAGGCCTTTGCCGAAGACGCCTTCGCCGCCTTCGCCACCGCCGTGACCGATGGCGCCGGCATCTCGCTTGACCAGTCGGCGATCAATGCCGTCAACACCAGCGTGCAATGATGCTTCAGCCTGCCTTCGACGTCTTCGAGAAAGCCTGGAACGAGGGCCGGAACCAGATCGTCTGGGCACGGATCGCCGCCGACCTCGATACGCCGGTCAGCCTGATGCTGAAACTGGGCGAGGCGCGGGCCGATACATTCGTACTGGAATCGGTGACGGGAGGCGAGGTTCGCGGCCGCTATTCCATGGTGGGCCTGAAGCCCGATCTGATCTGGCGCTGCAACGGCACGGTCTCGGAAATCAACCGCGACGCCCGTTTCGACCGGGCCGCCTTCCGCCCGCTGCCGGGCCATCCGCTCGACACGCTGCGGGCGTTGATCGGCGAATGCCGGATCGAGATGCCCGAGGGGTTGCCCGCGGCCTCGGCCGGGCTGTTCGGCTATCTCGGCTATGACATGATCCGGCTTGTCGAGCGGCTGCCGGATGTGAACCCCGATCCCATCGGCCTGCCCGATGCGCTGCTGATGCGGCCCTCGGTCATCGCCGTCCTCGACGGGGTGAAGGGCGATGTCACGCTGGTCGCGCCGGCCTGGGCCGGATCGGGCCTTTCGGCGCGGGCCGCCTATGCCCAGGCGGCCGAGCGGGTGATGGATGCGCTGCGCGACCTCGACCGGGCGCCGGCGGTTCCCCGCGACCTCGGTCCTTCGCTCAGCGTCGGCACGCCGCGGTCGAACTTCAGCCATGACGGCTACAAGGCCGCGGTCGAGCGAGCCAGGGACTATATCCGCGCCGGCGACATCTTTCAGGTCGTGCCGTCGCAACGCTGGGCGATGGATTTCCCGCTGCCGCCCTTTGCCTTCTACCGCAGCCTGCGGCGCACCAACCCCTCGCCCTTCATGTTCTTCTTCAATTTCGGCGGCTTCCAGGTCGTCGGCGCCAGTCCCGAAATCCTCGTGCGCCTGCGCGACGGCGAGGTGACGGTGCGCCCCGTGGCCGGCACCCGCAAGCGCGGCGCCACCCCCGAGGAGGATCGCGCGCTGGAGGCCGACCTGCTGTCGGACCGCAAGGAACTGGCCGAGCATCTGATGCTGCTCGACCTCGGGCGCAACGACGTGGGCCGGGTGGCGAAGATCGGCTCCGTGCGCCCGACCGAGAAATTCACCATCGAGCGCTACAGCCACGTCATGCACATCGTCTCGAACGTGGTGGGCGAGATCCGCGAGGGCGAGGACGCGCTGTCGGCGCTGCTGGCGGGGCTGCCGGCCGGCACGGTCTCGGGCGCGCCCAAGGTCCGGGCGATGGAGATCATCGACGAACTGGAGCCGGAAAAGCGCGGCGTCTATGGCGGCGGGGTGGGTTATTTCGCCGCCAATGGAGAGATGGATTTCTGCATCGCGCTGCGCACGGCGGTGCTGAAGGACGAGACGCTTTATATCCAGGCCGGCGGCGGCGTGGTCTATGACAGCGACCCCGAGGCGGAATATCAGGAAACCGTCAACAAATCCAACGCGCTGCGCCGCGCGGCCGAGGATGCCGGCCTGTTCGCCGGCCGCGGCAACGGCTGAGCGCCGTCAGCCGCCCGCGGCCGGATCGGTCGCCGCCAGCGCCCGGATCAGCCGCGCCCGGAGCGGGCCGAGATAGCGGTCGGACCACTCCATCCGCCGCCCCTTGCGGTCGGTGACGATGGCGCCTTCGGGCAGATCGCGCAGCACCTCGGCCTTCACGGCATCGCCCGGCAGCGTCACCGCCACCAGCCGCGCCCGACGCGCCCGGACCCAGGGCAGCGCGCCATAGAACCGGCCGAACCACAGCCGGGGGAACATGGTCTCGGTCGGCAGTTTCACCGCCAGCCGGCGCGGCACGGCGCGCATCCGCGGCTGCGCGACCCAGCTGATGAAGCGTTCATCGGCGATCAGCGGGCGGAAACCGCCATTCGGATAGCGCGCCACCAGATCGAGAAATCGCGTGGCGATGAAACCGCAGCGGGCGGGATGAAAGACCACGACCGAGGAATTTCCCCTGGCATAGCGCCGCCGCCCGCTCAGCCGGTAGATCATCCGGGCCACCGCGCCGAAGGGCAGGATCGCGCTTTGCAGGATGGCGATCTGATCCTCGTCGGCGATGGCGCCCAGCAATTGCGCGACATCGCCCAGAATGAGCGTGTCGAGGTCAAGGAAGATCGCCGGCAGATCCGCGGGGATCACGCCCTCGGCGAACATGCCAAGCTTGGCCTGGCAGCCCGACCGCTTCATCCAGGGCACAAGAAACGCCTCCGGGTGCGGCCGCGTCTCGATCCCGGGATCGAGACCGGGACGCGGCCGGTCGGTGATCAGAACCGTGCGCGCCGGTCCGCGGCCCCGGGCATGGACCTCGCGCACCAGCGCATTCACATCGGCGCTGCCGTATTTCTCGCCCCAGGCGATCAGCACCAGCTGCCAGCCCCCCTCCGGTCTTGCCTGTCGTGCCATGGTCCCCCCGTCGCCGCCGCCCGGCACGGGCCGGGCAGCCTGCCGGAATCAGCGCTGCGTCCGCGCCCAGTGATAAAGGCAGATCAGCTCATAGGCCACATGGGCGCCGGCTATGGCGGTGGCGCCGGTGGTGTCATAGGGGGGCGAGACCTCGACGATATCACCGCCGACGAGATTGATCCCGGCCAGATCGCGCAGCATCGCCGCCGCCTGCCAGGAATGCAGCCCGCCCCAGACCGGCGTGCCGGTGCCGGGGGCCACCGAGGGGTCGAGACAGTCGATGTCGAAGGTCAGATAGCAGGGCCGGTCGCCCACCACATCCCTCGCCACCGCAACCGCCTGCGCGATGCCCCGTTCATGCACCATGCGCGCGTCGATAACGCGGAAGCCGAGGTAATCCTCGGTCGTGGTGCGGATGCCGATCTGGACCGAGGTCGCGGGATCGACGATCCCCGTCTTCACCGCCTTGTACATCATCGTGCCGTGGTCGATCCGGGTCAGGTCGTCGTCGGGCCAGAGGTCGGAATGGGCATCGAATTGGATCACCGACAGCGGCCCGAACTTCTCGGCATAGGCGCGCAGGATGGGAAAGGTGATGTAGTGATCGCCGCCCAGGGTTACTGTACCTGCGCCTGCGGCAAGAATGGTGCGGATATGGGCGGTCAGCCGGTCGGGAAAATCGGCGATCCTGGCATAGTCGAAGGCCAGATCGCCGTAATCGGTGATCGACAGGTCCTCCAGCGGATTGGTGGGCCAGCCATGGGGGGGATCATAGGTCTGCAAGGCGCTGGCCTCGCGGATGGCGCGGGGGCCAAAGCGGGTGCCGGCGCGATGCGTCACCGCCTGGTCGAAGGGCACGCCGGTGACGGCCAGGTCGACGCCGGTCAGATCCTTGCTGTAGGTCCGTCGCAGGAAGCTCGTCGCGCCGCCGAATGCATTTTCAAAGGAGTATCCTCGCAAACCTTGCCGGGTGAACGCAGTATCGACCTGCGTCTTCGCATCTTCGAGTGCCATGAATGCCTCGGGTCTGTCAGTCGCCGCGTCATTGCCAAGCGGGCCGGAGACGCGCGGATCCGGGTGGCGCAAAGGGCCATGGCGCGGCGGATCTGTCAAGCCCCCGAACCGCGGCCGCCCATTCCGGTTTCTTTGAAGAAACCGGACCGGAGCCTTCAAAGGCTCCGTCGCGGAGTTTTAGAAAACTCCGCGCCACCGATCGGATCCACCGTTCCCCCACAGACCCAGCCGCCCGGGAAACCGCCCCCGCGTCCCCCCGGGGACGCCGGAATCCAGCCGCCATGCAGCCCCAAAAGGCCAGGCACAGACCACCGCAATCGCGCGCGGACCCCATTTCGCGCACCGCATCAGCCGATGCGATAGCCTTCGCGCACAAGGTCGTCCGTCACCTGCCGGATGGCGCGGTCCAGCACCTCGGCAACCCGGTCGACCTGGGCCTCGGTGATGACAAGCGGCGGCGACATCACGTTCAGATGGCCGATCGGCCGGACCAGAAGGCCCATCGCCTCGCAGGCATCCGAGATGCGCTTCGATTCCCCCGCCTCGTCGGGCAGCGGCGCCCGCGTCGCCTTGTCGCCGACATTCTCGACACAAAGCATCAGCCCCTGCCCACGCACCTGCCCGACCAGCGGCAGATCGGCCAGCCCGGCCAGCCGGTCCTGGAAATACCGCCCAACCCGCGCCGCCTGCATCAGAAGCCCCTCTCGCGCGATGATCTCGATGTTCTTCAGTGCCGCCGCTGCCGCGACGGGATGGCCGGAATAGGTCAGACCAGAGGTGAACCAGCGATTCCCGCCCACCGCCATCGCCTGCCAGATCCGGTCGGAAAAGATCACCGCGCCCAGGGGCACATAGCCCGAGGTCAGCCCCTTGGCGGTGCAGATGATGTCGGGCATCGCCCCGAAGCAGGCTTCCGCCGCGAACCAGTGCCCCAGCCGGCCGAAACCCGTCACCACCTCGTCAGCGACGAACAGGATGTCGTGCCGCCGGCAGACCGCCGCCATCCGCGCCAGATACTGCTCTGGCGGCACGATCACCCCGCCCGAGGCCTGGATCGGCTCGGCGATGAAGCCGCCGATCCGGTCCGCACCCACCCGCGCGATCAGCGCCTCGAATTCCGCCACCAGCGCATCGCAGAACCCCGCCTCGCTCATGCCCGCGGGCCGGCGCCAGGGATCGGGGCAGGTCAGATGCCAGATGCCATCCTCCTTATAGCGGAATTCCTCCACCCGGTCGCCCGGCCGCTTGCCCACCGATTGCGACAGATAGGTCGAGCCGTGATAGGAATGGTCGCGTGCCACGATCCCTGTCTTCCCCGGCCAGCCCAGCGCATGCTGCACATAACCCACCATCCGCACCGCCGTATCGACCGCGGTCGAACCGCCGGTGGTGAAATGCACCCGGTTCAGATCGCCCGGCGCGATTTCCGCCAGCTTCGCCGACAGGCGCGCCGACGGATCGTTGGTCATGTCGACAAAGGTCGAGGAAAAGGCCAGACGCTCGGCCTGTTCGGCGATGGCCTGCGCCATCTCGCGCCGGCCAAGCCCGATGTTGGTGCACCAGAGCCCGCCCACCGCGTCGAGATATTGCCGCCCCTCGGCATCCCAGAGATCGCAGCCCTGACCGCGCGCGATCACCAGCGCGCCCTCGCGCTCGAAAGGGCCGAAATTGGTCCAGGGATGCAGCGCATGGCGGCGGTCCATCTCGCGCAGATCCGCAGGCGACGGGCGGTTCGTCAGGATATCGGTCATCGGCATCCTTCTCACCTCTTCTAGCGACCTGATCAAATTCGCACCAGCGCGCCTCCGGTACCGCCCCTTCCTCTTGACCCAAATACCCTCGGGGGAGGCCCGAACGGGCCGGGGGCGGAACGCCCCAAAGGCGCCGGAATCGGAAGGCGCGCAGGCCTTTCACTTGTAGGCCGG
This sequence comes from Rhodobacter sp., assembly GCA_039808125.1. Classification (GTDB taxonomy): domain Bacteria; phylum Pseudomonadota; class Alphaproteobacteria; order Rhodobacterales; family Rhodobacteraceae; genus Pseudogemmobacter. The sequence goes on along the minus strand of JBDHSO010000090.1, from coordinate 4,087 downwards.
TCTCGCCCGCGCCTTCCCGACAGGCACCACGCGTCCGGGTTCAGAACACCCGCTGCTTCGCCTTGGCAATGGAAAAGCCGTGGCCCTGGCCATTTGTGCAGGTCATCCCGGTCTTTTTCGAGGTGCAGGTCAGGGCGCCGAGACTGACCGACTTGCCGTAGCCCAGCACGAAGGCGCCGGGGTCGAAGACGCTGTCGCCCACGCAGGCCAGATATCCCGCCCCCCGGGCGTCCACCTCGAAGGACCTGCCCCATTCCAGATCGCAATCGGCCGGCCGGCGACGGTAGCTCGGCGTCAACTCGGTCATGTCGCAACGCGCTCCGGCCCATTCGCCGGCCCACATCGCGCAGGCGATATTGCCCGAGGGCGAGCGGAAGGCGAGATAGTCCTGTGCCGCCGCCGGCATGGTGGCCATCGCCCAAAGGAACGTGGCAGGAAGAACAAGCTTGAGCCGCATCGAAGCCCTCCCGAAATCCCAAGATCGCGAATCCCCGGCATCCCCTTGCACCGTCAGATGCCGGCGGATCCCCGGAGTCCAGCTTGGCATGCGACCGCCTGGCTGCCAAGTCGGGGCTTCCTGCCCCGCGCCAGAGACCCCGTCCGGCACCGGACGGAGGCGCGGACCTTCGCCCCCCAGGGATCAGGCCAGCGGCAGCGCGCGCTCGACCAGCCGGGCGAAGAAGCTTGCCCCCACCGGCGCCGCCTCGTCGTTGAAATCGAAGGCGGGATGGTGCAGCCCCGCCCCCGGGCCGGTGCCCAGGAACAGATAGGCACCCGGCCGCGCCGCAAGCATGTAGGAGAAATCCTCGCTCCCCATCTCGCGCGGCGCGCGCGCGTTCACCGCCTCCGTGCCCGAGATCTCGCGCGCCACGGCGGCGGCGAATTCCGCCTCTTCCTCGTGGTTGATCGTCGCCGGATAGCCCCAGTCGTAATCGACCGTGGCCTTCACCCCGAAGGCCGCCGCCGTGCCGGCCACGATCTCGTGAAAGCGCCGTTTCAGCAGATGGCGCACATCGGGCTTGAAGCAGCGGATCGTCGCCGCGAAGGTCCCGTCCTCGGGAATGATGTTCGAGGCCGTCCCGGTGTGGATCATCGTGACCGAGATCACCGCCTCCTCCAGCGCATAGACGTTGCGCGGGATGATGGTCTGGACCGCCTGCACCATGGCGACGATGGCCACCACCGGATCGACGGTCTCATGCGGCGTCGCGCCATGGCCGCCCTTGCCCGTGACCCGAACCACCGCCGTGTCGACCGAGGCCATCAGCGGCCCCGGCGTGGTCTGGAAATGGCCGAATGGCACGTTCGGCGCATTGTGGATGCCGAAGACCCGGGCGATGCCGAAGCGATCCATGATGCCCTCGCGCACCATCACCTCGCCGCCGCCGCCCTCTTCCTCGGCCGGCTGGAAGATCAGCGCCACGGTGCCGGCAAAGTTCCGCGTCTCGGCCAGATAGCGGGCGGCGCCCAGCAGCATGGTCACATGGCCGTCATGACCGCAGGCATGCATCCGGCCCGGACTCCGGCTGGCATGCGCCAGGCCGGTCGCCTCCTCGATCGGCAGCGCGTCCATGTCGGCGCGCAGCCCGATCACCGGCCCCGGGGCGCGGCCGTGGATCAGCGCGACCAGCCCGGTCTGCGCGATGCCCGGGTGAATCTCGTCCACCCCGATCTCGCCCAGCCGCTCGGCGATCCAGGAGGCGGTCGCCGTGCAGTCGAAGCCCAGTTCGGGATATTGATGCAGATGACGGCGCCACGCCTTCATCTCGCCGGCGAAGGAGGCGACGCGGTTCAGGACGGGCATTGCGACGGTCTTTCCTGGCTGCCGCAACGGATGCGGCCTTGATCACGCCAGCAAGACATAGCGCCAAGCCCTCCCCGCCCGCAACGCGGAAAACCAGCCCCGGGGGGCGCTGGCCTTCGCCGCGGTTCCGGGGCAGGATCGGCGCGATCCCGCGGCGGAAGGACCCGATGCAGCACGACAGGCAGGACGACGACGATTCCCGGACCGACTCCCTCATCCGCGATCCCGATGGCGGGATGCAGCGGCTGCTTGCGATCATGGCGCGGCTGCGCGATCCCGGGCGCGGCTGCCCCTGGGATCTGGAACAGGACTTCGCCTCCATCGCCCCCTATACGCTGGAGGAGGCGCATGAGGTGGCCGATGCCATCCAGCGCCAGGCCTGGAGCGAACTGCGCGGCGAACTGGGCGATCTCCTGTTCCAGACCGTCTTTCACGCCCGGATGGCCGAGGAGGCCGGTCTTTTCGCCTTTCCCGACGTGGTGCAGGCGATCTCGGACAAGATGGTGGCGCGGCATCCGCATGTCTTCGGCGGTGAATCGCGCGACAAGTCCGCCGACCAGCAGACCCGCGACTGGGAGGCGCTGAAGGCCCGCGAGCGCGGCCGCGCCCGGATTCTGGACGGGGTGGCGCTGGCGCTGCCGGCGCTGACGCGCGCGGTCAAGCTGCAAAACCGCGCGGCACGGGTCGGGTTCGACTGGCCCTCTGCCGTCGAGGTGCTGGACAAGCTGACGGAAGAGGCGCGCGAACTGGTCGAGGCGCGCGACAGCCTCGGCCCCGAGGCGGTGGCCGAGGAACTGGGTGATCTGCTGTTCGTGGTGGCCAATCTCGCCCGGCATCTGCGGGTCGATCCCGAGGCGGCGCTGCGGGCCGCGAATGCCAAGTTCACCCGCCGCTTCGCCCGGATCGAGGACTGGCTGGCCGAAGACGGCCGGAGTCCGGCCGCCTCCGACCTTGCCGAGATGGATGCGCTGTGGAACCGCGCCAAGGCCGAGGACAAGGCCGGTGTTGCGGCGGAGGACAAGGCCGGGGACAGGTCGGGCGACCGGGCCGAAGGCACTGCGGGTACGGCCGGCGGTGCGACCGATGGCGCGCCGGGCACCGCCGCGGGGCCGGCGCGGGACTGACCCGCTGGACAATCCTCCGGCGCCGGGCTTTTCTGGCGCCGACCGGGAGGACCGTCATGACGGACGCGCGCAAGATCATCATCGACACCGATCCCGGGCAGGACGACGCCGTGGCGATCCTGCTGGCGCTGGCCAGTCCCGAATTGCAGGTCCTCGGCGTGACGGCCGTCGCCGGCAATGTGCCGCTGGAGCTTTGCCAGCGCAATGCGCGGAAGGTGGTGGAACTGTCGGGCCGCCCGGTTCCGGTCTTTGCCGGCTGCGATGCGCCGTTGCGGCGCAAGCTGGTTACGGCCGAGCATGTCCATGGCAAGACCGGCCTCGATGGCGTCGCCCTGCCCGAGCCGGACCTGCTGCTGCAACCCGCGCATGCCGTCGATTTTCTGATCGACACCCTGCGGCGCGAACCATCGGGCACGGTCACGCTCTGCGCGCTCGGGCCGCTGACGAACCTTGCGACGGCCTTTGCCCGCGCCCCCGACATCCTGCCGCGCGTGGCCGAGATCGTGCTGATGGGCGGCGCCTATTTCGAGGTGGGAAACATCACCCCGGCGGCCGAATTCAACATCTATGTCGACCCGGAAGCCGCCGAAATCGTGTTCAAATCCGGCGTGCCGCTGGTCGTGGTGCCGCTTGATGCGACGCATAAGGCGTTGACCTCGCGCGGCTGGGTCGAAGAGATGCGCGCGCTTGCCACCCCCGTCGGCCGCGCGGTGGCGGGCTGGACGGATTTCTTCGAACGTTTCGATACCGCGAAATATGGCAGCGAGGGCGCGCCGCTGCACGATCCCTGCGTGATCGCCTATCTGCTGCGGCCGGATCTGTTTCACGGCCGCCACATCAATGTCGAGATCGAGACCGTCTCGGACCTGACGCTGGGCATGACCGTCGCCGACTGGTGGGGGGTGACGGACCGGCCGGCGAATGCGCTGTTTCTGGGCGATGTCGACCGCGCGGGGTTCTTCGCGCTGCTCTCCGACCGGCTGGCCCGGCTGTGACCCCGCCGCACCCGCCCGCAGGCCGCCCCACCCTGCACCGCCCCTGCCTTGGTGCCCGCCGCGACGAGCGGCATCGCGCGATCCGGCCGCGCGGAACCCCGGCCGCGATGCGGCTCGATGCCGCAAATTCCGCCGGCTCCGAAGGGGCCGCGTCATGACGGCGC
>JBDHSO010000089.1:0-15300 GCA_039808125.1 Rhodobacter sp. | reverse complement strand
GCTCGCCGCACCGGGGCAAGGCCCTGGCGCTGTCCGCCATGGCCGGACGGCCGGCCTTGCCGCCGGCCGGGGGGCGCGGCGGGGTCCGTCGCCGAACCGCGCCGCCGCCTTGCGCCACAGCACGCCGAGGAACGGATGATGGATTTCATCAACGCCCTTGTCTCGATCCTGAACTACATCATCATTCCCGGCCTTACCTATGGCAGCCAGCTTGCGCTCGGCGCGCTGGGGGTGACGCTGATCTACGGCGTGCTGCGGTTCTCCAACTTCGCCCATGGCGACACGATGGCCTTCGGCACCACCTTCGCCATCATCGGCACCTGGGGGTTGCAGGCCGCCGGCATATCGGCCGGGCCGCTGCCGACCGCCCTGCTGGCGCTGCCGCTTGCCATCCTGGCGACCGTGCTGGTCGTGCTGGGCACCGACCGGATGGTCTATCGCTTCTACCGCCGCCAGCGGGCCAAGCCGATCATCCTGGTCATCGCCTCTGTCGGCGTGATGTTCGTGATGAACGGCCTTGTCCGCATCATCATCGGCACCAAGGAACAGAACTTCGCCGATGGCGAGCGTTTCATCCTCAACCCGCAGGATTTCAAGGCGGCGACCGGCCTGGCCGAGCCGCTGGCGATCCGGACCACCCAGGGCGTGACCGTCGCCGTCGCGGTGATCTGCGTCATCGTGCTGTTCTGGTTCCTGAACCGCACCCGCACCGGCAAGTCGATGCGCGCCTTTGCCGACAACGAGGATCTGGCGCTGCTGTCGGGCATCAACCCCGACCGCGTGGTGATGGTGACATGGATCATCGCCGGCACGCTGGCCGCCATCGGCGGCACGCTCTTCGGCCTCGACAAGAGCTTTCGCGCCTTCATCTACTTCGGCCTGATGATGCCGGTCTTTGCCGCCGCCATCGTCGGCGGCATCGGCTCTCCGCTCGGCGCCATCGCCGGGGGCTATATCATCGCCTTTTCGGAACTGATCCTGACCAATGCCTGGCGCAAGGTCCTGTCCTACATCCTGCCGGAGGGCTGGGTGGGCGACGGCCTCTATCAGGCGCTGTCGACCGATTACAAGGTGGCCGTCAGCTTCACCATCCTGATCATCGTGCTTCTGGTCAAACCCAACGGCCTGTTCGGAGGGCAATCGAGATGACCGCAACCCGGCGCAACCTTCTTCTTTTCGCGGGCGTGGCCGTCCTGTTCGTGCTGACGGCCTTCTGGCAAAGCTGGAACCTTTCGCTCCTGATCCTGAACCTGTCGCTGCTGTCGGCGATCATGGCGATCGGGGTGAACATCCAGTGGGGCTATGCCGGACTGTTTTCGACCGGCATCGTCGGTTCGGTGGCGCTTGGCGGTCTGGCGGTGGTGCTGACCTCGGGCAAGCCGGTCGAGGGGGCATGGTCGGCCGGCATGCCGCGGATCGCCGTCGCCCTGGCCTTCGGCATCGCGGTCGTCGGCCTTGCCGTGGTGCTGCGCGACCGCCTGACGGGGCGCTGGAAGGGGCTGATCATCACCGCGGTGCTGGTGGCGGGCTTCTTCGGCTACCGCGCCATCCTCGATCCCGCGGTGCTGTCGGTCGAGGCGAACAATCCCTCGCAGGCTGGCCATATCGGCGGCTTCGGGCTGAATTCGATCTGGGCCTGGCCGGTCGGCGCGGTCTTTGCCGCCGCCGCCGCCTGGGTGATCGGCAAGGTCGCGCTGGGGCTGCGCGAGGATTACCTCGCCATCGCCACGCTCGGCATTGCCGAGATCGTGGTGGCGGTGATGCGCAACGAAGACTGGCTGGACCGCGGGGTGAAGAACCTGATCGACTTGCCCCGCCCCTGGCCGGTGCCGCGGGAGGTGGACCTTCAGGCCGATCCGGGCTTCGTGCAGACCGTGACCGGCCTTGGCCTCGATTCCGGCGATTTCTCGACCATCTTCGTCAAGCTCATCTATGCCGCCCTGTTCACGGCGGTGCTGGCGATCCTGATCTGGGGCAGCGAGCGGGCGCTGAACAGCCCCTGGGGCCGCATGGTCCGCGCCATCCGCGACAACGAGGTTTCGGCCGAGGCGATGGGCAAGAACGTCACCTTCCGCCATCTGCAAATCTTCATCCTCGGCGCGGCGGTGGTCGGGCTGGCCGGCGCGATGATGACCTCGATGGACGGCCAGTTGACGCCGCCCTCCTATACGCCGTTGCGCTTCACCTTCCTGATCTGGGTGATGGTGATCGTCGGCGGCTCGGGGAACAACTGGGGGTCGATCCTGGGGGCCCTGCTGATCGGCTGGCTTTACTACGCGGTCGAATTCCTCGGCCCGCAGCTGATGGGCGCGATCACGTCCGGCCTGCCGGCGGGCGTGCTGAAGGACCGGCTCTCCGACGGGGCCGCGCATATGCGGCTGCTGACACTGGGGGTCGTGCTGCTGGTGGTGCTGCGTTTCGCGCCAAGGGGGCTGATTCCCGAAAAATGACCGGCGGCCGGGGCTGTTCCGGGTCCGCCGGCCGGCCGGCGATGCGTGGCGCTGGCCAGCCATCGGCATCGCCTGTAATCAGGAAAGCACCGCGCGTCCGGACGCACCGGCCGCCCCCTGTTTCAGGAGCCCCTCCGTGACGCAGCCCCGACCCGACCACATCGGCGACATCTCGTTCTGGTATGCCGACATCGGAATACCAGAGCCCCGCCCGGCCCTGCCGGGCGACGGGGAGGTCGACATCTGCATCGTCGGCGCCGGCTATACCGGGCTCTGGACCGCCTGGTATCTGCTGCAGGCCGACCCCGGGCTGAAGATCGCCATTCTGGAAAAGGATTTCGCCGGCTTCGGCGCCTCGGGCCGCAACGGCGGCTGGCTGTCCGGCGGGTTTTCCTGGAACCATCGCCGCTATGCCGAAACCGCCGGCGACGCGGCGGTCCGCGCCATGGTGCAGGCGATGAACGGCACCGTGGACGAGGTGATCCGCGTGGTCGAGGCCGAAGGGATCGAGGCCGATATCCGCCGCACCGACGAATTGATGGTGGCCGTCAATCCCGCGCAGATGGTGCGGCTGACCGAGGAGACCGCGCATCGCCGTCATTGGGGCGAGGAGGCCCGGGTCCATGCCATCGGGCAGGACGAGATCAACCGCCGCTTGCGCATCCCCGGCGCCCTGGGGGCGATGGTGGTCGGGAATGTCGCCCGGGTGCAACCGGCCAAGCTGGTGCGGGGCCTTGCCGCCGCAGTCGAACGCGCCGGCGCCACGATCTACGAGGGCACGACCGTGACCGCGCTTGCCCCGGGTCGCGCCGTGACCGACCGCGGCACCGTCACCGCCCGCGCCGTGCTGCGCTGCACCGAAGGTTTCACCGCCGGGATCGAGGGGCTGAAGCGCGACTGGCTGCCGCTCAATTCCGCCCAGATCGCGACCGAACCGCTGCCTCAGGCGGTCTGGGACGAGATCGGTTGGGATGGCCATGAAATCGTCGGCGATTTCGCCAATGGCTATTGCTATTGCCAGCGCACGCGCGAGGACCGGATCACCGTCGGCGCGCGCGGCGTCCCCTATCGCTTCGGCTCGGCGCTTGACACCATGGGCGCCCCGGATGACGAGACGATCCGGCGGCTGACGGCGATCCTGCACCGGCATTTCCCGGCCGCCCGGCCCTATCGCGTCGTCCATGCCTGGTGCGGCGTTCTCGGCGTGCCGCGCGACTGGTGCGCGACGGTGGGCTTCGACGCGGCCACCGGGATGGGCTTTGCCGGCGGCTATGTCGGCACCGGGGTCTCGACCTCGAACCTGGCGGGGCGGACTCTGGCCGATCTGGCCCTGAACCGGGACAGCGACCTGACCCGCCTGCCCTGGGTCAACCGCAAGGTCCGCAAATGGGAGCCCGAGCCGCTGCGCTGGCTGGGGGTGCATGGCATGTATGCGCTTCTGAACGCCGCCGACCGGGCCGAGGCGCGCCCGGGCGTGACCCGGCCGTCAGGGCTGGCGACGCTGGGAAACCTGCTGACCGGGCGAAACTGACGCCGCCCTGGCGGGAAACATTCGCCTTCGCCCCGCAGGCCCGCGACGGCCCGGCCCGTCATCCACCGGCCGTCTCCCCGGCTGACCCGTTGCCAGAGGCTTCGGCGGCCGGCAGTGCCGCACCGACCGCAGCCCTGCCGATCCCAGCAAAAGAAAGGGGACCCCTTGCGGGATCCCCTTCCTGTCGGCTCCGAGAGACTCGCGGCCCGGAACCGGGCTGCATAACCCAATTCAGCGCGCGAGCAGCCTTGCCTCGTGCCGCTTCAGCGTGCGGCGCGCGGCCTGATAATCCTCCAGCCCCTGCGTGGTCTGCAGGCCGGGGAACAGTTCGAAGATCTCGCCGCGCTGCGCCTCTCCCATGCCCTTGAGCGTATAGTCGCCGGGCTGGAAGCTTTCGGTCCAGGCGCCGTTCGACAGCACCACCTCGTGCCGGTCGCACATGAAGTGGATATAGGTCGTGGCGATGGCCCGCACCGCATGGACACCCGGCATGCCGACCAGATGCTTTGCCGCAACCAGCACCTCATGCTCGTCGAAGTAAAGCTGGGTCCGGTCGTTGGCCACCAGCATCCTGTGGTTCGGCGAAACCAGCATGTCGCGCTCGGGCAGGCCCGGGCCGAAAGTGCCGGCCTTGATCAGCACGGGTTGCAGATGCGGCGCCCGTTGCAGATCGGCGCCGGTCAGCGCCTTCTGCCCGATCCACCGGATCTCCTGGATGCCGTTGTCGCGGGTGATCACCTTGTCGCCGGCCTTCAGGCTTTCGACCGCGACCTCGCCCGTCGGCGTCGCGATGCGCGTGCCGGGGGTAAAGCACGGGATCACATTCTCGATGTTGATGAAGTTCAGCGTGCCGGTGACATTGCCCGAACCGTCGTAGAAGGTGACGGTGCCGTTCTCGGGGTTGGTCGGGTCGTAGTCGATATGCAGCGGACCGGCACCCGACAGGTCGAGCGTATCCCAGTCGTCGCCATTCTCGCGGCCATCGATGAAGTCGCCGATGCCGTCGCCCTGGGTGCCGACGATGAACAGGTCGCGGTCGCCGCCGCCATAAAGGCTGTCCGCGCCCTCGCCCCCTTGCAGGGTGTCGTTGCCCATGTTGCCGTGGAGCACGTCCTCGTCGACGCCGCCATAGAGAACGTCGTTGCCGTAGCCGCCGAAGAGCGTGTCGTCATCGTCGCGGCCATAGATCGTGTCGCTGCCGCGGCCGCCGTAAAGCAGGTCGGTGTTGTTGTCCGGGCGCAGATCGCCATCGGCATCCGGAATATCCAGGATATCGTTGCCGATCGGGCCGAGACCGCCATAGATCAAGTCGTCGCCCCTACCGCCGAAGACGGTATCGGCGCCCTCGCTGGCGATGATCGTGTCAGCGCCATGGCCGCCGACCACGCTGTCGGCATCGACGCCCGAGTCGATGTTGTCGTTGCCCATCCCGCCATAGATGGTATCGGCATCGTCGCCGGTGCTGATCGTATCGGCGCCATGGCCGCCATAGGCCAGGTCGCGATCGTCATTCGGATTGGGATCGGCGGGATAGAGGCCGGGATAGTCGATGTCGGGCAGTTGCGGCCCGGCCGAGGTGTTGATCACGTCGTCGCCGCGCTGGCCCCAGATCGTATCGTTGCCGCTGCCGCCGGTGAAGGTGTCATCGCCGTTGTTGCCGCGCAGATCGTCATTGCCCGACCCGCCGAAGACCAGGTCGTTGCCGCTGCCGGCCCAGACCGTATCGTTGCCGATGCCGGCATAGATCGTGTCGTTGCCGCCGCCGGCGCGGATACGGTCGTCGTTCGGCCCGTCGCCGGCGATGATCGCATCATTGGCATCGACGCGGTCGCCGTCCCAGGGGTCGACATAGCCGCCATTGATCAGGTCGCCGCCATCGGTGCCGCGGACGATGCCGTCGCGTTCGGCCGGCCCGACCACAACGGTGATCGTCGCCGTATCGGTGCCGCCGTTGCCGTCGGACACTTCGTATTCGATGGTGGTCGTGCCGATGAAGCCGTCATCCGGCGTGAAGGTGACGGAACCGTCGTCATTCACCTGCACGGTGCCGTCGGCCGAGGTCGGCGTGCCGACGATGGACAGCGTGTCGTGGTCGGGGTCGGTGTCGTTCAGCAGCGGGAAGATGACGACCGGGGTACCCGTATTCGTCGTCGCATTGTCGTTGTTGGCATCGGGGTTGTCGTTCACCGGGTTCACGGTGACGTTCACGGTCGAGGTGGAAGTATTCCCGTCCGGATCCGTGATCGTATAGGTGATCGTGTCGCTGCCGTTGAAATCGGGGTTCGGCGTATAGGTCAGCCTGCCGTCGTCCTCGATCACCACCGTTCCGTTGGGCGAGGTGGCGTGCGTCACCTCAAGCGGATCGCCGTTCGGATCGGTGTCGTTCGACAGCACGTCGATGATGACCGGCGTATCCTCGTCGGTCGTCGCAGTGTCAGGATTGGCGGTCGGATCGGCGTCAGCCGGCCCGTTGTCGACGGTATCGGACAGGGAGAAATACTGGACCGAACCCTCGAAATGCGGGCCAAGGTTGTTCAACTCATTCGGATCCGAGTCGCCCTGCCCGGTGCCGACCATCCAGGGCTGGCTTTCGCCGCCCATGTCCATCGTCAGCGTATCGGGGACCTGGGTCTCGTAGCTGCCCCCGTCCGTCATGTTCTTGATCTGCAGCGAGCCGCCGGTGCCGCCTTCGTCCCAGGAATAGACGACATTGATCGTGTCGCCGCTGCTGTAGAAGTCGGGTTCGGTGGTGAAGCTGGTGGTGTCGCCGGCCGATTCATGCACGACCGAGATCGAGCCGTCGGGGTTCACGTCGATATGGAACCCGCCGGGCGTCTCGCCGGTGCTGTCGCGCGACAGCACGGTCTGCGGCGCGGACAGGTCGGTTCCGGTCGGGGTGAACTTGATGTCCAGCGTGCCGCGATCCATCTGGAAGGTATCGGCCGGAAAGATCTTGGCAAAGTCGTTGATACCATCCAGCCGAAGCTGCCCGCCCGAAGCCGAGGCACCGTTCAGATAGATTCCGTTCTGGTCGCCATCGAGCGGAGCGTCGTCGACCACAGTGGTATTGTCGTTGAAGTTATACAGCGCAAAAACCGGCATGTCCGTCTCCGTCTCCCTGGCACCGAACACTCCGGCACCATGCGAAATCCCACTTTTCCGCCGGGGAACCCGGACGGCGCCCCTGGCACAATGCGCAGGCTTGCGCAGAGTGCCGCTTGGTCCGACCGCATGCGGCACACAGGACGAACACCCGCCGCCGACCGCAAGGCCGGACCGCGCAAGCCCTCGTCACCGTTTCCGCGCCTTGCGGCGCGTTGCCGTCATGCAGCCGCCCCCACGGCCCATGCGTTTAACAGATGACCCCTAATAGTTACCTTATCATTCACCTTCGATGAAGGGGAAAACTCCGGACCCTGACACCATGACCTGCCTTGCGTGACGGATTGACACCGACACCGGCGGCGCAAGCGCAGGTTGATCGTTTCGGGACCGGAAACACCGAACCGCGCCAGACCGCAGGAAAATCCGCCAATTCGGGCCAACTCCGGGCGTTCCCGGGCCAATGATCGGACCGATTGTTTCCACCTAGCGGTTGAATCGAAAGCCGGGCGCCGTGCGTTAACCGCAGTGGCGATTTTCACCGAAGTCCCGGCGCAGGGCCGGGCGTCGTTTGCTGGCGCGCATCAATCCGCCGGAAACCCGGATTCTGGTTCCCGTTAAGCGATCGTTTACCAATTTTTCCCCGAATCACTTTGGCTTGACCGCGCCGGGGCGGAGCGGGACGATTCGCCGCACGGCCCTGAAATGGCCTGTGCCGGATGCACGGCAGGCCGGACGGCCGGGGGCCCCGCGGACGGCCCTCCGGGCGCGATCGCCGGGCGGACCCGTGTTCAGACCAGGGCGTCGAGCAGCCGCTCCATGAAGGCCAGCCCCGCCCGCCATTCCGACAGTTCGAGATATTCGTCCGGCTGGTGTGCCTGCGCGATATCGCCCGGGCCGCAGACCACGGCCGAGAAGCCGGCCTCCTGGAACTGCCCGGCCTCGGTGCCGTAGCTGACGACGCCGGTCGCGTTGCCGCCGGTCAGGCTGCGGGCCAGCGCCTCGGCCGGGCCATCGGCTTCGGGGCGCAGCGCGGGGACGTTGAAGAACTGGGTCAATCCCACGCCGGCCTCGGGGCGCCGCGCCTTCAGCGCCCGGTCCAGCCGCTCCGCCTCGGCGCGGAAGGCGGCGGCATGGGCGGCCAGATCCTCGTCGGGCAGGACGCGCATCTCGACGGCGAACCGGCAATCCGCCGCGGTGATGTTATGGGCGGTGCCGCCCTCGATCATGCCGACGTGACAGGTGGTGACGGGCGGGCGGAACATCGCGGCGATGGCACTGGGCGCGCGCGCCTGCATCGCATCGTTGCGGTCGTTCAGCCACTGGATCAGCCGCGCGCCCTCCATGATGGCGCTGACCCCTTCGGGCAGCAGCGAGGAATGCACCTCGAACCCCTTCATGTGGACGTGGTAGCCCGCCCCGCCCTTGTGGCCGGTGACGATCTGCATCCGGCTCGGCTCTCCGACCAGGACGGCAGCGGCGCGGGGCATCACCTCCTGCAGGGTGCGGATCATCGGCGGCGCGCCGAGGCATCCCACCTCCTCGTCATAGGACAGCGCCAGTTGCAGCGGCCGGCGCAGGCCGCGCCGCCCTGCCCGCACCAGCGCCCAGACCGACAGCGCGACATAGCCTTTCATGTCGCAGGTGCCGCGCCCGTAGAGCCGGCCGTCGCGCTCTGTCACCACCCAGGGGTCCGAGGTCCAGACCTGCCCCTCGACCGGCACCACATCGGAATGGCCCGACAGGATCACCCCGCCGGCCTGCCAGGGGCCGGCATGGGCCAGAAGTGCCGCCTTCCGCCCGTCCTCGTTCCAGTGGCGGAAGGTGCGCAGGCCATGGCCGGCCAGATACTCCTCCAGCCAGTCGACCAGCGGCAGGTTCGATTCGCGGCTCACCGTCGGAAAGGCGACCAGCCGGGCCAGTATCTCTCGCGCCGAAAGTTCTTCCATCGTTCCAACCCAATATATTGCGGTCAGCCTGTTCCTGCCCACGACCCCTGTCAAGTTCGGGCGATTTGACGGCACCGCGCGTCAAACTGCCGGCCCCAGGCACTGGATTTGCGCATGGGAAAACGGGATTGATCGGTTTCCAGAAATGGGGAACAGTTGAAAAAACGGACGGGCCTGCGGGACCGGACCGATAAAAAGACCAAAGAAAACAAAAAGAAGATAGACGACCAGGGGAGTTTCTATGGCCGAACCGGGGGGGCCTGTCCTTGATGTCCGGGGCCTGAAGGCCGTGTTCCGCACCCGTGCGGGCGAAGTTCATGCCGTCAATACCGTCAGTTTCTCGCTGCGCCGGGGCGAACTTCTGGGCGTGGTCGGCGAAAGCGGCTCGGGCAAGTCGGTGACGATGATGTCGCTTCTGGGCCTGCTGCCCTCGCCCCCGGCCGAGGTGCGCGGCGGCCAGGTCATGCTGGGCGACCGTGACCTGCTGAAGCTGTCACCCGAGGAATTGCGCGGGGTGCGCGGGGCCAAGGTCGGTTTCGTCTTCCAGGATCCGATGACCAGCCTGAACCCGGTCTTCACCATCGGCATGCAGATCATGGAACCGCTGCGCGAGCATCTGAAGCTCGACCATGCCGCGGCCGAGGCGCGGGCGGCAGAACTTCTGGAACTGGTCGGCATCCCCGATGCGAAGGCGCGGCTGTCGAGCTATCCGCACCAGTTCTCGGGCGGGATGCGGCAGCGGGTGATGATCGCCATCGCGCTGGCCTGCGACCCCGACGTGCTGATCGCCGACGAGCCGACCACGGCGCTGGACGTGACGATCCAGGCGCAGATTCTGGAACTGGTCAAGCATCTGCGGCAAAAGCTGGGGATGGCGATCATCTGGATCACCCATGATCTGGGCGTGATCGCCGGCATCGCCGACCGGGTGATGGTGATGTACGGCGGGCAGGTGGTGGAACAGGCGGCGGTCGGCGATCTCTTCCGCAACCCGCAGCATCCCTATACCCGGGCCCTGCTGCAGACCATCCCGCGGCTGAGCGGCCCGCGCGACGCGCGGCTGAAGGTGATCGAGGGCCAGCCGCCGATCCTGATGGCGGAACCCGAGGCCTGCCCGTTCCGCGCCCGTTGCGAACACCGCTTCGACCGTTGCGACCGCGAGAACCCCCGCCGCCGCCCCGTCGACGGCGCGCCGGTCGGCCAGGGCCATGACGTCGCCTGCCACTGGACCGCACCGGCCACGCTGCGCGAGGTGGCCCATGCTTGACGCCGCCCCCGCCCCGCTGGTTCAGGTCGACGGGCTGAAGATGCATTTCCCGATCTACACCGGGCTGCTGCGCCGTCATACCGGCGATGTGAAGGCGGTCGACGGCGTGTCCTTCGCCATCCGCGCCGGCGAGACGCTGGGCCTTGTCGGGGAATCCGGTTGCGGAAAATCCACCGTCGGCCGGGCGATCCTGCGGCTTTACGAGCCGACGGCCGGCCGCGTCGTCATCGACGGCGACAATGTTGCCGATCTGAACCCCGAGGCGCTGCGCCGCAAGCGCCCGACGATGCAGATGGTGTTCCAGGATCCGCAGGCCAGCCTCAACCCGCGGATGACGCTGGCGGGCATCATCGGCGAGCCGCTGGACGAGCATACCCGCTGGGACCGCGCGAAGAAGAACGCGCGGATCTACGAGCTGATGGATCAGGTCGGGCTGAACCGCCGTTTCGCCAACCGCTATCCGCATGAATTTTCCGGCGGCCAGCGCCAGCGCATCGGCATCGCACGGGCGCTGGCGCTGAACCCGCGCTTCATCGTCTGCGACGAACCCATCGCCGCGCTGGACGTGTCGATCCAGGCCCAGGTGGTGAACCTGCTGGAGGATCTTCAGGACAGGCTGGGGCTGACCTATCTTTTCATCAGCCACGACCTTTCCATGGTGCGCCACCTCGCCGACCGGGTGGCGGTGATGTATCTCGGCAGGATCGCCGAGCTTTCGCCCGCGTCCGAGCTTTATGTCCGGCCGCTGCATCCTTATGCCGAGGCGCTTTTGTCGGCGGTGAACGAGCCCGATCCCGAAATCGCGCGGAACCGCAAGCGCATCATCCTGAAGGGCGACGTGCCCTCGCCGGCCCGCCCGCCCGCCGGATGCAACTTCTGCACCCGCTGCCCGCGGGTCTTCGACCGCTGCCGGGTGGAAAAGCCCGATCTGGTCGAGGTGATGCCGGGCCGGCTGGTGGCCTGCCACCTTTACGACGACAAGCCTGCCGCCGGCCGAACCGGCGGTACCGGGGCGCCAGAGCACCGCAAGCCGTAACGCAACCAACAAGAATACAACCAACAAGGAGTGTCGCGATGAAACTGAAAACAGCCCTTCTGGGCGCGGTTGCCGCCATCGGCATCGCCCCGGCCGCCTTCGCAGAGCGCGGCAGCGACGGCGAGGCGAAGATCCTGTACTGGCAGGCCGTCTCGATCATGAACCCCTATCTGTCCTCGGGCACCAAGGATGTCGAGGCCTCGTCGCTGGTGCTGGAAGGCCTGGCCGGCTTCGACGAAAAGGGCGTGGTGATCGCGCGCCTCGCGGAATCGGTGCCGACGGTCGAGAACGGCGGCGTCGCGGCCGACCTGACCTCGATCACCTGGAAGCTGAAGCCCGGCCTGCTGTGGTCGGATGGCAGTGCCGTGACCTCTGCCGATGCCAAGTTCACCTATGACTATTGCACCCATCCCGAAGGCGGTTGCGCCCAGGCCGCGCGCTACGAAGGCATCAAGTCGATCGAAACGCCCGACGACCTGACCATCGTGATCACCTTCAACGGCCCGAAGCCGAACCCCTACACCGCCTTTGTCGGCAGCACCTCGCCCCTCCTGCAAAAGGCGCAGTTCGAGAAATGCCTCGGCGCCGCGGCATCGGCCTGCACCCAGGAAAACACCTTCCCGATCGGCACCGGCGCGTTCCGCGTCACCGATTTCAAGGTGAACGACGTGGTGACGCTTGAGGCCAATCCGAACTATCGCGACCCGGCCAAACCCGCCTTCGCCAAGCTGACGGTGAAGGGCGGCGGCGATGCGCAGGCGGCCGCCCGCGCGGTGATGGAGACGGGCGAGTTCGACTATGCCTGGAACACCCAGATCAATCCCGAACTGCAAGAGCAGATGAAGGCCGGCGGCAAGGGCGTATTCGTCAACGGCTTCGGCACCCTGGTCGAGCGGATCGAGATGAACATGACCGATCCCTCCCCCGACCTGCCCGAGGGCGAGCGTTCGACCATCAAGCATCCCCATCCGTTCCTGTCCGATGTCCGGGTGCGCCATGCGCTCTCCATGGCCATCGACCGCCAGGCGCTGGTCGACATCGGCTATGGCGACTCGGGCCGGCCGACCTGCAACCTGGTGCCCGCGCCCGAGATGTTCGCCTCGGACAACACCGGCTGCCTGGCCCAGGATCTGGAAGGCGCCAAGGCGCTGCTGGACGATGCCGGCTGGACCGATACCGATGGCGACGGCATCCGTGACAAGGACGGCAAGAAGCTGCATGTCCTGTACCAGACCTCCTCGAACCCGGTTCGCCAGGACTTCCAGGCCGTGATCAAGAGCTGGTGGGAATCGATCGGCGTCGAGGTCGAGCTGAAGGTGGTGGACGCCTCGGTCTTCTTCGGCGGCGACGCGGGCTCGCCCGACACCTTCCAGAAGTTCTATGCCGATGTCGAAATGTATGCCAACAACTTCGACGGCACCGATCCCGAACCCTATCTGGCGCAATATCTGTGCGACAAGATCCCGGGGCCGGACAACCAGTGGCAGGGCGAGAACATCAACCGCTTCTGCGACCCGGCCTATGATGCGCTGGTCGAGGAACTGTCGAAGACGGCGGAAATGTCGAAGCGTGGCGAGATCGCCAAGAAGCTGAACGACATGCTGACCAAGGACAGCTTCACCGTGGTGTCGCTGGTCGACCGCGGCCGCCTGTCGGCGGCGTCGAACACGCTGGGTGGGGTGATCCTGAACACCTGGGACAGCGAATTGTGGAACGCTTCGGACTGGTACCGGATGAAGTGATCCATGCAGGGAGCGGGTGGCCCCGCCGCCCGTTCCCGCCGCCTCCCGGGGATCCGCAGGCCGGGCGCTGCTGTCCGGCCTGCCATTCAAAGGTACCGTCATGCTGACCTATGCGCTCCGGCGGATTCTGATCGCCATCCCGACGCTTCTTCTGATCAGCCTCGTCATATTCCTGCTGGTCGATCTGGCGCCGGGTTCTCCGGCCTCGGATATCCCGCTGACGGTGCCGGCCGCCGTGCGCGAGAAAATCCTCGAATCCCTTGGCGTCAACCAGCCGGTCTGGGTGCGCTATCTGCTGTGGCTGAAACAGTTCTTCTGGTACGAGCCGCTTCACGCCGTCGACAATATCTTCGGCACCCATTACGCCGAGGGCGCACAGCGCATCATCAGCTATTCCAGCCGCGCGCCGGTCTTCCAGATCATCGGCGAACGGCTGCCCCAGACGCTGACCGTGATCGGGTCGGCCTATGCGGTGGCGATCCTGATCGCGATCCCGATCGGCATCTATTCCGCCTATCGCCAGTACAGCTGGTTCGACCAGTTGGGCACCTTCATCTCGATGGTGGGCTATTCGGTGCCGACCTTCTTCACCGGCGTGCTGCTGATCGTGTTCTTCGCGGTCAAGCTGCACTGGTTCCCCTCGATCTACGACACCCAGCTACGGGTGACGGACTGGCACAGCTTTCTCGAGCAGGTACGCCAGATGGTGCTGCCGGTGACGGTGCTGGCGCTGTACAATTCCGCCGAGATCAGCCGCTACACCCGTGCCTCGATGCTGGAAAACCTTGGCCAGGACTATGTGCGCACCGCCCGCGCCAAGGGGATGAGCGAGCGGACCGTCGTGCTGAAACATGTGGCGCGCAATTCGATGATCCCGGTCGTCACCATCGTGGCGCTTGGGCTGCCGGCGGTGTTCGGCGGCGCGATCATCACCGAACAGGTATTCAAGATCAACGGCATCGGCGCGGCGCTGATCGGCGCCATCCATGCAAACGACCTGCCGGTGGTGCAGACCATCACCTTCATCACCGCGATGCTGATCGTGCTGTTCAACCTGCTGGCCGATATCCTCTATGGTCTGCTCGACCCGCGGATCCGCTATGACTGACGCCGCCTCCCCCCCGAATGCCCCCCAGAATGCCCCCCAGAATGCCGCCGAGATCGAGGCGCCGCGCAGCGAATGGCGCGATGTCTGGGACCAGTTCCGCCACCACAAGGGGGCGATGGTCGGGCTGGTGGTGCTGACGATCCTTGTCCTTCTGGTGGTCATCGGCCCGCTGCTGTGGCACCCCGTCGAGACCGATACCGCGAAGATGATCCTGAACCGCAACAAACCGCCAAGCTGGTCGCATCCGCTCGGCACCGACCAGGTGGGCCGGGACGTCCTCAGCCGGATGATGCGCGGGGGCCAGGTTTCGCTGGCGGTGGGTCTGGTGGCGATGCTGGTCTCGATCATCATCGGCACGCTGGTGGGGGTGCTGGCGGGCTATTTCCGCCGGCTCGACGGCGTGCTGATGCGGCTGACCGACCTGTTCCTGTCCTTGCCGCTGCTCCCGCTCCTGCTGGTGCTGATGTTCCTTTACGGCCAGAGGGTGAAAAGCCTGTTCGGCCCCGAGCTTGGCACCTTCCTGCTGGTGGTGGGGGGGATCGGCGTCACCAGTTGGATGCATTCGGCGCGGATCGTGCGCGGGCAGGTGCTGGCGCTGAAAGAGCGCGAATTCGTGCTGGCCGCGCGGTCGATCGGCACGCCATCGCGGCGGATCATCACCCGCCACATCCTGCCCAACGTGATCTCGGCGGTGATGGTCGCGGCAACGCTGGGTATTGCCGGCGCGATCATCACCGAATCCGTGCTTTCCTTTCTGGGCCTGGGCTTTCCGCCCGATTTCCCGACCTGGGGCGGGCTGCTGTTCGAAGGCTATGGCAACCTGACCGTCTATCCCAGCCGGGTGATCTATCCGGGCGTCGCCATCTCGCTGACGGTGCTGTCGGTCAACTATATCGGCGACGGCCTGCGCGACGCGCTCGACCCGCGCATCCGCGGGCGCTGACCCCCCGAGAACGGGCGCCGGCGGGGCGTCCCGGGGCGGTCAGTTGTGTGTTGTCACATGGTCTGAGCAATGAGTGACAGTAGGTCTGAACAGCTGTCGCTATCGGGGATTGTCCGGGATTGTCTGATATCGGCTGGTTGGAGCGATGCGGTGCGGCGGCCTCTGTCGGCGC
>JBDHSO010000088.1:0-15674 GCA_039808125.1 Rhodobacter sp. | reverse complement strand
GCCGCCCCGGGGCCCGCGCCCGGGCCCCGGGGCGGCCGGATCGGGCGATGGGGTGAACATTCCTTGAACATGATCCCTGCCGACGCTAGATTTGCCGGATGAGCCATTGGGACGAGTCAGATGCCTTCGAGGCCGCCGCAAGCCCCGCGCCGCTGTCGCAGCGGGCGATGGCGGCCCGGCCGGCGCCCTATCTGGAGGGGTTGAACCCCGCGCAGCTGGCCGCGGTGCAGGCGCTGGACGGACCGGTGCTGATGCTGGCCGGCGCGGGAACCGGCAAGACCCGGGCGCTGACGGCGCGGATTGCGCATCTGCTGACGCTGGGCCGGGCGCGGCCGGACGAGATTCTTGCCGTCACCTTCACCAACAAGGCCGCGCGCGAGATGAAGATCCGGCTGGAACGGCTGACCGGCCAGGCCGGGGGCATGCCCTGGATGGGCACCTTCCATTCGCTGTCGGTGAAGATCCTGCGCCGCCATGCCGAACTGGTCGGGCTGAAGCCGAGTTTCACCATTCTCGACACCGACGACCAGCTGCGCATTCTGAAACAGCTGGTCTCGGCGCGGAACATCGACGACAAGCGCTGGCCGCCGCGGATGCTGGCCGGGCTGATCGACGGCTGGAAGAACCGCGCACTGACGCCGGAGCGGGTGCCCTCGTCCGAAGCGGCGGCCTACAACAACCTCGGGACCGAAATCTATGCGGAGTATCAGGAGCGGCTGCGCACCCTGAATGCCACCGATTTCGGCGACCTGCTGCTCTATTGCATCGAGATCTTCCGCCGGTACGAGGATGTTCTGGCGCAATATCAGCGCCGGTTCCGTTATATCCTCGTCGACGAATATCAGGACACCAATGCCGCGCAATACCTGTGGCTGCGGCTTCTGGCGCAGGCGCACAGGAACATCTGCTGCGTCGGTGACGACGACCAATCGATCTATGGCTGGCGCGGGGCGGAGGTCGGCAATATCCTGCGGTTCGAGAAGGATTTTCCCGGCGCGCAGATCATTCGGCTGGAGCAGAACTACCGCTCGACGCCGCATATCCTGGCCGCGGCCTCGGGGATCATCTCGGCCAATGCCGGGCGGCTGGGCAAGACGCTCTGGACCGAGGCGCAGGAGGGCCACAAGGTCCGGCTGATCGGCCACTGGGATGGCGAGGAAGAGGCTCGCTGGATCGGCGAGGAGATCGAGGCCATCCAGCGCGGCACCCGCGGCCGCGATCCGACAGGTCTGAACGGCCAGGTCATCCTTGTCCGCGCCAGCCACCAGATGCGCGCCTTCGAGGACCGCTTCCTGACCATCGGCCTGCCCTATCGGGTGGTCGGCGGGCCGCGGTTCTATGAACGCGCCGAAATCCGCGATGCCATGGCCTATTTCCGGCTGGCCGTCAGCCCCGACGACGATCTGGCCTTCGAGCGGGTGGTGAACCTGCCGAAGCGGGGTCTGGGCGAAAAGGCGGTGCAGACGATCCAGGCCGAGGCGCGGTCGGTGGGGATGAGCCTGCTGGAAGGCGCGCGCAGCCTGCTGGCGCGCGGCGGTCTGGGCGGCAAGGGGGCGGCGCATCTGCGCGCCTTCGTCGAGGGAGTGGACCGCTGGCATGCGGCCATCGCCACCGCCCGGCCCGAACCGGCCGATGCGGTGATCGAGCCGCTGTTCCCCGACACGCGGGCGGCCTCGGATCTGTCGCATGTCCGGCTGGCCGAGGTGATCCTGGAAGAATCGGGCTATGTCTCGATGTGGCAGAACGACAAGTCGCCCGAGGCGCCCGGGCGGCTCGACAACCTCAAGGAACTGGTGAAGGCGCTGGAGCAGTTCGACAGTCTGCAGGGCTTTCTGGAACATGTCAGCCTGATCATGGACAACGACAGCGAGGATGCCGCCGAAAAGGTGACGCTGATGACGCTGCACGCGGCCAAGGGCCTCGAATTTCCGGTGGTTTTCCTGCCGGGATGGGAGGACGGGCTGTTCCCCAGCCAGCGCAGCGTGGACGAAAGCGGGCTGAAGGGCATCGAGGAGGAACGCCGGCTGGCCTATGTCGGCATCACCCGGGCCGAGGAATTGTGCACGATCTCGTTTGCATCGAATCGCCGGGTCTATGGCCAGTGGCAAAGCCAGATGCCCAGCCGCTTCATCGACGAACTGCCGGTCGAACATGTCGAGGTGCTGACGGCGCCCGGCCTGATGGGCGGCGGCTATGGCGCCGCGGCACCGGGATTCGGCGCCGGCTCTGCACTGGAAGAGCGGGCGACGAAGGCCGATGTCTACAATTCGCCGGGCTGGCGGCGGATGCAGGAGCGTCAGGCGCATTATCCGGTCTCGCGCCCGCGCGAGGCGGCGGGGCTGACGATCGACCTGACGGCGGACAGCGCCTATTCGGCCGGCGACCGGGTCTTTCATGTGAAGTTCGGCTATGGCCGGGTCACGGGAATCGAGGGCGACAAGCTCGATATCCGTTTCGACAAGGCGGGCGAAAAGAAGATCATCGCGCGATTCGTCATGCCGGCCGATCCCGGCGACGACGTGCCGTTCTGAACGGGGCCCGCAGCCTCGGGCTTGCGGGCCGCCGTCGATGGGCCGGCGCGGAACTGCGCGTGCCTTACATCCGCCGCCGGGCCCAGGCCCGCTCCAGCGCATAGAGGCCAAGGCCGGCGACCAGCCCCCAGAACGCTGCCCCGACCCCCAGGATGGCGACGCCCGATCCGGTGACGGCCAGCGTCAGCGCCGCGGCAAAGCGTTGTTCGGGGACGGCGAAGGCCGTGGTCATCGCTCCGGTGAGCGGTCCGAGAAGCGCCAGCGCCACCAGCGCCGTCATCACCTGCGGCGGCAATGCCGCCAGAAGCGACAGGATCGCCGGGCTGCCCAGCCCGAGCAGCACCCAGAAACCGGCATAGGCGAGGCCGACGCGCCAGCGTTCCTCCTTCACCGGATGAACGTCGGGGCCAAGGCAGATCGCGGCGGTGATCGCGGCCATCGAAACGGTATGGGCGCCGAACAGCCCCGCCAGCGCCGACAGGCCGCCGGTGACGCCAAGGGCACGGCGCACCGGCGGCTCGTAGCCGGCGGCGCGCAGCGTGGCAAAGCCCGGCAGGTTCTGCGAGGCCATGGTGACAAGATAGAGCGGCAGGCCGACGCCGATCAGGACGCCGGGGTCGAAGGCCGGCGGGATGAAGGTCAGCCGCGGCAGCGGCACCGACAGGCCGGGCAGGGCCGCGGCGCCAAGTCCGAAGGCCAGCGCAAGCCCCAGCGCCAGCGCCGCCAGAACGGCAAGGGCGGGATTGACCAGCCGTACCAGCGCAAAGATCGCCACCATCGGCAGGACCAGCGCCGGCGCCGCCTCGGCCGCGCCGGTTCCGGCCAGACAGAACGGCAGCAGGACGCCGGCCAGCATTCCGCCGGCGATTCCATCGGGAATCAGCGCCACGGCACGCCCCAGCGGCCGCAGCGCGCCGGTCAGCGCGATCAGCACGCCGGCAAGCAGGAAGGCGCCCACCGCCTCGGCCATGGTGACGCCGCTGGTCGCGGCCAGCAGCGCCGCCCCGGGGGTGGACCAGGCCAGCACCACGGGCACCCGGCTCCAGACCGACAGGATCGCCGAACCGGCCGCCTTGGCCAGGCTGATTGCCAGCACCCAGCTTGCCGTTTGGGCCGGCGTCGCCCCCAGCGCCGCCGCTGCCGACAGCACCAGCGCGATGGTCGAGCCGTAGCCGACCAGCGAGGCGACCAATGCCGCCGAAATCAGGGAAGGCCGCATCCGTTGCCCAATACCGTCGCTACCGGACTGCGACTATGCGATCGGGGCAGGGAAAGGCAAGGGCGGACCGGAACGCGGCGCCCCGGCGGTCCGGGATGCGCGGGCGGCCACGGCATCGCGCCATGCGGGCCTGAGAGAGAGCGGGTCGGGGGAAGGGGGGTGGCGCGGCAGGGCCAAGGGAGGAGGAGAGCCCTGCCGCGCGATCCGGCAGCCCCAGGGAGGAGGAGGGGGGCGCCGAAACCATTGCCCCGGTCGGGGCGAAATCAGGACGCGGCAGCTTCGAGGGAGGAGGAAGGAAGCTGCCGCGCTGTCCGGCGATCCCGAGGGAGGAGGAGAGGGACCGCCGTAACCGTTGGCCCGTTCGCCGGGCCGCTATGGGGTGCGGCGACCCCAGGGAGGAGGAGGGGGCCGCCGCGGGTCCGATGGCCCAGGGAGGAGGAGAGGGCCGTCGAATCGAAGTGGAACCAAGCGGTTCCGGAAAAACTGCGGCGTCACCAGGGAGGAGGAGGGTAACGCCGCTACCGCCAGGGCCCTGAGGGAGGAGAAGGGACCCTGGTGGAAACCTTATTTGCCGTAGGCCGCCTCGCGCGCCACATCGGCCAGCGACAGCCGCGAGATTCCGAGATCGGCCAGTTCGCGATCAGTCAACTGCCGCAGTTCATAGAGCGTGCGGCTGTAAAGGCGGCGGCGTGCCAGCGCGGCACCCAGATTGGCGAACAGTCCACCCGAGGCCGGACGGCCCAGTTTGACGGTGCTGGATGCGGTTGCGTAGGTCATCGAACTCTTGCCTCTTCTTGCGTCTCTTACGGGCTTTCCCGTTTGCGTTAGGGGTAACATGTGACTTTTGCTGCAGTTGCACAATAGCGTCCGGCAACAATGCTGCCATGCAGAAACCGCATGACTCATTGTCACGAAAACGTCATTCAAATCAGCGTGTTTGGTTAATCCTTGACCAATTGGAAAAACTGCTCCCCACAGGCGCCTTGCCCTTTGCCGAAAAATGGCGACTCTGGTCCGGACGGGGCGGCGCCACGCTGCCGGCCCCGGCATTCTGCCCGCAGGGAAAAGGGGAAAGACATGGCTCTCACGCGCGAGGCGGTGACGGAAGTTCTGGCCGGGATCGCCGTGCCCGGAGGCGGAACCCTGATCTCGCGGGACCTGGTTCGGGCGCTTTCGGTCGAGGGTGGCGTGATCCGTTTCGTGATCGAGACCGCCGATGCCGGCGAGGCCCGGGCGCTGGCCCCGGTGGAGGCGGTGGCCAAGGATGCGCTGGCCGCGCTGCCCGGCGTCACGGCGGTGCAGGTGGTGATGACGGCGCATGGCCCGGCCCCGAAGGCACCGCCTGCGGGTGCGCCGCCACAGCTGAAGATCGGCGGCCACCCCACGCCCCAGCAGGGCGGGCCGCAGAAGATCGCCGGTGTGAACCGGATCATCGCCATCGCCTCGGGCAAGGGCGGGGTGGGCAAATCCACCGTGGCGTCGAACCTTGCCGTCGCGCTGGCCCGGCAGGGCCGGCGGGTCGGGCTGCTTGATGCCGATATCCACGGCCCCAGCCAGGCGCGGATGATGGGATCGTCGCAGCGTCCGGCCTCGCCCGATGGCAAGATCATCCAGCCCATCCTCGCCCATGGCGTGAAATTCATGTCGATGGGGCTTTTGCTGCGCGAGGACGAGGCGGTGATCTGGCGCGGGCCGATGCTGATGGGGGCGTTGCAGCAGATGCTCGGCCAGGTGGCCTGGGGCGATCTGGACATCCTGATCGTCGATCTGCCGCCCGGCACCGGCGACCTGCAACTGACGCTGAGCCAGCGCACCCAGGTGACGGGCGCGATCGTCGTCTCGACACCGCAGGATGTGGCGCTGATCGACGCGCGCAAGGCGCTGGACATGTTCGTCAAGCTGAAGACGCCGATCCTTGGCCTGATCGAGAACATGTCGGTCTTCATCTGCCCGAACTGCGGCCATGAATCGCATGTCTTCGGCCATGGCGGCGTGGCGGCCGAGGCGCGGCGGCTGGATCTGCCGTTCCTGGGTGAGTTGCCGCTCGCGCTGGAGGTGCGCATCGCGGGCGATGCCGGCACGCCGGTCGCGGCCGGGGACGGGCCGCTTGCCGCACCCTATGCGCGGCTGGCCCATCGGCTGATCGCCGGCGGCATGGCCTGAGGGCGGGCCTTGCGCCCCCGCCGCGGCGGGCCGCAGCGGCGCGTGGCGCCACGGGATTTCACGGGATAACCCCCCGGCCCGAATCAACACAGCAGGGATGACATGGGAAAACCCGGGCCGGATGCGCCCGGGTTTCGTGATTCGGCGGCGATTCCCGCGGAAACTCCGGCCACATCAGCATCGCGCGGCAACATTCTGGAATATCTTCCGAAATTTTCGGGATGGCATGGGAAACCGCGGCAGCCGCCGGACGACCACAATATCTAGAAGATCACCGGCGCGTGATCGCCTAGATATTGCAGGTTGATGCGAGGTGAGAGGCAAGGATCCTGGGGCAGAAGAGGTACGGTTTGCGCGACCTTTCCATTTTCTCCCAACATTTCCCTTGCCATCCCATAGCTGCCCATGTCATCCCTTCTCTCACGGAAGATGAGACGGGCAGACAAGACGCAGGGGCAGCGCAAAGACCCCAAACAAGGCGAAAAAAGAAGGCAGTTTCTACAGGCAGCCCCTTTCATCGGAAGACAGAGATCCAGCGCGCGGGCGAGCAGACATCTCCCCCAGGTGGCGCGCGTAGCTGGACGCCCAGCGATGGGACAGCGGCGGATCGGGTAGTGGCAGCAACCCGATCCGCCCATTTTCATTCGCGGGGACAAAATCGGGACAATCGGGGAGACAGAGGGCCGCGAGGCAGATGGCAGAGGCATTCAGGGGCGAATTCTACCAGAAGGTAGACGGGAAGGCGCGGGTCTCGATCCCGGCCGCTTTCCGCCGCATCCTCGAAGCCGACGACCTCGACCGCCCCGATGCCGCCCGCCCCCGCGTCTATATGGTCTACGGCGGCAAGAAGCGGAATTTCGTCGAATGCTATGCCAAGGCCGGCGCCGACCGGCTGGCCGCGCAGGTCGATGCGATGGAGATCGGCTCCGATGCGCGGCGCAAGGCCGAGCGCGACCTGATCACCCGCTCGGTCATGATCGAGATCGAACCCGACGGCCGCCTGGTTCTGCCGCCGCAGGTGCGCGAGAAGATGGGCTTTCTGGGCGACGACCTCGCCTCGGGCGGCGAAGCGGTCTTCGCCGGCGCGACCAACCGCTTCATGCTTTATCGCAAGGAAGTCTACGTCGCCGAACTGGAAGAGGATGACGACGAGGAGGATGTCGATCCGCTGGCGCTGGTCGGCCGGGCCATGGCCAGTCGTGGCGGGTGACGCGATGCCGCCAACCGCCGCCGCCGGAAAGGACCTCCATATCCCCGTTCTCCTCGGGCCGCTCCTCAGGGCGGTCGCGCCGGTTTCGGGCGTCTGGATCGATGGCACCTTCGGGGCAGGGGGCTATGCCCGCGGCCTTCTGGCCGCTGGCGCCGACCGGGTTCTCGGCATAGATCGCGACCCGCTGGCGCATGAGATGGCGGCGGGCTGGATCGGCGAGGTGCCGGGCCTGTCGCTGGCGCTGGGCACCTTTGCCGAGATGGATCAGCTGGCCGGCGGGCCGGTCGACGGTGTGGTCCTCGATCTGGGCGTGTCCTCGATGCAGCTTGACCGGCCCGAGCGCGGGTTCTCCTTTCAGAAGGACGGCCCACTCGACATGCGGATGAGCCAGGACGGCCCCTCGGCCGCCGATCTGGTCAATACCGCCGAAGAGGTGGAACTGGCCGATATCCTTTATCATTTCGGCGAGGAGCGCGCCTCCCGCCGCATCGCCCGCGCGATCGTCGAGGCCCGGCGTCTGGCCCCGCTCGATACCACGCTGCGCCTCGCTGAAATCGTCGAGCGCCAGCTTCCCCGCCCGAAGCCGGGCGAAAGCCACCCCGCGACCCGCAGCTTCCAGGCGATCCGCATCGCGGTGAACGCCGAATTCGACCAGCTGGCCCAGGGCCTTGCCGCCGCGGAACGCGCGTTGCGGCCGGGGGGCAGGCTGGCCGTCGTCACCTTCCACAGCCTTGAGGACCGCATCGTCAAGCGGTTCCTCCAGATCGCCACCGGCAGCGAACCCGCGGCGAACCGCTATGCGCCGGCGACCGACCGGCCCACGGCGCGCTTCACCCAGACGATGAAGAAGGCCATCGGCCCCGATCCGGACGAACTCGCGCGCAACCCGCGCGCGAGGTCGGCCAGGCTGCGGGTCGCGATCCGCACCGATGCCGCCGCCCGGCCCGCCGATCCCCTGGCCCTGGGCCTGCCCGACATCCGCCGCAAAGGACGCCGCTGACATGCGCCCCGTGCTCTATGTCCTTTCCTTTCTTGCCCTGATCGCGCTCGGCTCCTGGGCCTATCGCGAAAACTATGCCACCCAGGCCGCGCTGAAGGAGGTGCGGGTGCTGCAGGGCACCATCGCCGACCTGCGCGAGGCGCTGTCGGTGCAGCGCGCCGAATGGGCCTATCTGAACCGCCCCGACCGGCTGCGCGATCTGGTCGCGCTGAACTTCGATGCGCTGCGTCTGCTGCCGATGGAACCCTGGCAGTTCGGCAGCCCGGGGCAGGTGGCCTATCCGGTGCCCGAACTGCCTGCCATCGCCCCGCCGGACGGGGCCGGAGATCTGGAAAACGTCCAGTCGACCTCTGCCACAGACGAGGGACTTTAGGCCATGCGCACCCCCCTGCGTCCGCTTGCCCGCATCCTTCTTGCCCGCCAGATGGGCGAGAATCCCGACCGGATCGAGCGTGACAACCTGGCCGCCCGCAACGAGGCCCTGCGCGAAAAGACCCAGGGCCGCGCGGCGGCACGGCTGGGGCTGATGGCGGTGGCCTTCGGCTGCGCCTATCTGACCATCGGCCTGCGCATGGGCCATCTGGCGGCCTCGGTCCCGGTCGAACCCGTCGCCTCGGCTCCGGGGGCCGAGATCGTGGCGCAGCGCGCCGATATCGTCGACCGCAACGGTCGCATCCTTGCCACCAACATGACGACCAGCGCGCTTTACGCCCATCCGCGCGACATGGTGGATCCCAAGGGCACCGCCCGCAAGCTGGCCGCGATCTTTCCCGAACTCGACGCCGCCGCGCTGGAGCGCCATTTTGCCGACGGGCGCAAGTTCATCTGGGTCCGCAAGGTCCTGTCGCCCGAACAGATGCAGAAGGTGCACGAGATCGGCGACCCCGGCCTGCTGTTCGGCCCGCGCGAGATGCGGCTCTATCCCAACGGCACGCTGGCCGCCCATGTTCTCGGCGGCTATTCCTTCGGCGCCGAAGGGGTGCATTCCGCCGAGGTGATCGGCACCGCCGGCATCGAGAAGGCGCTCGATTCGCGGCTGCGCGACCCGGCGCAGGCCGGCACGCCGCTGGCCCTGTCGCTCGATCTCTCGGTGCAGGCTACGGTCGAGGAGGTGCTGGCCGGCGGCATTTCGGTCATGAACGCGCGCGGCGGCACTGCCATCCTGATGGATGTGCGCACCGGCGAACTGGTCGCGCTGGCCTCGGCGCCGACCTTCGACCCCAACGACCGCCCGGTGCCACCCACGGCCAAGGATGCCGAACCCTCGGACAGCCCGCTGTTCAACCGCGCGGTGCAGGGCGTCTATGAGTTGGGGTCCACCTTCAAGATCTTCGCGGCGGCCCAGGCGATCGAACTCGGCCTCGTCACCCCCGACACCATGGTCGATGCCAATGCGCCGATGAAATGGGGCAAATACAAGATCAAGGAATTCGAGAATCACAACTACGGCCCGCTGCTTTCGGTCCGCGACGTGATCGAGAAATCCTCGAACGTGGGCACCGCCCATATTGCGCTGATGATCGGCGGGCTGCGCCAGCAGGCCTTCCTGAAATCCATGGGTTTCTTCGACCCCCTGCCGGTCGAGCTGGTCGAGGCGCCGGGCGCCAGGCCGCTGATTCCGAAAAGATGGCCCGATATCGTCACCATCACCGCCTCCTACGGCCACGGCCTGTCGGCCAGCCCGCTGCATCTGGCCACCGCCTATGCCGCGATCGCCAATGGCGGCATCTACCTGAAGCCGACGCTGCTGAAACAGTCCGGCCCGGCCTCCGGCCCCCGGGTGATCAGCGAGGCGACTGCGGCCGAGGCGCGGGCGATGCTGCGCTCGGTCGTGACCGACGGCACCGCAAGCCTTGGCGAGGTGAAGGGCTACGAAGTCGCCGGCAAGACCGGCACCGCCGACAAGCCCAAGCGCACCGGCGGCTATTACAAGGACAAGGTGATCAATACCTTCGCCTCGATGTTTCCGGCCTCCGATCCGCGCTATGTGCTGATCGTCACGCTGGACGAGCCGGTCGATACCTCGGGATCGCGGCCGCGGCGTACCGCCGGCTGGACCGCGGTGCCGGTCGCGGCCGAGATGATCCGCCGCGTCGCGCCGCTCCTCGGCCTGCGTCCGGCGGTTGAAGCCCCCGCCGGACTTGCGCTAACAGCGGCAAGCGTGAACTAGGCCCGGGCAAACAGGCGGGGGATGACATGGCAGGCGGCAAGCGGCTGTCCGAACTGGGGCTGAACGCCCGCGCGGGGCGCGATCCGGTCCTGTCGGGCCTGACGGCCGACAGCCGGGCGGTCCGGCCCGGCTTTCTCTTCGCCGCGCTGGCCGGCGCGCACCGCCGCGGCGGCGAGCTCGTCGCCACCGCGCTCGACGCCGGCGCTGCCGCGATCCTGACCGATGCCGAAGGCGCCGCCATGGCCGCGGCCGCGCTGCGCGCCGCGCCGGCGGCGGCCTTAGTTGTGGTCGACGACCCGCGCGAGGCGCTGGCCTATGCCGCCGCGCTGTGGTTTGGCGCCCAGCCCGCGGTGATGGCCGCCGTGACGGGCACCAATGGCAAGACCTCGGTCGCCACCTTCACCCGCCAGATCTGGCAGGCGCTCGGCCATCGCGCGATCAACATCGGCACCACCGGGGTCGAGGGCGACTGGACCGCGCCGTCGCCCCATACCACCCCCGATCCCGTGACCCTGCACCGCCTCCTGGCCGAGGCCGCCGCGGCCGGTGTCACCCATGCCGCGATGGAGGCTTCGTCGCATGGCCTCGACCAGCGCCGGCTCGAAGGCGTGCGCCTCGCCGCCGCCGGCTTCACCAACCTGACGCAGGACCATCTCGACTATCACGGCACGATGGCGGCCTATTCCGCCGCCAAGGCTGGTCTCTTCGCGCGCCTGCTGCCCGACGACGGCACCACGGTCGTGAACCTCGACGGCGCCGGCGCGCCCGAGATGGCGCAGATCGCGCTCGACCGCGGCCTGCCGGTCCTGTCGACCGGCACCCGCCGCGACGCCGACCTGACCATTGCCGCAATCCGCCCCGATGCGACCGGACAGGAGGTGCGCTTCCTCTGGCAGGGCACGCCCCATCAGGTCAGGCTGGGGCTGATCGGCGCCTTCCAGGCGGAAAATGTGGCGGTGGCCGCGGGCCTTGCCATCGCCTGCGGCGCGGCACCCGCATCGGTGATGGCCGCGCTGCCCGGCCTTTCCGGCGTGCGCGGTCGCATGCAGCTGGCGGCGACGCGCAGGAACGGCGCCGCCGTCTTCGTCGACTACGCCCATACGCCCGATGCCATCGCCACGGCGCTGCGCGCGCTCCGCCCGCACGTCCTCGGCCGGCTCATCGTCGTCTTCGGCGCCGGCGGCGACCGCGATCGCAGCAAGCGCCCGTTGATGGGCGCCGCCGCACGCGAGGCCGCCGATGTCCTCTATGTCACCGACGACAATCCCCGCTCCGAAGACCCCGCCGCCATCCGCACCGCCATCCTCGCGGCCTGTCCCGATGCCAATGAGGTCGGCGACCGCGCCGAGGCGATCCTTCTCGCCGTCGATGCCCTGCAGCCGGGCGATGCGCTGCTGATCGCCGGCAAGGGCCACGAGACAGGCCAGGTCGTCGGCAGCCACGTCTTCCCCTTCGACGATGTGGAACAGGCCTCCATCGCCGTCGCCGCCCTGGACGGCGTGATCTGATGCCCGCCCCGGTTCCCTTCCTCTTGACCGAAATACCCTCGGGGGGTGCGGGGGGCAGACGGCCCCCCGCCACCGTGACGGCAGGGAGGCCGGCATGACGCTCTGGACCGCGGCGGATGCCGCCGCCGCCACCGCCGGCACCACCACCGCAGACTGGGCCGCCACCGGCGTCTCGATCGACACCCGCAGCCTGCGGCCGGGCGACCTGTTCGTGGCGCTGAAGGATGTCCGCGACGGCCATGACTTCGTGGCCCGGGCGCTGGAGATGGGGGCGGCAGCGGCGCTGGTCTCGCGCCGTCCCGAAGGCGTCGCGGCCGATGCGCCGCTGCTGATGGTGGGCGATGTCCTGACCGCGCTCGAACGTCTGGGCGCGGCCGGCCGGGCGCGGAGCCGGGCCAGGATCGTGGCCGTCACCGGCTCGGTCGGCAAGACCTCGACCAAGGAGATGCTGCGCGTCCTGCTGTCGGGGCAGGGCCGCGTTCATGCCGCCGAGGCAAGCTACAACAACCACTGGGGCGTGCCGCTCACGCTGGCGCGGATGCCGGCCGAGGCCGATTTCGCCGTGATCGAGATCGGCATGAGCCATCCCGGAGAGATCGCGCCGCTCGCCCGTCTCGCCCGGCCGGATGTGGCGATGATCACCACCGTGGCGCCGGCGCATCTGGCGGCCTTCGCCGGGATCGAGGGCATCGCCCGCGAGAAGGCCGCGATCTTCGCCGGCCTCCTTCCCGGCGGCAGCGCGGTGATCAATGCCGATCTGGAGGTCTCGGGGCTTCTGCTCGACCTGGCCCGGGCCGCGGGCGCGCGGCCCGTCACCTTCGGCACCGCCCCCGGGGCCGACTGGCAGATGACCGAGGCGCGGCTGACCGGCGAGACGACCGTGGTGCGCGCCCGGCACGCGGGCCAGCCGGTCCTCTTCAAGATATCCGCGCCGGGGCGGCATTTCGCGCTGAACGCGCTTGGTGCGCTGGCCGCGGCCTCCGCGCTGGGCGCCGATCCCGTCCTTGCGCTGCACGACCTTGGCCGCTGGGCACCGCCCGCCGGCCGCGGCACGCGCGAACGCATCCTGCTCGATCCGGTGGAGGAGACCTTTTTCGACCTGATCGACGATGCCTTCAACTCCAACCCCGCCTCGCTGGCGGCCGGGCTCGACGTGCTGATCGCAGCAAAGCCGGTCGACGGCATCGGCCGGGTCGGCAACGGGCGGCGGATCGCCATCCTGGGCGACATGCTGGAACTCGGCCCGCGCGAAGCCGAACTGCACGCCGCCATTGCCCGCCATCCCGGACTTGCCGCGATCCACACCATCCATTGCGTCGGCCCGCGGATGCGCGCGCTTTACGAGGCGCTGCCGCGACCGCAGCGCGGCGAATGGGTCGAGACCGCGCCCGAACTGACCGCCCGCGCCCGGGGCCTGTTCGACGCCGGTGATATCCTGCTTGTGAAGGGGTCAAAGGGGATCAAGGTCAGTCTTGTCGTTGACGCCCTGCGGAAACTGGGTCAAGCCGCGCCGAAACCCGAAGGGATCGATTGAGATGCTCTACTGGCTGACCGAATTTTCCGACGGCGGAGACATCTTCAACCTCTTCCGCTACATCACCTTCCGCGCTGGCGCCGCCTTCTTCACCGCGCTGGTCTTCGGCTTCCTGTTCGGCCGCCCGCTGATCGACCTTCTGCGCCGCAAGCAGGGCAAGGGCCAGCCGATCCGCGACGATGGACCGCAAAGCCATTTTGCTAAGGCCGGCACGCCGACGATGGGCGGCCTGCTGATCCTGTCGTCGCTGATGGTGTCGACGCTGATGTGGGCCAGGCTCGACAATCCCTATGTCTGGATCGTCATCCTGGTCACGCTGGGCTTCGGGCTGATCGGTTTTGCCGACGACTACGCCAAGGTGACGAAGCAGAACAGCCGCGGCGTCTCGTCCCGGGTGCGGTTCCTGCTCGGCCTGGTGATCGCCGGGCTTGCCGCCTATGCCGCGGCCAAGTTCCATCCCGCGGCGCTGACCAACCAGCTTGCCTTTCCGGTGCTGAAGGATGCGCTGGTCAACCTCGGCTGGTTCTTCGTGCCCTTCGGCATGGTGGTGATCGTGGGCGCGGCCAATGCGGTGAACCTGACCGACGGGCTGGACGGGCTTGCCATCATGCCGGTGATGATCGCGGCCGGCACGCTGGGCGTGATCTCCTATGTCGTGGGGAACGCCAATTTCGCCGATTATCTCGAGGTGCATTACGTGCCCGGCACCGGCGAGCTTCTGGTCTTCACCGCCGCGCTGGCGGGCGGCGGCCTGGGGTTCCTGTGGTACAATGCGCCGCCCGCGGCGGTGTTCATGGGCGATACCGGCAGCCTTGCGCTGGGCGGCGCGCTGGGCGCCATGGCGGTCTGCACCAAGCACGAGATCGTGCTGGCGATCGTCGGCGGCCTGTTCGTGGTCGAGGCGCTGTCGGTGATCATCCAGGTGGCCTATTACAAGCGCACCAAGAAGCGCATCTTCCTGATGGCGCCGATCCACCATCATTTCGAAAAGAAGGGCTGGGCAGAGCCGCAGATCGTGATCCGCTTCTGGATCATCTCGCTGATCCTGGCGCTGACCGGCCTTGCCACGCTGAAGCTGCGCTGAACCCGGCGGATCCGGTTCCGGCCATGCGCCCTGCCG
This sequence comes from Rhodobacter sp., assembly GCA_039808125.1. Lineage (GTDB taxonomy): Bacteria > Pseudomonadota > Alphaproteobacteria > Rhodobacterales > Rhodobacteraceae > Pseudogemmobacter. Next base: position 1,219 of record JBDHSO010000088.1, on the reverse strand, counting down.
GGGGCGTGGACCGGCCGGCTCGCGGTCTGGTCGGGCGGTCCGGGGCGGACCCGGCCAGTCGGGGCCGGGATGCGGTCAGACCCCGGGGGCAAGTCAGATCGGGGGGGGCGCCAGATCCCCGGGGGCCGGTCAGGTGCCGAGCCAGCCCTCACAGGACACCGGACCCTGGCGGCTTTCCTCCAGCCGGATCGGGACAGAGCCGCGGTCGCCGCGATACCAGCCGCGGATGAACCCGTTTCCGGCCTCATAGTCCCAGCAGACCGGGTTGTTGTCGTTCTGCTCGTAGGTGAAGCAAATCTGGCCGTCGACTTCTTCCCAGATGCCGCGCGTGCATTTTTCGTTGTCGCGCCAGACCACCCGGCGGCCTGGCAGGAAGGTTTCCACGCCGTATAACCCCACCGCCTCGTCATAGGTGTCCATGGTCCGGCCCCGGGTCAGGGCATCGAAGGCCTCGGCCGACAGATTCGCGCCGGCAGGGGGCCGGGTTTCCCCGGGGGGCGGGGCGGATTCGGCCCGCGCCGGCGTCCCGCCCAGCGCCAGCCCGAGGCAGAATGCGGCGGCCGCGGCGGCAGCCTTGTCCGGCAGCATGTCAGACCCCCACGTCCGGGCCGGGGCAGGCCAGACCCTGCGCGGTCTGCGCCACCTCGGTCAGTTCCACGCCCGGCGGGTCGTCGACGGATTGCGCCGTCAGCCGGTCGGCCGTCATCCGGAAGATCCAGCAATGCTCGTCCGGGTCGTATTCGTAAAGAAAGCAGATCAGTCCGCCGTCCTTGGGATACCAGATGCCGTATTGGCAGGTATCGGCGGTGAACTGCCAGCGCACCTTGCGGCCGGGCAGATACTGTTCGATGCCGAAGACAATGCCACCCAGCCCATAGCTCAGGGTCTTTCCGGTGACATGGGCCTCGAACTGGTCGGCAGTGACCGGATCCTCGGCCAGAACAGGCAAGGCCGAGGCAAGGAGGGCGGCAAGGGCGGCGGTGGCGCGCATGGGATGGCTTTCGCAAGGGACACGCGGGCCAGAGTGTCAGAGACCCGGCCCGGACGCCAGTCAGGCCTGCGTGACCTTGGCCGCCCGATCCGTATTGCCGGCGTCGCCGCCCCCGCTGCTGGCGCCACCCCTGCCGCCGCCCCCGCTGCTGCTGCCCCGGCCGCCGGCGCGGGGTTGCCAGCGCCGCAGATGCGGGCGGATGGCGCGGCGCCAGGGACCGCGCAGGAA
>JBDHSO010000087.1:0-15692 GCA_039808125.1 Rhodobacter sp. | reverse complement strand
TCTTCTCCCACGTAGAGATGAGCTTGAATCACACGACTATGGTCAAGGGAATCCCTCTTTTGTCAACATGACCTAGGTCGTAGGCGGTTAGAGCAGACTACGAATCTGGGGGTCGGGCGTTCGAATCGCTCCGGGTCCGCCATATCCTCAAAATAATCCCGAAAAATGGATTGCTTGCAGAGGAAGTTGTCAAACTGCCGGGGCAGGTTTGACAGTACCCGCTCCGGTTTCGATCCGGTCGGGCTGGTCGACGGCCCGCTGTGCAGCGTCCCTTCGCTGGGAACCCCGTTCGCCGAACTCAACCAACCCCGTCGCGCATCGGTTTCTGCCGCAGCGCAAGGCTTGCGCTTTTTGTCGATCGGGCGGATTAATTTCGGTATCGGTGAACTTCGGGGGACGCATGGATCATATGGTCAGGATATTGGGACAGAAGGCGGACCCGGCGACCCGCGAATCCGACACCACGGCAAGGCGGGAGACGCTCAACTTCGGCAACATGCTGCGGGGGCGTCGGCGTTCGCTCAACCTGACCCTGAACGACGTTGCCGAAAGGACGGGGCTGACCAAGGGTTTTCTCAGCGATATCGAGCGCGACAAGACCTCGCCCTCGGTCGCCTCGCTGGTCAGCCTCTGCGATGCGCTGAACATGCCGGTCGGCGATCTTTTCACCACCACGCGGAATGTGCTGGTGCGGGCGGACGAACGCCAGCCGATCAAGTTCGGCGGCATCGGCGTCTCGGATCATCTGCTGACACCCAGCCATGGCGTAAGGATGCAGGCGATCTGGTCGGAGATCGCCCCCGGCGGAACCGCGGGCGAACAGCTTTATTCGCTGCGCTCGGAAGAGGAGCTGGTGCTGGTGATCCGCGGCGATCTGACGTTGAACATCGAGGGCGTGGAGACGATTCTCCATCCCGGCGATTCGATCAGCTTCGACCCCCGCCTGCCGCATAGTTTCCACAACCCCTCGCAGGACGTGGGGACGGCGGCGGTCTTCATCTTGACGCCGCCGCCGGTCTGAACCGCGAAAAAGCAGGGCGTCAGGCAACAAAGTTCGCAAATAGCGAAATTTCTATTGACGGAACCCTCCGGCCGCTTCACCTTTCGTGGCAACCACAAAAGCCACAAAGGGGAGTAGGCACATGGCACATCTCGTCGACTTCAAAACTTCGGCACTTGCCGCACTGATCATCGGCGCGGGCGCCATGGCTTCCGCCCAGACCGCACCGGATTTCGCGGCCGACGGATTCTCGGTCTGCGTCGATCCGACCTTTCCGCCGATGGAATTCATGGCGGATGCCGCCGACAAGGCGCCGAGCGGCGTGGACATCGACGTCGCCCGCGCGCTGGCCGCGCTCTGGGGGGTCGAGGCCAGCTTCATCAGCATGGATTTCGCCGGTCTGCTGCCCAGCCTCGAGGCCGGGCGCTGCGACGCGGTGATCTCGGGCACGGTGCTGCGCGAGGACAGGCTGGCAAGCTTCAACGCCGTGCCCTATCTCGATACCACATCGGTGCTGATCGCGCCGAAGGGCACCGCCCCGATCGGCGATATCGCCGAACTCGCCGGCAAGACGGTGGCCGTGCAATCCGGCACCAGCTATCCCGGCCGGATGGAAGAGCTGAATGCCGAACTGGTCGCCGCCGGGCATGCACCGACCAATATCCAGCAATACCCCAAGCAAAGCGACGCCATCCAGCAACTGCTGGTCGGCCGGGCACAATATGTGGTGACGCAGGACACCGAGATCGCCTTCCGCGAATTCGAGGATCCCGGCAAGTTCGATGTCGTCTTCACCATGCCGGCCAAGGCGTTCGAGCCGTTCTCGGTCTATCTGCCGAAGGACGATGCCGAGACCGCGAAGGTCGCCGAGGCGGTGAAGGCGCTGGTCGCCAACGGCACCCTGATGGGCATCGTCGAGAAATGGAACCTCTCGCCGTCGCAGTTGAACGGCATCGGCGAATGAAACTGCCGGAACGGCCATGAATTTCGATCCTTCGACCTATTGGGAAGCGCTTTTTTCATGGCCCTTCCTGCGCGGCGCCATGCTGACCCTCGGTCTGACGGTCGCCGCGCATCTGATGGCGATCCTGATCGCCCTTCCGCTGGCGGTCGTTCTGAACGGCCCGCCCTCGGTTCTGCGCCGCCTGATCACGGTCTATGTCGGCTTCTTCCGGGCGGTGCCCACGCTGCTGCAACTGCTGTTCGTGTGGAATGCGCTGCCGCAGATCTTCCCGGTCTTCCGCGAGGAGTGGTTCACGCCCTTCCTTGCGGCCTGGATCGCGCTTTCGCTCAATGAATCGGCCTATCAGGTCGAGATCAACCGCGCGGCGCTGTCCTCGATCGACAGCGGGCAGATGGCGGCGGGCCAGGCGATCGGGCTGAAAAGATCGCATATCTACCGCTATATCATGCTGCCGCAGGCCCTTCGGGTCGCGCTGCCGCCGACGATGAACGAATTCATCACCCTGCTGAAACTGACATCGCTGGCCTCGATCATCTCGTTGCAGGAACTGATGACGGTGACGCAGATCAACGTGGCGCGCACCTTCCAGTTCTCGGAATATTACGCGGTCGCCCTGACCTGGTATCTGGTCATGGTCTACAGCCTGATGGGCCTGCAGAAGCTGGTCGAGCGTCGCTTCCGCTGGTCCAGCCGTACCGAGGCCAACGCATTGGCGGAGAGCCGCCGCAGCCGGGGGTGGTAGGCGATGATCCGTCTGCGAAACGTCAACAAGCATTTCGGCAACTTCCATGTCCTGCAGGATGTCAGCCTTGACATCCTGCAGGGAGAGAAGGTCGTCGTCTGCGGCCCTTCGGGTTCGGGAAAATCCACCCTGATCCGCTGCATCAACCATCTGGAGCCGCATGACAGCGGGGAGATCATCGTCGACGGGCTGACGGTCGGCACACCACGGGACGTGCTGACCGTGCGCCGCACGGCGGGGATGGTGTTCCAGAACTTCAACCTGTTTCCGCATCTGACGGTGATGGAGAACTGCATCCTTGCCCCGAAACTGGCGAGCGGCGTTTCCGACAAGGACGCGCGCAAGATGGCCGAGGAATATCTGGCGCGGGTGCATATCCTCGATCAGGCGTGGAAATACCCGATCCAGCTTTCGGGCGGCCAGCAGCAGCGCGTCGCCATCGCCCGCGCGCTGTGCATGCGGCCGACGGTCATGCTGTTCGACGAGCCGACCTCGGCCCTCGATCCCGAAATGGTCGGCGAAGTGCTCGACGTGATGAGCGAACTGGCAACCGGCGGGATGACGATGATCTGCGTCACCCATGAGATGGCCTTCGCGCGGCGGATCGCCGATCGGGTGGTTTTCATGGATGCCGGCCGCATCGTCGAGGTGGCCCCGCCCGAGCAATTCTTCACCGCGCCGCAATCCGAGCGCGCGCGCACCTTCCTGTCCCAGATATCGCACTGACCGGCGGACCGGCCCTGCATCACATTACCAAGGAGAAAGACATGGCTGATTTCGACATCGAACAGGCCAAGAAAGAGGTTGGCCGCTGGTACTGGCACGGAATCCCCACGTTCTTCCGTTGCGACTGGAACGAGGACCCGGCCGCCGCCGACATCGCGCTGATCGGCGTGCCGCACAGTTCCGGCAACGGCTCGACCGAGCGCGATCAGCATCTGGGCCCGCGGGCGGTGCGCAACATCTCTGCCCTCTATCGCCGCAGCCACGGCCGCTTCGGGATCACGCCCTGGGATCTGGTGCAGATCAACGATGCCGGCGACACCCCGCTGCCCGAAGCGATGAACAATGACGTCTCGGTCCAGCATATCGAGGCCTATGCCGCGCAATTCGAGAAGGCCGGCACCCGGCTGGTCGCCATGGGCGGCGACCATGCGATCACCGGCCCCCTGGTCAAGGCCTGCGCGGGGGCGCATTCCTCGCTGACGGGCGGCCAGAAGGTGGCTCTGGTGCATTTCGACAGCCACACCGACACGCTGATGCACCTGCCGCACTGGCTTGGCAACAAGCGCTCGGCGGCGCATTGGGGCGCCTATCTGGTGCAGGAGGGCCATGTCGATGCGGCAAGATCCGCCCAGATCGGCATCCGGCCGAACGTCGGCACCGCGGGGTCGCTCAACACCTCGGACGAACTCGGCTATCGCATCATCGGCATGGATGAGGTGGAGGAGATCGGCTGGAAGGGCGTGGTCGAGATCCTGCGCGAACGTATCGGCGATGCGCCGATCTATATCACCTTCGATCTCGACAGCCTCGATCCCTGCGACGCACCCGGCGCCTCGAACCTGGAACCCGGCTATGCCGGAATCCGCATCGGCGATGCGGTTCGCATGCTTCAGGGCCTGCGCGGGCTGAACGTGGTGGGCGGCGATGTGGTCTGCCTGATCCCGACCAAGGACAACCCCAACAAGATCACGGCGCAGAATGCCATGGTCGTCATGTTCGAGATCCTGTCCCTGATGGCGGATTACATCCATTCGAACCGTTGAGGTCCTGCCATGTCCGTCCCCTCACAAGCCGATGTCGTGATCGTCGGCGGCGGCATCGCCGGCTGTTCGATCGCCTATCATCTGACCAAGCTCGGCATCACCGATGTGGTGTTGTGCGAACGCAAGCAATTGACCTGCGGCACCACCTGGCATGCGGCGGGACTGGTGACGCAGTTGCGCGCCTCGCAGCGGATGACCGAACTTGCACAATATACCGGCGAGCTGTTCGGCCGGCTGGAGCAGGAGACCGGCCAGGCCACGGGCTTCAAGCGCAACGGCTCGCTCCGGCTGGCGAAGACCCCGGCGCGCTATGAGGAACTGGCCCGCGGCGCCTCGATGGGGCGCAACTTCGGCCTGCCGGTGGCGGCGCTGACACCCGACGAGATCAAGGAGCGCTGGTCGCCGATCAGCACCGAGGGGATCGTCGGCGGCTTCTGGTTCCCCGACGACGGCCAGGTCAACCCCGCCGATGTCACCATGGCCTATGCCAAGGGCGCACGGATGGGCGGGGCGAAGATCCTTGAAGGGGTTTCGGTCACGCGGATCCTCGTTGCCAACGGGCGCGTCACCGGGGTGATGACCGATCAGGGAGAAATCGCGGCGAAGAAGGTCGTGATCTGCGGCGGCATGTGGTCGCGCGATCTGGCCGCAGAGATCGGCGTCACCCTGCCGCTGCATGCGGCCGAGCATTTCTATGTGGTGACAGAGGCGATCCCCGACCTGCCGCGCGACCTGCCGGTCATGTTCATGGCCGACGAATGGTCGTATTACAAGGAAGACGCCGGCAAGCTGCTGGTGGGCTTTTTCGAACCGGGCGCCAAGCCCTGGGGGCAGAAGGGCATCCCCGGCGAATTCTGCTTCGACAGCCTGCCCGAAGACATCGACCATATCGGCCCCTATCTCGAACTGGCGATGAGACGTGTGCCGGTGCTGGAACGGACCGGGATCCAGCTGTTCTTCAACGGACCCGAGAGCTTCACGCCCGACAACCGCTATCATCTGGGCGAGGTGGCAGAGGTCGACGGGCTGTTCTCGGCCACCGGATTCAATTCGATCGGCATCCTGTCGTCGGGGGGCGTCGGCAAGAGCATGGCCTCCTGGATCGCCGACGGCCATCCGCCGGTGGAACTGATCGACGTCGACGTGCGCCGCACGCAAAGCTTCCAGCGCAACCGCAAGTATCTGCAAGACCGCGCGGTCGAGACCATCGGCTCGCTGTTCGACATGCACTGGCCCGGGTTGCAGTTCGCGACCGCCCGCGGTGTCCGCCGCTCGCCGTTCCACGACCGCATGCTGGAGGCGGGCGCCTTCATGACGGAACTGGCGGGGTGGGAGCGTCCGGGCTTCTTCGGCACGCCCGAAGAGGTGGCGAATGTGGAATATTCCTACCATCGCCCAAGCTGGTTCGGGAACGTGGCCGCGGAATGCCGCAACACGGCCGAGAACGTTTCGGTCTTCGATTACAGTTGCTTCGTGAAATACCGGGTCGAGGGGCCCGACGCGCTGGCCGCGCTGAACCATGTCTGCGCCGGCGAATGCGACGTGGCCATCGGCAAGATCGTCTATACCCAATGGCTGAACCCGCGCGGCGGGATCGAGGCCGATGTGACGGTGATCCGGCTGGCCGAGCGCGAGTTTCTCGTGGTGACGGTGGCGGTGTCGCAGCGCCGCGACCTGGCCTGGTTCCGCCGCAACCTGCCCGCGGGGCTGAACGTGCATGTCAGCGACGTGACCTCGGGACTGGCCATGCTTTCGGTGATGGGACCGAAAGCGCGCGACCTCATGCAGCGGGTCTCGCCCGACGATTTCTCGAACGAGGGTTTCCCCTTCGGGACCAGCCGGATGGTGGACCTCGGCTATGCGCGGGTGCGCGCCAGCCGGCTGACCTTCGTGGGCGAACTGGGGTACGAACTGCTGATCGAGACCGAATTCGCCGCCCATGTCTGGGAGGTTCTGGCCGCGGCCGGGCAGGATCTCGGCCTGAAACCCGCCGGCTATTTCGCGCTGAACGCACTGCGGATGGAAAAGGGCTATCGCCACTGGGGCCATGACATCGGCGAGGAGGATACGCCCTTCAACGCCGGTCTGGGCTTTGCCGTGGCGATGGAGAAAGCCGGGGGTTTCATCGGCCGCGATGCGCTGGTGGCGCAGAAGGCCGAGGGCACGGTAAGGCGCCGGCTGGTGCAGGTCATGCTGACCGGCGGGCCGGATGCGCCGATGCTCTATCACTACGAACCGCTTCTGCGCGACGGCGAACTGGTCGGCTCGGTCATGTCGGGGGCCTATGGCCACCGTGTGGGGGCCTCGCTTGGGCTGGGATATGTCAGCCAGTCCGAAGGTGTTCGGAAGGACTGGCTCGAAAGCGGCACCTGGGAGGTGGAGGTCGCCATGAAGCGTCACCCGGTCAAGGTGCAGTTCGGCCCCTGGTACGACCCGAAAGGCGCGCGGATCCGCGCCTGACCTGCGGTGTTATCCCGGGGCGTCCTGTCCCGGGGTATTCTGATCCGGCCACCCGGCGCGGCGTATTCTGATCCGGCCACCCGGCGCGGCGCCGGATCGGGAGTATCCGTTCCCGGCCTCTGCCCCCCGCGCGGCCGGCTCCGGGGAGGATCGTCTGTTCTGGCGAAAGCCGACGGCGGAAAGGCAAGACCGCGTTGCGCCGCCCCGCTTCGGCCGGCCCGCTCAGGCACCGAAGACGGCCGGGCTGCGCGCCGGGCCAGCGCCCCGCCGCCTCACAGCGTCACTTGCTGGTATGCGTGTAGGAAAAGGTACGTCCGGCGCCCTCGGGCGGCGGCGGAAAGGGCGCGGTGCGCCTGACGTGATCGAGCGCGGCGCGGTCAACCGCGGCGTTGCCAGAGCTTTTGGCGATCGAGATCGCGCCGATGCCGCCGCTGTCGGAAATGGTGAATGCGACCGTCGCCGATCCCCGGCCCGAGACCGGCTTTCTCCGGGTGCGGTTAATCTTTTTCTTGACCTCGGCGGCATAGCTCTTGGCTGCGGCTTTTCCCGTGCCGGCCGATTTCGCGCCGGCCTTCGGTTTCGCGGCCGCCGCGCCGGCCGAGGCCTCGCTCTTCGCCTTGCCGGGCGTCTTGACGAGTTCGGCCTTGGCCGCCTTCTTCTTGGGATTGTCGGGCTTTTCCGCCGGCTTTTCCGTCTTGGCCACCCTTTCCGGTCGCGCCTTCGGCCGGGGCACGGGATCCGGCTCGGGGGCGGCAGCCGGGATCGCGACGGGGGCCGGCGGCGGCGGGTCCACCTCCGGCACTTTTTCGGCCAGATCGGCCTTCGGCGGTGCCGCGGCTTCAGGCACCGTCGGGGCCTCGGTCATTCGCGGCGTCTCGGGCGTTTCCTCCGCCTCGGGCGGGTTCGATTGCGCCGAGGGCGGGTCGATGGTGGCATCGGGACGCGGCTCTGCCATGGCGTCTACGGCGGGAATCGGCGGCAGCATCACCAGCACCGCACTGTCGTCATCGCCCATCGAGGCGCCGGCCGCTTCCAGCGCCATTGCCAGCGCTGCCAGCCCCGAGACCAGCAGCGCGGCCAGGGCCGTCGATCCCGCCCAAGCCAGCGCCAGTCGGCGGCGCGAGGGCGTGGCAAGCGAGGGCAGGGTCGATGTCATGGTGCAGCCCCCGGCGGCGCTCCGGCGGCCCCTTCCAGCCCGACCAGCGCCACCTTGAGATAGCCCGCCGCGCGCAGCCCGTCGAGCACCCCCATCAGCTCGCCATAGGGAATGTCGCGGTCGGCCCGCAGGAAGACCGTCGCCGTCCGGTCGCTGCCCGTCATCGCATCCAGCGCCGCGCCGAGGCCCCCTTCGGGCACCGGCGCATTGCCCAAGCTCAGCACCCGGTCGGCGCCGAGCGACAGCCACAGCGGCTCGTCCGGGCGATCCTGTGCCGGTGCGGCCGATCCGGGCAGGTTCACCGGCACGTCGACGGTGGACAGCGGGGCGGCGATCATGAACACGATCAGCAGGACCAGCATCACGTCGATGAAGGGCGTGACGTTGATCTCGGACATTTCGTCCGTCTCGTCCTCGGGGCCCTGTCCCAGCGAAACCGCCATGCCTCAGCCCCCGGCCGCCAGCCGGTCCAGCGCCCGGCTTTGCAGGCGTTCGGCGGCGGCGGCGACGTCGCCCAGCCGGTGGCGATAGCGCGCCAGCCGCCGGGCGCAGATGTTGTAGACCAGCACCGCGGGAATGGCGGCGGCAAGGCCGATGGCGGTTGCCAGCAGCGCCTCGGCAATGCCGGGTGCGACGACGGCCAGGTTGGTTGTCTTCGTCTCGGCGATGGCCAGAAAGCTGTTCATGATGCCGAAGACGGTGCCGAACAGGCCGACGAACGGCGCCAGCGACCCGATCGACGCCAGGATGCCGGTTCCTGCCCGCAACCGCTGCGCCGCCGCCGAATCGATCCGTGACAGGGCCGAGGACGTGCGCTCGCGCACCCCCGCCCGCAGGGCGGGTTCGATGACGGCAAGCGCCAGTTCCGCCTGCGCGGCACGGATCATCTCCGCCCCCGGACCCGGTCGCGTCCCCACCGCCGCCGCCGCCGCGGCAAGGTCGGAGGAGGCGGCCAAGGTGCGGGCCGTCCGGGTCAGCCGGCGGAAGACCAGCGAGAATTCCGCCGTCTTGTGGATGAAGATCACCAGCGCGACAAAGGCCGCGACGGCCAGCAGCCCCATCACCGCCTGCACCACCCAATGCGCATGCATCACGATGGAATAAAGGCCGGTGGGGCCGGCCGTGGCAGGTACCGGCGCGGGTGCAAGGGCCGTGGCGTCGGCCGGAACGGGGACAACATCCGGTGCGGGCATCGCCTGTGCGGGCGCGGCCATCGCGGCGGGGGCGCCGGGATCGGGATCCTCCGCCGGGGCCGCGGGCTGCTGCGGCGCCTCGGTCGTCACGGCCGGTGGCGGTGCGGAAGCGTCGCTATCCTGCGCCATGGCCTGATGGCCGCCGGTCCACAGGACCAGCCCGCCCACCAGCAGCACCCGCATCAGCCTGCCCACGATCCGGTCATCCTCTTCGCCGCCGACCGCCCGGCCCGAAACCGCTCCTTGCCTAGCATTCCTCTGCGCAAAGGTCGATTCCCCGCCCGCCCGGGCCATGCGTCTGATCCCGCTTTCGGAAATGGACTGGGAAGGCCGGCGGCCGGGTCGCAGCATCGCTTGTCTTTCGATGGCTCTGTCCTGTGGGCTGGCCCGGTCGGGGTTGGCGATGCAGAGATTTCGACTTGAACTGTCTGGAAGCGGCTTCTAGAAATGCCTACTGTAATTGTCAAGTATGACCTCAGACACCCTCGTTCCGCAGCCAGACGCCAGACGGACGCCCGCCATCAATGGAAGGACGACGCCTTGGCCCCCGGACCCAGCCCCGAACAGATTCGCGCCCTGCGTGCGGAAAATCGCAAAACCCGCAGCCGCGACCTTGCCGCCGCGCATGGCCTGACAGAAGCTGCGCTGGTGGCGGCCCAGGTCGGCCATGGCACCACGGCCATCGCGCCGCATCCCGACCGGATCCTGCCCCATGTCGCCGGAATGGGCGAGGTCATGGCGCTGACGCGCAACGAATCCTGCGTGCATGAGAAGGTCGGCGTCTATTCCGATTATCGCCCCGGCGAGATCGCCGCCATGGTGCTGGACCCCGAGATCGACCTGCGGATTTTCCCCGCGCATTGGAAACATGCCTTCGCCGTGGTGGAGGAGACGGAGAACGGCCCGAAACGCTCGATCCAGATCTTCGATGCGGCCGGCGATGCCGTGCACAAGATCTTCCTGCGCGAGACCTCGGATCTGGCCACCTTCGAGCGGATGCGCACGGAACTGGCCCTGCCCGCGCAGGCCGATACGCTCGACCTGCAACCAAGACGCGCGGTGGAGGGGCCGAAGGGTGATTCGTCTCGGCAGCAGGAGCTGCGTGCCGCCTGGGCGCGGATGACCGATACCCACCAGTTCCTGAAGATGGTCAAGGATCTGGGAATGAACCGGCTCGGCGCCAATCGCGCCGTCGGTACGCCGCATTCCGTGCCGCTGGCGCGCGATGCCGTGACTGTCGCGCTGCAACATGCCTCGGCGCAGAAGGTGCCGGTGATGATCTTTGTCGGCAACATGGGCTGCATCCAGATTCACGGCGGTCCGGTCGACCGGATCGTGCCGATGGGGCCGTGGATCAATATTCTCGACCCGCGTTTCGACATGCATCTGCGTACCGACCATGTGGCCGAAGTCTGGCTGGTCGAGAAACCCACCCGCAGCGGCCCGGCGATCAGCGTCGAGGCCTTCGATGCCGACGGCATGCTGATCCTGCAAATCTTCGGCTATCGCAAGGACACCCCCGCCGCGCCGTGGAACGCACTTTGCGCAGGGCTGCCCCGCCTGGAAGAGGTGCCGGCATGAGGCATCCCGCCGCTCTTCTGGCCCGCAGTCTCGCCCCTGCCCTGACCCTGACCCTGACCCTGGCGCTGCCGGCGACGCTGGCCGCCGCCGAAGGCGAGGCGAGGCGCATCATCTCGCTGGGCGGATCGGTGACGGAAATCGTCGTTGCGCTTGGCGCGGGCGACCGGCTGATCGCGCGCGACACGACATCGAACCACCCGCCCGAGGTGCTGGCCCTGCCCGATGTCGGCTATATGCGCATGCTGTCGCCCGAAGGGGTGCTGTCGCTCGACCCCGATCTGATTCTGGCCGAGGCCGGGGCCGGCCCGGCCGAGGCGGTCGATGTCCTGAAGGCCGCGGGGATCCCCTTAGTCTCGATCCCTGGCAGCCCGACGCCGGCGGGGATCGCCGAAAAGATCCGCGCCGTGGGCGCCGCACTGGGCACCGCCGACAGGGCGGAGGCGCTGGTCGCAACGGTCGAGACCCGGCTGAGGGAGGCCGCGGCGCGGGCCGGCAGCGTGACGGCACCAAGGCGTGTCCTCTTCCTCCTCTCGGTCCAGGGCGGCCGGGTGATGGCCGGGGGCGAGGGAAGCTCCGCCGATGCGATCATCCGGCTGGCGGGCGGCACGAATGCGGCGGCCGGGTTTGCCGGCTACGGGCAGATGGCCGACGAGGCGCTGCTGACGGCCGCGCCCGATGTGATCCTGATGATGGAGACAGAGGGCGACCGGACGATTTCCGACGCGCAGGTGCTGTCCCATCCCGCCCTGGCCGAGACGCAGGCGGCAAAGGCCGGCGCGATCCTGCGGATGGACGGGATGCTGCTTCTGGGCTTCGGCCCGCGCACGCCCGAGGCCGTGCTGCAACTGCACGACCTGCTCTATCCGACGGGGGGATGAGATGGCGGATCTGACCGCCGACCGCCGCAGCGCCGGCCGGATGATGGGCGGGGGGCCGCTGCTGGCCGGGCTGGTCCTGCTTTTGCTGGCGGTGGCCTTCCTGTCCCTTGGCACCGGCGCCGCCGGCCTGTCGCCGCGAAACCTGCTGGCGGTGGCCGCCGGTCTGGAGGAGATGGACCGGCGCGATCAGGTGGTGCTGTTCGACATCCGCCTGCCGCGGCTGGCGATGGGCCTGCTGATCGGGGCGGCGCTGGCGGTGGCCGGCGCGCTGATGCAGGCATTGTTCCGCAATCCGCTGGCCGATCCCGGCATCACCGGCGTGGGGGCGGGGGCGGGTCTCGGCGCCGTCACCGCCATCGTTCTGGGCGGGCTGCTGCCGGCCGGCGTGGCCGCGGCATTCGGCACCCATCTTGTGGCCGTGGCCGCCTTCCTCGGCGGCTGGGGCGCTACCTTCGTGCTTTACCGCGTGGCAACGCGCGATGGGCAGACTGACGTGGCCACCCTGCTGCTGGCCGGCATCGCGCTGGGTGCGCTGGCGGGGGCGGCCACGGGTGTCCTGATCTATCTGGCCGATGACCGGCAGCTGCGCGACCTGACCTTCTGGGGCATGGGATCGCTTGCCGGTGCGACCTGGCAGAAGATCGCGGTGGGCGCCAGCCTGATCCTGCCGCTGCTGCTGGCCGCCCCCCTCCTTGCCCCCGGGCTGAACGCGCTGGCGATGGGCGAGGCACAGGCGCTGCATGTCGGGCTGCGGGTGCAGCGGCTGAAGCGGCTGGCCATGCTGGGGACCGCCGCGGCGGCGGGAATTTCCGTCGCGCTCGCGGGCGGAATCGGCTTTGTCGGCATCGTCGTGCCGCATCTGCTGCGGCTGGTCGCGGGGCCCGACAACCGGCTGATCCTGCCGGCGGCGGCGCTTCTGGGCGGCACCCTGCTGGTGGCGGCCGACATGGTGGCGCGCACCGTTGCCGCCCCCGCCGAACTGCCGATCGGCGTCATCATGTCGCTGATCGGCGCGCCGGTCTTCCTGTGGATCCTGCTGCGCCAGCGGGCGGTGCGGGGGGTCTGACGATGCTGGCGATCCGCGATCTTCATGTCCGCCTCTCGGGCCGGCCGATCCTTTCCGGCATAGACCTGACGCTTTCCGCCGGCACGCTGACCGCGGTCGTCGGCCCGTCGGGATCCGGCAAATCCACCCTTCTGCGCGCCATCGCCGGCGAGATCGGCTATTCCGGCACGGTCGCCCTGAACGGATCCGAGGTGCGACTGGCCGCGCCCGAGGTCCTGGCACGCCAGCGCGCGGTCCTGCCGCAGGAAACCCAGGTCGCCTTTTCCTTTACCGCGGCCGAAGTTGTGGCGCTCGGCGCCCACGGCGGCCCCGCGCCGTCCCGCGCCCGGATCGAGGCCTTGCTGGCCCGCGTCGGGCTTGCCGGCATGGCCGGCCGTCTGGTGCAGACCCTGTCAGGCGGCGAGCGTCAGCGGGTTCACCTGGCGCGTGTCCTGTTGCAGGCGGGGGCACCCGTCGGGCCCGAAGGGCCGCACTGGCTGTTTCTGGACGAGCCGGTCGCGAGCCTCGACATCGCGCAGCAACTCGCGGTCATGCGGATCGCGCGGAGCCATGCCGACGGCGGCGGTGGCGTGCTGGCCGTGATGCACGACCTGAACCTGTCGGCCATGTTCGCGGACCGGATCGTCGTCCTGTCGCGGGGCAGACTCGTCACCACCGGGTCGCCGGCCGCGGTGCTGACCGGCGCTATGATCGAAACGGTCTATGGCTGCAACATTCCGGTCTGCACCCTGCCGGAGCGGGGGCCGTGGCTGCTGGTGCAGGCGGCCGGCACCCCGTGAACCGGAACCGGCGCCCCGCCCTTGGAGGGGCGCCGCCCTGGATCACTCGGCCTCGTTCGCGGCCGATGCGTTGAGAAGGCCGTAATTCTGCTCGCCGATGGTCTGGTAGAGGCCGAGCTGGGTTTCGAGAAAGTCGATATGACCCTCCTCGTCGGCCATGAGTTCGTCGAACAGCGCGCGGCTGACATAATCACCCACCTTGTCGCAATATTCGCGGGCCTCCTTGTACAGCGCCCGGGCGCCGTTTTCGGCCGCAAGATCGGCCTCCAGCACTTCCTTCACATTCTGGCCGATCTGCAGCGAATCGAGCTTCTGCAGATTCGGATGGCCTTCGAGAAAGATGATGCGGGTGATGAACTTGTCCGCATGATGCATCTCCTCGATCGATTCCTCCCGCGCCTTGGCGGCAAGCTTGCCGAAGCCCCAGTCGTCGAGCAGGCGGTAGTGCAGCCAGTACTGGCTGACCGCGGTCAGTTCGGACCGCAGGCCCGCATTCAGATATTCGATGACTTTCGCGTCGCCCTTCATGGCATGCTCCCTGGCGTTGTGCGGGGCGGTATGCCCCGCCGGCTCCGATGGGGAAAAGCTAGCCGCACTTGGCGATCCTGTCCATGGTTACGGCAAGATTTCGCCGTGTTTTTCCAAGGCCTTGCAGAGGGATCAGCCCAGCCTTCGCGCGCGCATCCGCACCAGCGTCGGCGGCAGGGCCGGATCGCGGGCCACGCCAAAGCTGTCGCAATTGCGCATCGTGTCGAGAAGAAGCGGCATGCAGCCGCCACAATCGGCCCGCTTGCCGAGCGCGTGGTAGATCTTGCCCGGGGTAATGATCGTTTCCGGATCCGATGCCCGCATCCAGTCGACGGCCGAGCGGATGTCCCGGTCCGAAATATTCTGACAATGACACACGATCATGGCGATGGGTCCCGTCTGTTCGAGGTAATGGATGACAAATATCGTAGGATTTGTAAAGCCGAGAACTTCGGTCGGGAAACGGCTGTAGCGTTTGTAGCTGTTGTAGCTCGCCACCAGAGTTGGCAGGGATTGTCAGCAGAGTTGGCATAAACGCGATTTTCAGAACCGTGGGTTTCGGGGCGGTTTCAACGCGGGTTTAAGGCGGGGTTGAAGGGGGGCGTGCGGAGCATCCTGTGCGGTCCGACCTGCGTGTGTCACTTGCCGGATTCTTCGGCTGCGGCGAGGGCGGCAGCGTCGTCTCCGACATATATGTCCTCCCAATCCGGCCCGTTGAGCGTGACGAGGATGTCGTGAAGCCGCTCGACTTTCTTGCGCATCCGGATCACCTCCGACGCCAGCACCGGAGCAAGTGCAAAGAGGTGCGCCAGCGCCTCTTGATCGACCCGGATCTTGGCCAGCGTGCCGACCGCATCGGGTGGGACGATATACCAGCCGGGGTGCTGATCGTCGGTGGTGTAGTCCACGCAGATCAGCGGGCCGGCGCCTGCATCGGTCAGCAGGCGGGCCAGATCGTCGGTCGCTGGAACGTCAGTCATGGCTTGCGCCCCGCTTGACCAGATCGACCGCGTACTCCAGCCGATCCACCTCGCACCGGAGGCAGCCACACTTTGTCTCGTGCATGGAGGCCTGTCGCAGCGGATTGGCCTCCGCATAGGCCTGAACCACATCCTTTGCGGCACTGACCAAGGCCGACAAGCTGGCGGCGGCCTCGAAGTTCAGCGCCTGGCATGGAGGTGTGTGGTTCAGGCGGTAGATCAGGTCGCGGTCACTATTGCCCACGGCTCCCCCTTTCACGCAGGATGCGGTCGATCTCGGCGGCGATCAGCGCGCCGGACTTTTCCAGATCACGCAACGGATCGGCAGAAGGCTTCCACCATTCCTCACCGAAGGTGAAAAACGGAGGCGGGGTCAGGATGAGCGGGCCGGGTCCTCCGGTCCGGAGAATGGCGGCGGCGGCCATGGCATATGCTGACCCTGCGCCAGCCAACTGCCCGCGCCGATGCCGGTCGTCATGGGCCGGGGTCCAGCCCTCCTGCTCGATCTGCCGCTTGCGTTCTGCGGCAATGCGTTCGATCCCTGTCACGATATTCCTCCTTCACGATCTGCCGGGTCTTGCGATGACCTCGGCCGT
>JBDHSO010000086.1:0-15702 GCA_039808125.1 Rhodobacter sp. | reverse complement strand
CCATAGATCACGTCGCGCAGATCCGCCGAAGTCGCCCCGCCATAGATGAAATCGTCCCCCGCCCCGCCGTTCAGCGTGTCGGCCCCGTCGCCGCCGAACAGGCTGTCGGCCCCGTCATTGCCGGCAAGAAGATCGCGCCCGCCATGGCCGTAGAGCGCATCGTTGCCGGTGCTGCCGTTGATCCGGTCGTCGAGGAATGTGCCCGAGGCGGTACCGGGCGCGGTCAGGGCGATCCGTGTCGCGGCGGCCGCAACGGTTGCCACGTCCAGATCGACGGCGACCCCGGGATTGCCCGCCGAGAGCAGCCGCAGCACCTCCACCTCATCGAGATGGAGCGTCGGCAGGCCGGCGCTCGACAGGCCGCGGATCGCCCCGCCGCTGCCTTCGGCCGTGAAACTGTAGCTGGCGAGGTCGGCCGTGCTGATCGCGCGCAGGCCCGCGCCGCCCGCCAGCGAGGCGAGCGCCGCGGTCATGCTGAGATCGAGGATATCCCGCCCCTCGCCCCCGCTGAACCGGACGTCCTGCCCGCTGAAGCCATGGGAGAGGACGACCGTCTCGCCACCGGCGCCGCCGATGACCGCAAGGCCGGTTCCCGACAGGACGACCTGTCCGAAACCGGCGATGTCCGCCGTACCGATCTCTGCCGCCGCGCCGCCCCCGCCCATGACGCGCAGGATGCCGCCGGCAAGGTCGATGTCGGCGGTGACGCCCGCCGTCGGGTTCGCCACGAACAGCGTGTTTGCCCCGGTGCCGCCGTCGATCCGGCGCAGTGCACCGTCCGGGCCATTCGCCATGTCGTCGGCGAGTTCGGCGATGTCGAGGGAAAAGAGGTCGTTGCCGCCCTGGAGGGCCACCGTCACCACCGGCGCGCCGGCGGCGACGAGATCGGCATAGGCGGCGGTGTCGTCGTCGTCGGTGCCGGTCAGCGTGAGGGAGTCGAGGCTGCCATCGGTGACGGGGCCGGTCAGATTTGCGAGAATGGTGCCGGAACTGTCGGTGATCCGGATCGAAGCGACGCCCAGCCCTGCGATCCCGACCAGATCCATATCGCCGTCCGCGACCTCGGTTTGAAGGTAGATCTCGTAAGCCGCCTGCGCCATGGCGCCGAAATCGTCGGGCAGGGTGCCGGTGACGCTGAGCGTCAGGCCGCCGATGGTCAGGCTGGCCGCCGCCCCGCCGAGGGTGAGGGACAGGAGCGTATCGCCCTGGCTGGAGACGGTGATCCCGCTGATGCCGAAGGCGCCGAGTTCGGCGAAATACTGCGCGCGCTGCGGATCGCTCATCGCCTGCAGCGTCTCCATGTCGAACGCGCCCACCAGATCGGCCAGTTCGGCGAAGGTCTGGAAATCGCGCGGCAGATTGCCGGTGATGGCGATCTGGTCCTCGCCGCTGATCAGGGTATAGCCTTGGGGGCCAAGCGTCATCGACAGGATTTCGGTGCCGTTCATGCTGGCCGCGATGCGCGAGATCGTCCCGGTGGCAAGGCCATCGGCGATGGCCTGCCCCAGTTGCGCCAGCGAACCGACCGGGCCGATGCCGCTGCCGGCCAGGGTGACGCGGTAGTCGTCGCCCGCGTCGAGCAGGCGCAATTCGATCCGGCTGGAGGAGAGCCGGATGACCTCGGGCTGCTGTGCCGGCAGGACGGTGCCGAAGAAGTGATCGATGTCGGTCGCGAAGGCGCCGGAAAGATCATAGAGGCCCGCATCCATGTCGGCGCGCAGGTCGCGCAGCGCGGGGACGAGAAGGGTGGAGGTGACAAGGGCGGACAAAGGGTTTCTCCACTTGGACAATTCGGGCTGCGGGATCGTAGGGTGGCCTGCCGGCCCGCTCAAGCGGCTTTGGCGCGGCTGGTCGCCGCTTGTGCCGGGGCGGGGCGGAAATGCCGCACCAAGGCTTATCCCCGCCGGTGAAATGTGCTAGCCCGCGCCTTGGCGCAACGATTCCCGCGCCGATCCGGACTGTCACGATCCGCCGGACCATCGTTCTTCAGACGCCCCGCTGACCCATTCGGAGAGACCCATGCCCGCCTATCGCTCGCGCACAACCACCCATGGCCGCAACATGGCCGGCGCCCGCGGCCTCTGGCGCGCGACCGGGATGAAGGATGGCGATTTCGGCAAGCCGATCATCGCCATCGTCAACAGCTTCACCCAGTTCGTGCCCGGCCATGTGCATCTGAAGGACCTGGGCCAGCTTGTGGCGGCCGAAGTCGAGGCGGCCGGCGGCGTGGCCAAGGAATTCAACACCATCGCGGTCGATGATGGCATCGCCATGGGCCACGACGGCATGCTCTATTCGCTGCCCTCGCGCGAGATCATTGCGGATTCGGTCGAATACATGGTCAATGCGCATTGCGCGGATGCCATGGTCTGCATCTCGAACTGCGACAAGATCACCCCCGGCATGCTGATGGCGGCGATGCGGCTGAACATCCCGGCCGTCTTCGTCTCTGGCGGGCCGATGGAGGCCGGCAAGGCGGTGATCAAGGGCAAGGAGATCGCGCTGGACCTGATCGACGCGATGGTCGTCGCGGCCGATGACAAATACAGCGACGAGGAAGTGGCCGAGATCGAGCGCGCGGCCTGTCCGACCTGCGGGTCGTGCAGCGGCATGTTCACGGCGAATTCGATGAACTGCCTGACCGAGGCGCTGGGTCTGTCGCTGCCGGGGAACGGCTCGACCCTTGCGACCCATGCCGACCGCAAGCGGCTGTTCGTCGAAGCGGGGCACCTGATCGTCGACATCACGCGGCGCTATTACGAACAGAACGACGACAGCGTGCTGCCGCGCCGCGTGGCGAACAAGGCCGCCTTCGAGAATGCCATGTCGCTTGACATCGCCATGGGCGGATCGACCAATACCGTGCTGCACATCCTGGCCGCAGCGCAGGAAGGCGCGATCGACTTCACCATGAGCGACATCGACCGGCTTTCCCGCAAGGTGCCCTGCCTGTGCAAGGTGGCGCCGGCCAAGTCGGACGTGCATATGGAGGACGTCCACCGCGCCGGCGGGATCATGGCGATCCTGGGCCAGCTCGACAATGCCGGGCTGCTGAACCGCGACTGCACCACGGTTCATGCCGCGACGCTCGGGACGGCGCTGGATCACTGGGATGTCAGCCGCTCGAACCAGGATTCGGTGCGGCAATTCTTCATGGCTGCGCCGGGCAACCAGCGCTCGGCCACCGCCTTCAGCCAGGCCTCGCGCTATCTGGAACTGGATCTCGACCGGGAAAAGGGCGTGATCCGCTCGGCGGACCATCCGTTCTCGCATGACGGCGGGCTGGCCGTCCTGTACGGCAACATCGCGCTGGACGGCTGTATCGTGAAAACGGCGGGCGTGGACGATTCGATCCTGGTCTTCTCCGGCCCGGCGCGGGTGTTCGAAAGCCAGGATGCGGCGGTTTCGGCGATCCTGACCAACAAGATCCGCGAAGGCGACGTGCTGGTGATCCGCTACGAGGGGCCGAAGGGCGGGCCGGGCATGCAGGAAATGCTGTATCCGACCAGCTATCTGAAGTCGAAGGGGCTGGGCAAGGCCTGCGCCCTGCTGACCGACGGTCGGTTCTCGGGCGGGACCTCGGGCCTGTCGATCGGCCATGTCAGCCCGGAGGCCGCCTCGGGCGGCGCAATCGGCCTGGTGCAGGAAGGCGACATGATCGACATCGACATTCCCGCGCGCAAGATCGCGCTGCGGGTGTCGGACGAAGAGCTTTCGCATCGTCGGGCCGAGCAGGAAGCCAAAGGCTGGAAGCCGGCTGCCCCGCGGACGCGCAAGGTTTCGCTCGCGCTGCGGGCATATGGCATGCTGGCCACCTCGGCCGACAAGGGCGCGGTGCGGCAGTTGCCGGACGGGTACTGACCCCGGCCGCGCCCGGCCCGCGGGCTTGTGCCGGCGGGCCGGGCGTCAGGCCCTGATCCGCGCCATGGCCGGATCATAAAGCGGGCGCAGCGTCACCTCGCAGGGCACCCGCTCGGTCGCGACCTCAAGCTCATAGCGCCCGGACAGGACGTAATCCGCGGCCACGCCTGCGGGATTGCGGACATAGCCGAGGCCGATGGCGCGGCCGAGCGTATGGCCGTAGCCGCCCGAGGACAGCCAGCCGACCCGCTCGCCATCGCGATAGATCGTCTCGCGGCCGTAAAGGATGACATCGGCTGCCGCGGTGAAGGTGGCAAGGCGTTTCTTCACCCCCGACTGCCGCTGCGCCGCCACCGCCTCGCGCCCGCGGAAGGGGATGCCGGTCTTCATCTTCACCGCCCAGCCGAGGCCGGCCTCGTCGGGGGTATGATCGGGGCCGATGTCGGCGCCCCAGGCGCGATAGCCCTTTTCCAGCCGCAGGCCCTCGATGGCACGATAGCCGGCATTGCGCAGCCCGTGTGCGGCGCCCGCCTGATGCAGCGCGGCATAAAGGCCGGCGGCATTTTCGACCGGCACATGCAACTCCCATCCCAGTTCACCCACATAGGTGACGCGCAGCGCAAGGACCGGCGCCCCGGCCATGCCGATCACCTGTGCCGTGCCGAAGGGGAAGGCGGCGTTCGACACATCGGCGCGCGTGACCTCTTGCAGAATGTCGCGCGCCCGCGGCCCCATCAGCGACAGCACGGCATGGGCGCCGGTGATGTCGAAAAGCTGGGCGTTCATGCCGGCGGGAATGTTTCGCGCGATCCAGTCGAAATCGCGGGTGGCAAAGCCGGTGCCGGTGACGATGTAATATTCGTCGCGCCCCCGGCGGACGACGGTCAGGTCGGCCTCGATCCCGCCGCGATCGTTCAGCATCTGGGTATAGGTCAGGCTGCCCACGGGCTTCGCGATGTCATTGGCGCAGATCCAGGACAGCGCCGCCGTGGCATCCGGTCCTTTAAGGGCGAATTTGGCGAAGGAGGTCTGGTCGATCAGCACCGCCGCCTCGCGGGCAGCGCGGTGTTCGCGGCCGACGGCGGCATGCCAGTTCGGGCGCTGGTAGGTGTAGATGTCCTGCGTCGTCTCGCCGGGTTCGGCGAACCAGTTCGGGCGTTCCCAGCCGAGCTTTTCGCCGAAGACGGCGCCGGCGGCTTTCAGGCCGGGGTAGAGCGGCGAGATGCGGCAGGGCCGGCCGGACTGATATTCTTCGCCCGGCCAGGCCATGGTGTAATGCTTGCCATAGGCCTCGTAGGTGCGCTTGCGGATCCAGTCGGTGTCGAAATGCGGCCGGCCGAAGCGGCGGATGTCGGCGGCCCAGAGGTCGAAGGGCGCCTCGCCGCGGGCGACCCATTCGGCCAGGCACATGCCGGCGCCTCCGCCCGAGGCGATGCCAAAGGCATTGAAACCCGCGCCGACGAAAAGGTTCCGCTGCTCGGGCGCCTCGCCCAGTATGAACATGCCGTCGGGAGTAAAGCTTTCCGGGCCATTGATCATCTGCTTGACCCCAGCCGTTTCCAGCGCCGGCACCCGGCCGAGGGCAAGCTCGACGATCGGGGTGAAATGGTCGAAGTCGGATTCGAGCAGCGTGTAATGGAACCCGGGCGGCAGGCTGCCGTCGCGCCAGAGCCTGGGGTTCGGTTCATAGCCGCCCATGACCAGCCCGCCCACCTCTTCCTTCCAGTAGGTCAGCCGGTCGGGATCGCGCAATGTGGGCAGGCCGGTCGGAATGCCCTCGATCCGTTCGGTGATCAGATACTGGTGTTCGACCGGGACGAGCGGCACGTTCACCCCATGCGCGGCGCAGAACGGCCGGGTCCACATGCCGGCGCAGACCACGACCTTCTCGCAGGCGACCCGGCCGGCCGTGGTGATCACGCCCCTGACCTCGCCATCCTGAAGATCGACCGACAGCACCTTCACATCCTCGATGATCCGCGCGCCCGCCATCCGCGCGGCCCGGGCCAGCGCCTGGGTGATGTCGGAGGGGTTGGCCTGGCCGTCGGTCGGCAGGAAGGCCGCGCCGACCACATCGTCGACCTGCATGACCGGGAACAGATCCCGCGCCTCGGCCGGGGTCAGCAGGTGCATCTCAAGCCCGAAGGAATGCGCGGTGGTGGCCTGCCGCTTCACCTCGGTCCAGCGTTCGGCATTGCAGGCGAGCCGCAGGCCGCCGTTCATCTTCCAGCCCGTGGCGAGCCCGGTCTCTGCCTCGAGCCGGCGGTAGAGATCGACCGAATAGCCCAGAAGCTGGGTCACGTTGGCGCTGCTGCGCAACTGGCCGACCAGCCCCGCCGCGTGGAAAGTGGTGCCCGAGGTCAGCTTCCGGCGTTCCAGAAGCGTGACCTCTACCCCCATCTGCGCCAGGTGGCAGGCGGTCGAGCAGCCGACGATCCCGCCACCGATGACCACGACCTTCGACGAACCGGGCAGATCTTCCATCGGTTTCTCCTCAGCGCCGCAGATCGGCAAGGGCGGCGCGATAGGCCGCAAGGTTGTTGGCCGTATAGGCCGCGTAGTCGATATCGAGGGACGAGGTGATCTCCGACACCATCGACCACAGGGTCTCGCGCAGGAGCGAGGCGCATTTCATCGCCCGATAGGCCTGCCAGCGCGGAGGATCGGGCGCGCGGCCGTCATAGGTGGCGAGCAGGATCTGCTCCTGATCGGGGGTGAAGCCGTTGTTGCCGGCAAGGCCGCCCAGATCGAACAGCGGATTGCCGAAGCCGCCATATTCCCAGTCGATCAGCCAGAACCTCTCGCCATCGGTCAGGATATTGCCCGGCAGAAGGTCGTTGTGACCAAGGACGGTGGGACCATCGCCCACCGCGGCCTCCAGCGCTTCCGCCTCGTCCAGAAGTGCGGGCAGGAGCGGCGCATGCGGCGAGTGCCGCGCGGTCAGAACGCGGGCATAATCGCGCAGGATGTGAAAGACATCGAAGGCGAGGACCGGCCCCGCGACCTGCCGCTTCGTGTCGCGATGGACGCGGGCGATCAGGCGGGCCAGCGCCGCAATGGTGCCGGGCCGCGCGATATCGCCGGCATTCAGCGGTCGGGCGTCGATATGGTCGAGCACCAGCACCCCGGGTCCGGCATAGACCACCGCCGGCCCCACGCCCGAGGCCTGCGCCGCGCGCGACAGCGCCAGTTCGTTCCAGCGCAGGATGCCATGTTCGGGGATATCGTGGCCGAAACGGACCACGAAGCGGCGGCCGCCATCGGTGACAAGAATGTTGTGGTTGGTCTTGCCACCCTCCAGCGGCCGCGCGCCGGTTGCGGTGGAAAAGCAGGGCAGGGCCTGCGCCCGGGCCAGGATCGCCTTGTCCACGGTCATCGGTCCCTCCCTGGCGGCGGCCGGCCCGCCGACTCGGGGCGGCCGCCGCAAAGGGTAGCACCGATCCAACATAAGACAACATTTATCCACGCAAGCTTGACCATGATTGGATATTGGTGTGGATATATGTGGGATACCGGGCGAGGGAACCCGCATGAACACCGCAAGCGACCGGCTCTCCGACGCGGATGCCGCCGCCAATCACCGGCAGGTCGAAATCCTCGACGCGCTGCGGCGTGCCGGCGGCGCGGCGCGGATTCAAAGCCTGGCCCAGGTGCTGGAAGTGTCGGATGAGACGATCCGGCGCAACATCCGGCGGCTGGCGGCGGAGGGGCTGGTCGAAAAGCTGCACGGCGGCGCGCGGCTGGTCGAGCGGGTGGACGAGGCCGATCTGCAAACCCGGTTGCAGGAGAATATCACGGGCAAGCGCCGGATCGCGGCCCGTGTCGCGGCGATGGTGTCAGACGGTGCCTCGCTTTTCCTCGATGTCGGTTCGACCACCAGCTTCATCGCCGATGCGTTGCAGGCCCGCAGCCGGCTGAACGTCTTCACGAATTCGCTGGCGGTGGCCTGGAAGCTGGCCACGCGCAATGCCAACCGCGTCTTTTTCGCGGGGGGAGAGCTGCGGCCCGCCGATGGCGGCACCTTCGGTCCCGAGGCGCTGGAGTTTCTCGACTATTTCACCGCCGATCTGGCGATCGTCTCGGCGACCGGCCTCTGCCCCGACCGCGGCTTTCTGATGGCCGACCTCTCCGAGGCACGGCTGGCGCGCAAGATGATGGCGCGGGCGGCGCGGGTGATCGTGGCGGCGGACAGCCGCAAGTTCCACCGGCTGGCCCCGGTCTCGCTTGGCGACCCGGCGGGGGTGGACATGCTGGTCTGCGACGCCCCCCCGCCCGAGGTGATCCGGCTGGCGGCCGAAGGCTGGGGCGTCGACATCTGTATTGCCGCGTGACCGGCCCCGGGGCAGCGCGGCGGCCCCGGCCGCCCGGCCCCATCGCGAGCCCGTCAGCCTGCCCGCGCGGCATCCAGCGCGTGCCGCATGGCGGCCACTGCGATGTCGATCCGGGCGGGATCCTGCAACAGGCTGCCGCCCAGAAGGAAGACCACATCCTCGCCATACATCGCCTGCATGTCGGCCGCGCGCGCCACGCTCATCCCGCCGCCGGGGCTTGGTAGCATCGGCAGGCCCGGGCCGGCGGGTGTGCGGCAGGCGCCGGCGATCTGCATGCATTCGGCGGCGGTAAAGCCGAACCGGCCGCCGACATTCGGAAAGACCGAGATGTCGACGCCCGCCAGCCGCGGAATCGTGCCAAAGAGGATGCCGTGGTCGATTCCGGTATCCGGCGCAAGGACATAGGGGCCGAGAAAGGCCGGATGCGTCATCACCGGCAGGTTCAGCCCGGCATCCCCTGCGATCCGCTCGACCAGCCCGAAGCCGAAGAGGCCCGGCATGACCAGGATGCCGCCGGCCCCGGCGTCGCGGGCGAAGCGCAGGTTGGCCTCGATCTCGTCGGGGCGACCCGAGAGGTTGGGGAAATACAGGGCCGTCGTGCCGCGGCGGGCATTTTCCTCGGCCACAGCGCGGGCCACGGCCTCGACCCGGGGGCGGAAGGGGGCGGTGGGCTGGCCGGCAAGGCCATGGTCCTCCTTGACGATATCGGCACCGCCCCGGATGCAGCCGGCCGCCAGACCGGCGAAATCCTGCGGCGTCAGGCCCATGGGTTTCAGCACCGGCGCGATCATGCCGCCGGTGGCCCGGCCGGTCAGCCGCCGCAGCCCGGCAATGCCAAACCGTGGCCCGGGATGCCGGCGCGCCATCTCGGGGCCGGGATCGAGGCCGATGACCCGGATCCCGGCCTGAATCGAGGAATTGCCGAAGATCACGTTCAGGAACTGGGTCAGGTCGCCGCCGGCGCAGTCGGGGGAATAGCTGACGACCGCGCGCCAGGCATCTTCGGAAAGGGGGCCGAGATCCTCGACCCGGCCGAGGATCTCGTCGGCCACATATCCCGCCGGCACCAGGTCGCGCGGGATCTCGACGGTCTGCTCCAGCGCGATGCCCTCGGCCCGGGCCATGGCCTCAACCCGGGTCGCGGCGCGGATCCGGTAGGTGACGGCAAAACGGGTCACAGCGCCTCGGCCTTCGCCGCGGAATGCACCGCCTCGATCCGCACCGCGTCGAGCGCGTCCTCGTCAATGCCGGTATCCTGCCCGGTCAGCCGTTCCACCGCGCGGACAAGGCTCAGCGCATCCATCCCGTAATACCGCATGAGGTAAGGGCGCGAGCCGCCATGGGCGTAGGTGTCCTGCAACCCCAGCCGGATCAGCCGCCGCGCCAGCCCGGCCTCGGCCAGCGCCTCGGCGACCATGCTGCCGATGCCGCCGGCGACAAGGTGGTTTTCCAGCGTGATCACGCCATGGCGGACGCTGGCGGCGTGATCGACGATCTGTGCGGCATCGAAGGGTTTCAGCGTGTTCAGATGCAGATGCCGCAGCGAGACGCCCGCCCGCGCCAGCGCGCCCCGCGCCCGGATCGCCTCTTCGGTGGTGATGCCAGCGGTCACGACCAGCACGTCCCCGCCCTCGGCCAAGACCCGCATGCGGCCGATCCGCAACGGCGTGTCGAACAGCCGCGGCACCGATCCGCGCAGGATGCGGCAATAGACCGGGCCGTCGACGGTATCGGCCTCGGCCACGATGCTTTCGACCTCGGTCGCGTCGCCGGTTTCGAGCACGGTCATGTTCGGGATCGTCCGCATGACCGAGATATCCTCGATCGCCTGATGCGTCATGCCGCCGGGGGTGGTGACGCCCGGCAGGAACCCCATCAGCCGGACCCGGCGGCGGGGATAGGCGACCGAGGCCATGAGCTGGTCATAGGGCCGGCGGTAGAGGAACACGCCGAAGGAATGCAGAAAGGGCCGGAAGCCCGCAAGGCCGAGGCCGCCGGCGAAACTGAGCATGTTCTGTTCTGCCATGCCCAGCGACAGGAACCTGTCGGGATGACGGTCGCGAAAGCCGTCGATCTCGCAACTGGAGGTCAGGTCGGCGGACAGGCACAGCACCTCGGGGTGTTGCAGGGCATAGGCCTCGAAGGCGCCGGCATAGGGGCGGTTGACCATCTCCATCAGCGGGTCTCCAGGTCGACGGGGGCAATGCCCAGTTCGGCGGCGATCTCATGGTTCATCCGCTGCCGTTCCTCGTCGGACTTGAAGCGGACGTAATGCAGGCGGGGAAAGCGGCTCATCAGGCTGTCCATGCCCTGGGTGGGCCGGGAATGGGCCAGCACGATCAGCGGCCGGCCCGGATGGGGCGTCGCAACGGCGGCGCGGATCGCGGCCAGGTCATGGGCATCGCATTCGGCGACGGCCGCGCCGAAATCGCGGAATTTCGTCGCGATGTCGCCTACGGTCATCACATCGTCCATCGCGCCGTCGCATTGCTGGCGGTTCACGTCCATGAGCGCCCAGAGATTGTCGATGCCGTGATGCGCCGCCGCCTGCACCGCCTCCCAGGTCTGGCCTTCCTGCACCTCGCCGTCGGACATGAAGACGCAGACCCGGCCGGTATGGCCGAGCCGCCGGCGGCCGAAGGCAAGACCGGCCGCGGTCGACAGCCCGATGCCGAGCGTGCCGTTGTGCACCTCCATCCCCGGGGAATGTTCGGCGCCGATCATCTCGACCGAGGATCCGTCGCGGTTGAACATCGCCAGCCCCTCGGGGGCCATGCGGCCGACTTCGATCAGGCAGGCATAGGCCACCAGCGCATAATGCGCAGGCGCGATGAACAGCCGGTCATGGACGGCATCGAACGGGCCGTTGTAGCCTGCGCCGGTGACATAATCATGATTATCCGCCGAAGGCACGCCCGCGAAGGGCGGCGGAACCGGCGGCATGGTCGAGGGGCCGAGGTTCAGCCCCTCGTTATAGAGAAAGGCCAGTTGTTCGGCGGCGGAACAGGCCTGGCTCAGATACCCGCCGTTGTTGCGGATCGTGTGTTCGAAGACGCGGGCACGGATGCCGCGCGCCACCTCCTCAGTGCTTTTCTCGTTGCGCAACGGGGCCTCCTCGCGGCCGGTTGGGGCGCGGGCCGGCGTGTGACCGGCCCGCGCCGAAGGGTCAGCGCTGCGGCAGCTTCATCCACGGCGTCATCGCCACATCGGCATGGGCGAAGGCGGGAAGCTTGGCGCCCAGCTCTTCCATGTTCTTGATGTCGAGGTCGTTCAGCATCGCCTGGGTGATCAGGGTCGGCGGAACGATGACATTGTGGCCGGGGTCCTCGCCGGCGAGCAGCATGGCCAGCGTGCGCACCGAAACCTCGCCGACGACGGCCGGGTTGGTGGCGGCGGTGGCCTTCCAGGACGAGCCAGGCTCGCGCATCAGCGCGATGTCGGCGGTGGAGATATCGGCCGAATAGATCGAGACCTGGCCCGACATTCCGGCTTCGTCCACGGCGATCTTCACGCCCTTGGCGAATTCGTCATAGGGGGCGAACATGACGGTAATGTTGGGATTGGCCGAGAGCACCGCCCGCGCCTGGTTCGCGACCGAATTCGCGATCGGATTGTCGAGCGTGCCGAACATCGCGACTTCGTCGATGCCGGGATTGTCGGCCTTCACCTGCTTCCAGGTCTCGTCGCGGCGGTCGAGCGGCGCGATGCCCGGAACATAGACATAGCCCGCGACGAATGTGTTGCCATTGTCGGCCAGCGCCTGTTCCAGCGACAGGCGGGCCAGATCGCGGTCCGACTGCTCGACCTGCGGGATCATGTCGTTCTCGACATTGACGTCGAATGCGACGACCTTGATGCCGGCATCGACCGCCCGCTGCGCGGCCTCCTTCATCGACTCGGTCAGGCCGTGCTGGATGATGATGCCGTCGACGCCAAGCGCGATGGCCTGATCCACCATGTCGGCCTGCAACGCGGCATCCTGCCGGCTGTCGAAGACCTGAAGGTCGACACCCAGGGCCTCTGCCTGCTTCTCCACGCCCGACAGATAGGCCTGGAAGAAGTCGCCGGTCGAGAGATAGCGCACGAGCGCGATCTTCACCTCGCCGGGGTTGTCAAGCGGCGCGGGTGCCGCCTCCTGCGCCATTCCCAGCGAAGGCAGAAGCGCCACGCTGCCGATCAGTGCCGTGAATATCCGTCTGGAGATCATGGTATCCTCCCGTTTCTCCGTGCCGTCTGGAATGGGCGGGGCCGGTTCTGCCGCCGGCCTGCCCCGCCCGCCGAAAGATCATCCCCGCGCCCGGCCGGAGCGGCCCGACAGCGCGAAGGTGAAGACCAGCGCCACCACGAGGACGGCGCCCTTGATGAAGTCCTGCGTGTAATAGGGGGCGTTCAGCATGGTCAGCCCCTGAAGCAGGATGCCGACGAAGAGTGCCCCGACCGCCGTGCCAAAGGCGTTGGGCTTCGCCGCGCCAAGAACGGCAAAGCCGATCAGCGCCGCGGCAACGGAATCGAGAAGCAGGTTGTTCCCCGAGGCCACGTCGCCCCGGCCCAGCCGCGCAGACAGCAGGATCCCGCCGATCGACGCCATCACGCCCGAGATCACATAGGCCAGCACCCGGTAGCCCGCGACATTGATTCCCGCCAGCGCCGAGGCCTGCGCGTTCGAGCCGATGGCATACATCACCCGGCCGTGCCGGGTCTTTTCCAGAAACACCCAGACCAGAACGGCGATGGCCAGCAGGAACACCACCGACAGCGGCACCAGATCCGGCAGGATGAAGTCGATCCGGTAGCGGCCAAGCATCAGGAACTCCGGCGCGAAGGTGCCGGTCGCGTTCCGTCCGTCCGACAGCACCATGCCGGTCGAAATCGAATTGCCCTCGGTCGGGATGCGCTGCAATCCGACCAGCAGGAACATCATCCCCAGCGTGGCCAGCAGGTCGGGCACCCGCATCTTCACGATGAGCAGCCCGTTGATCAGCCCGACGACGGCGCCAAGCACCAGGCAAAGCACCACTGCCGCCACGGCGCCCATTTCCCAGACCACCATCACATAGGCCGACAGCATCATCGCCGAGGTGGCGACCGCACCGATGGACAGGTCGAACCCGTCGACCACCAGCGTCGCCGTGACCCCCAGCGCCAGAATGCCGGTGATGGCCACCGATTGCAGGATGAAAACCGCGCTCTGCGGCGAGACGAAGGCCGGCCGGGCGATGGCGAAGACGACGACCAGCCCCGCCATCAGCAGGAGAAATCCGTAGCGGATGGCCAGATCGGCCAGCGAGGTCTCAGGCTTCATGCAGGTTCTTCCATGGATTCGGCGGCGCCCGCCAGCGTGCCCGCGACCTGTGCCATCAGAAGGTTCAGGTCGATGTCTTCGTTGCGGTGGCTGCCCGCCAGCCGGTGTTCGCTCATGACCAGGATGCGGTCGGCCACTTCCAGCGCCTCGTCGATCTCGGCGCAAAGCACCAGCGTCGCCCGGGCGGCGGCGCTGTCGCGGATCCGGCGGCAGATGTCGCGGCGGGCCTGGATGTCGACGCCCTGAAACGGCTCGTCCAGGATCAGAAGCCGGCTGGCCTCGGCCAGCCAGCGGCCGACCACCACCTTCTGCTGGTTGCCGCCCGACAGGGTCATGATGGCGTCGCGCGGCCCCTGGCAGACCACGCCCATATCGGCGATGGCGCGTTCGGCCGCCGCCCGCTCGGCCGCCCGCCGCATCAGCGACAGCAGGCCGGAATACCGCCGGGTGAAGGGCAGCGTCAGATTCTTCTGGATGTCGAAATCCGGGATCACCGCATTCGTGCGACGGTCCTTGGCCGACAGGAACACCCCCGCGGAAACGGCCTGTCCGGGCGAGCCGGGCGCGAAGTCCCGGCCATCCAGCGTCAGGCGGCCCGCCACCGGCGGCAAAAGGCCGAACAGCACCGCGGCCAGTTCGCTTTTGCCAGATCCGACCAGCCCGGTGATCGCCACCACCTCGCCCTCGCGCAGCACCAGGTCAAATGCCTGCGTCTCGGCCCGCAACCGCAACCCCCGCGCCTCCAGCACCGGGCGGCCGTGCGGCGGGATGGCGATGTCGACCTCGGTGATCTCATGGCCCAGCATGGCACGCACCGCCCCGGCATAATCGAGCGGCTTGGTCTCGGACAGGCCCGAGATCTGGCCGTCGCGCATCGAGACGATCCGGTCGGCCAGCCGGCGGATATCCGACATGCGGTGCGAGATGTAGAGGATCGCCACCCCTTCGTCGCGCAGCCGGTCGACCAGCGCGAACAGCCGCTGCGCCTCGGTCAGCGACAGCGAGGAGGTCGGCTCGTCCAGGATCAGCAGTTTCGGCCGCAGCGCCAGCGCCCGGGCGATGGCGACAAGCTGTCGGTCGGCCAGCGTCAGGCCGGCGACGGGACGGGTCACGTCGATTTCCAGCCCCACGGCGGCGGCGATCCGCCGTGCCTCCTCGCGCATGGCCCGGGTATTGAGAAAGATGTCGCGCCGTTCCGCCAGCGCGTCGAGCAGGAGGTTCGAGGCCACGTCGAGATCGGGCACCACGCCATCGTTGATGTTCTGGTGTACCGTGACCACGCCCGCCCGTAGCGCGGCCGCCGGGCTTGCCGGGGCAAAGGGCCGCCCTTCCAGTCGCACCTCGCCGGAATCGGCGCGGTGAACGCCGCACAAGACCTTGACCAGAGTGGATTTTCCGGCGCCGTTCGCGCCCATCAGCACCGTGACCTGCCCCGCCGGCAGATCAAGGTCGATCCCGCGCAACACGGCATTGCGGCCGAAAGCCTTGGTCAGCCCGCGGATGGCGATGGCGGTTTCCGGCATGGTCTTCCTCATTCCCGCCCCTCACGCTATCCGCTTCCAGTCAATTGTCAATATTATTTGACATATGGCGGTTTTGCGCAGAACCTGCCGGCAAGACAAGGTGCGGGGAGGAGAACATGACCGCGCAAACCTATGCGCCGCTGACGCCAGAGACGCTGGCGCAGCGGCTGGGAACCCTGCCCGAACTGGCCGGGCGGGTCGGCCCGGCGGAAAGCTGGACGGTGAAGGAGGTCGGCGACGGCAACCTGAACCTGGTGTTCATCGTTGCCGGCAGCGCCGGGCAGGCGGTGGTGAAACAGGCCCTGCCCTATGTGCGGCTGGTGGGCGAAAGCTGGCCCCTGCCGCTGAAGCGCAGCTTCTTCGAATATCATGCGCTGATCCGGCAAGAGGCGCGCGATCCCGGATCCGTCCCCGCGGTCTGGTATTTCGACGAGGAGCAGGCCATCATCGCGATGGAATTCCTGTTCCCCCATGTCATCCTGCGCCAGGCGCTGGTCGAGGGGCGGCGGGTCCGCGACCTGGGCGAGCGGCTGGGGGTTTTCTGCGCCCGCACGCTGTTTCGCGGCTCGGATCTGTCGATGCAGCCGGCCGGCCGCAAGGCCGATCTCGCGCTGTTCGCCGGCAATGTCGAACTCTGCGACATCACCGAAAACCTCGTCTTCACCGATCCCTATTTCGATGCGCC
>JBDHSO010000085.1:0-15943 GCA_039808125.1 Rhodobacter sp. | reverse complement strand
GACGAAGATCGGCGCCGTGAACAGCCCCGCCGCCACCAGCGCCACCGGCAGAAAGGCCAGCGCGCCGAAATAGATCATCATCGCGGTGCCATGGATCACCGAGCGCGCGGCAACCGCCCGCAGGTTGCGCGGCCGCAGGCGCAGCCCGACCAGAAACCCGACCAGCGCCAGGATTGCCATCGCCAGGATCGAGCGGGCGAGGTGAAACTGCCACAGCCCGGCCTCGGCCGCGATCACGCGCACATAATTGTCGGTGAAGCCGATCAGGACGGCATAGATCAGGATCAGTCCCGCGGCGGCAAGGGTGCGGTCGGATGTCATCGGATGGGCCTTGCGCTGATTGTCTTCCGTCTTCCATCACACCCGCATCCCCCGGCAAGGCGCGCCCGAAAACGACATGGACCCCCGGTTGGGCGGGAAAAGCGGATGCGATCCGCAAACCGGCGGCGCGGATGCGCGGAAGGGTTGGCGCGAATCATCGGCCGCCGGCCCCGGTGTCGCGCCGGTTCCGGCGACGGGACCGGCCCGCCCCGGCCGCACCGCCGGCCCCCTTGCCCGAAGCGCGGTGCGGCGGTGGCGAAAAGGCCGGACCCGCCCTTGCGATGTCGCCCCCCCCGCGGCCGGCACGGCGCCATCTGCGGGCCGTTGTGGCGGGCGGATGGCCCGGCTAAGGTCGCGCGCATGAGACTGACCGACAAGCCGGGAACGGCGCTGAAGAAATACCAGCGGCTGGAAAGCACGGGCCTGTGGCGCGGCGAACCGGAGGGCCAGCGGCGCGAGGTTGTCGTCCGCATGGGCGAGGCGACGCTGATGCTGAACGATCCGCGCTCGGGCGAGGTCGTCGGCCACTGGTCGCTGCCCGCCGTGCGCCGGATGAACCCCGGCGACGAACCCGCGCTGTTCGCCCCCGCCGAGGATGGCTGGGAAGAGCTGGAGATCGAAGACCCCGACATGGTGGCCGCGCTGATGACCGTGGCCCATGCCGTGCGCGCCGCGCGACCGCATCCGGGACGGTTGCGCGGGGTGCTGATCGGCGGCACGGTGGCCGCGATCCTGGTGGTGGTGGTGCTGGTCCTGCCGCGGGTGCTGGTCTCGCATGTCGCCTCGGTCGTGCCGCCGGCGCAGCGGGCCGAGATCGGACAGGCCGCGCTCGATGACGTGATCCGGCTGACCGGCGCGCCCTGCGACGGCGAATTCGGCCTGCCGGCGCTGGCCGAATTGTCCGAACGGGTCTTCGGCCCGAAGGACACGCCGATCCTCTACATCCTGCCTCAGGGCCTGACGCATCCGGCGCATCTGCCGGGCGGGCTGATCCTGCTGCCGAAAAGCCTGATCGAGACCGATGGCCCAGAGGCGCTGGCCGGCGCGGCCCTGGCCGAGGATGTCGCCGCCCGCGCCAGCGACCCGCTGCGCGCGATCCTCGATCACGCCGGGCTGCGCGCGACCTTCGAC
The DNA here is from genome assembly GCA_039808125.1 of Rhodobacter sp. Lineage (GTDB taxonomy): Bacteria > Pseudomonadota > Alphaproteobacteria > Rhodobacterales > Rhodobacteraceae > Pseudogemmobacter. The sequence goes on along the minus strand of JBDHSO010000085.1, from coordinate 14,491 downwards.
CTGATGACCTCGGGCCGCCTGCCCGAGGGCGCGCTGGCGGGTTATGGCGAAACCCTGGTCCACCGGCAGGCCGCCGCCCCATCCGACCGCGCGCTCATCGACGCCTTCGGCGCGGCGCAGATCCCGCTCGGCCCCTATGCCGCCTGGCGCGATCCCTCGGGCGGCGACACCGCCGCCCTGATCGAGGGCGATCCCTACAGGGGGCTGGTTGCCACCCCGCTCATCCCCGATACCGACTGGATCGCGCTGCAATCGGTCTGCGCCGACTGAAACCGGGTTACTGCACGATCCGCGCGTCGCCAAAGCCCATGCCGCGCGCCGCTGACAATGCCGCCTTGGCCTCGCCCGCGGTGCCGAAGGGGCCGGCATAGACCACCATCAGCGCCCCGCCCTTCGCCTTGCCGCGCGCAACCGGCAGGCCCGCGGATTTCAGCCGCGCCGCCGTGCCATCGGCATTCGCCGCAACGCCGAAGGTGCCGACCTGCACGAACAGCCGCCCCCCGGCCGCCGGCTCGGCCTTGGCCTTGGCCGCCGCGGTGGCGGCCGGCGCGGTCTTCACCGCCGCCTTCGGTTCGGTCTTGGTCGATTTCGTCACCACCTTGCCCGGCCCGGTGATCTTGACCACCCGCGATCCGTCGCCCTTGGTCGAGACGACCACCCCGTCATGCGCCACCATCGTGCCATCGGCCTTGCGCACCACGATGGTCAGCGGCGCCTTGGGCTTGCCCCAGTCCTCGCGCAGTTCGGTCGGAACGGTGCGGGTCCAGATCTCGTCCTGGTCGATCACGCCCGCAACCGTCTGCTTGCCGCGCTGCGGGTTCAGCCGGTCGTCCTTCCAGGCCGCCTTGTAGCCGGCCGGCGGCGTCACCGGCGGATATTTCGCCGATTTCGCCACCTTGGCCGGCGCTTCGACCACCGTCACCGCACCGCCGCCCCTGGTGGCGACATAGGTGGCATCGGCCGCAGGGGCCGGAGCCGCCGGCCCGGGGGCCGCCGCCGCGCCCACCGCGACATAGGCGTCATAGCCGGTCGGATAGCCCGCGACACTGCCTTCGACCAGCCGCGGGAAATTCGCCCCCTCCAGCGAGCCGTCGCCGCGGGTGCACAGCACCTTGGAGCCGCCGCCATAGATCTCGAACCGCTGGGCAACCGGCGTATCGGCCGGACAGGCCAGCCGGAACCCCGCAGCCCCGCCGGGCGAGACCACGGTGCCCTTGACCGCAGCCGTGGCCGCGCGCTCGGTCGCGGTGACGGGCCGCTCGACGCGGGGCGCCTTGGCGACCGGCTTCGGCGCGACCTTCACCGTCTTGTGGACCGGCGCGGGCTCGGGGGCCGCCATCACCACCCGCTTCGGCGCGGGAGCCGGGGCCGGCGCAGGGGCGGGCACCGCCTCCTCGGCCACTTCGACCCGCTTGCCCGAGGCAGGATAGCCGCACAACTGCTTCCTGTCGCGCGAGACACGGGGAACCCAGGTCACCTGGCCGCCATAGCCCGCACGCAGGAACACGCAGCCCCGGCTATCGACATATTGCTGACCCGTATAGCCCGCCGGCGGCAGCTCGGCCGGGCCCCTGAGATCGGCGAATGCGGGCAAGGCCGCGAAGACCGCCACGACAACCGCGGCAGGCAGAACTTTTCCAGACATGCACCACCCCCAAGCAGCGTGGTCCGACTTTGGAACAAGTGCGTTTCCGAGTAAAGGCCAAACCCGGCCGCGCGGCCCTTTATCTGGTGCCGAACATCCGATCACCCGCATCCCCTAGACCGGGAACGATATATCCGTGATCGTCCAGATGGCTGTCGACGGCCGCCGTGACGATGGGCACATCGGGATGCGCGGCCTTCATCCGGGCGATCCCCTCGGGGGCGGCCAGCAGGCACAGGAACCGGATCTCGCGCGCACCGGCCTTCTTCAGCAGATCGACCGCCGCAGCGCTGGAATTGCCGGTCGCGAGCATCGGATCGACCACGATCGACACCCGCTCCTCCAGCCGGTCCGGCAGCTTGCAGTAGTATTGCACCGGCTGCAACGTCTCGGGGTCGCGGTAAAGCCCCACGAACCCGACCCGCGCCGCGGGGACCAGTTCCAGGATGCCGTCCAGCAGCCCGTTGCCGGCGCGCAGGATCGAGATCAGCGCCAGCTTCTTTCCATCGATCGTCGGCGCATCCATCGCGCAAAGCGGCGTTTCGATCCGCTCGGTCGTCATCGGCAGTTCGCGCGTCACCTCATAGGCCAGCAACAGGCTGATCTCGCGCAGCAACCGCCTAAACGATGCGGTCGAGGTTTCCCTGTCGCGCATGATCGACAGCTTGTGCTGGACAAGCGGATGGGAAACGACGGTCAGATGGTCCAGCATGCTCAGCGCTCCAGCTTCTTGGCGATCCGGGTCTTCGTATCGGCGTCGCAGAAGGCCGCGTCAAGCGCCTGCCGGGCCAGCCGCAGGAACTGCCCTTCGTCCCAGTCGAAGGCGCGGTGCAACTCCTCGTATTCGCGCGCCATCGTGGTGTGGAAGAAGGGCGGATCGTCGGTCGAGACCGTGACCTTCACCCCCCTCCGGTCCAGCTCGGCAACGGGATGGGCGCGAAATGCCGGATAGATGCCCAGCGCGACATTCGATCCCGGACAGACCTCCAGCACCGTGCCGCGCTCGGCCAACTCGTCGACCAGCGACAGATCCTCGATGGCACGCACGCCATGGCCCAGCCGCTCGGGGTTCAGGCTGCGCAAGGTGTCGCGGATCGTCTCCGGCCCGCCCCATTCGCCGGAATGCGCGGTGATGCGCAACCCGGCCTCGCGGGCGCAATCGAAGGCCCAGAGAAAATCCGCCGGCTTTCCCATCTTCTCGTCACCGGCAATGCCGAAGCCGGTCAGCCAGTCGCCCGCGGTCTCGGCGGCACAAAGCGCGGTCTCGCGCGCCTTTTCCGGGCCGAAATGGCGGATGCATGTGACGATGCCGCGCAGGGTGATCCCCATCCTGCGCTCGGCCTCGTCCGCCGCCTCGCGGATCGCCAGCAGATATTCGCGCCAGGCGCCGGGATCGCGGCCGCCGCAGAAATCCGGCGACAGAAAGGTCTCGCTGTAGACGACGCCGCTTGCCGCACTTTCCTCCAGCACCGCAAGCGTCAGCCGGCGATAATCCTCCGGCGTCAGCAGGACCGAGGTCGCGGCCTCATAGACCTTCAAGAAATGCCAGAAATCGCGATAGTCATAGCCGCCCCGCGCATCGAAGATGCCGCCGATGTCGATCTTCTTCTCGGCCGCAAGGCCGCGGATGAAGGCCGGCGGCGCCGCCCCTTCCAGATGCAGATGCAGTTCCACCTTCGGCAGCCCGGCGATCTCGCTCACTTTGCCTCTTCCTCTTGATGAAAATACCCCGGGGGTGTGGGGGCAGTGACCCCACCCCGGGATTCGCCGCGGGACCGCCCGGTCACAGGAAACTCCGCCCCAGTCCAGCCGGATCCACCCCCAGATGCGCCGCGACCGAGGCGCCAACATCGGCAAAGCCGACGATGCCGACGGCCTTCGCGCCCTGCCCCCAGCCCGTCACCGGCACCCGCTCGCGGGTGTGTTCGGTCCCGGCCCAGGTCGGATCGTTGCCGTGGTCGGCGGTGAAGATCGCAAGATCCCCCGGAGCAAGCCGCGCCAAAAACTGCGGCACCCGGGCATCGAACCATTCCAGCGCACGGGCGTAGCCGGCGGTGTCGCGCCGGTGGCCATAGAGGGTGTCGAACTCGACGAAGTTCGCAAAGGTCAAGGATCCGGGCTCCGCCTCGGCACCCAGATGCAGAAGATGTTCGAAAAGTTCAGCATCGTCACGACCCTTCCAGAGCTTCCCGATGCCCTGCATCGAAAAGATGTCGCCGATCTTGCCGATGGCATGGGTCGCCCGCCCCGCCCCTGCCACCCGGTCCAGAAGCGTGGGCGCGGGCGGCGCCATGGCAAAGTCCCTGCGATGCGCCGTGCGGTGGAAGTCGTCGCAACTGCCGGTGAAGGGCCGGGCGATCACCCGGCCGACCCGCCGCGCATGCAGCATCGGCGCCAGACCGGCACAAAGCTCCAGCAGCCGCTCCAGCCCGAAGGTCTCCTCATGCGCGGCGATCTGGAACACCGAATCCGCCGAAGTATAGCAGATCGGCCAGCCGGTCCGCAGATGCGCCGCGCAATGTTCGGCGATGATCGGCACGCCCGAGGCATGGCAATTGCCCAGGATACCGGCGGTCCCGGCCAGCCGGCAGACCTCGGCCACGATCTCGGGCGGAAAGGCCGGTACGGTGTCGGGGAAATAGGTCCAGTCCCAGGGCACCGGCACCCCCGCCAGTTCCCAATGCCCCGAGGGCGTGTCCTTGCCGCGCGAGATCTCCTCGGCCGCGCCCCAGAGGCCGCGTGGCGCGGCATGGGAAAACCCTGGCATCGCCGCATCCGAGGCCAGCCGCACCGCCGCGCCAAGCCCCAGCGCATCGAGGTTGGGCATCGCCAGCGGTCCCTGCCGGCCGATATCCGCTCGCCCCTCGGCGCAGGCCAGCGCGATATGGCCCAGTGTGTTCGCGCCGGCATCGCCGAACTCCGCCGCATCCGGGGCGCCGCCCGCGCCGACCGAATCCATCACGATCAGAAAGGCCCGCGCCATCATCCGATCCTCTTCATCACCAGCGGCAGTTCCTCCACCTCGCCCGAACCGATGCGATACGCGGCCTGAACCGCGCGCACCGCGGCGGCGGCCGCATCCCCCGTCGCCGCATGTACCAGCGCCAGCGGCACACCGATCCCGGCCTCCTCGCCCAGGCCGGCCAGGTCGGACAGGCCGACCGAAGGATTGATCCGCTCGCCCTCGCGCCGGCGGCCGCCGCCCAGTTCCACAACGGCCTGGCCCAGCGCCTCGCCGTCGATGGCGACGACATGGCCCCTCTCCAGCGCCGGCACCTCGGCCACCACCGGCGCGGCCGGCAGCCGGTCGGGCCAGCGCTCGACGAAATCGCTGGGGCCGCCCTGTCGCGCCACCATCCGGCCGAACATATCCGCCGCCGCGCCGCCCTCCAGCGCCTGGCCGATCCGCGCTTCGCCATCGGCCACATCCGCCGCAAGCCCGGCCATGGCCAGAAGCTCGCCGCCAAGCGCCACGGTCAGATCCCAAAGCGCCGTGTTCACCGAGGTGCCGGTCAGCGTCTCCATCACCTCGATCACCTCCAGCGCATTGCCGGCCGCCGTAGCCAGCGGCTGCGACATGTCGGTGATCAGCGCCGAGGTCATGCAGCCCGCGCCCTGCGCCACCGTCACCAGCGACCGCGCCAGTGCCTCGGCCCGGTCCGGCGTCTTCATGAACGCGCCAGACCCGCACTTGACGTCAAGAACCAGCGCCTCCAGCCCGGCGGCCAGCTTCTTCGACAGGATCGAGGCGGTGATCAGGTCGATCGACTCCACCGTCGCGGTCACGTCGCGGATGGCGTAGAGCCGCCGGTCCGCCGGGGCCAGATCGGCCGTCGCGGCGACGATGGCGCCGCCGCAGTGCCGCAACTGCGCCTGGATATCCGCCTCGGTCAACTGGGTGCGCAACCCCGGAATCGCCTCCAGCTTGTCGAGCGTGCCGCCGGTATGGCCAAGCCCGCGGCCCGAAATCATCGGCACATAGGCGCCGCAGGCGACAAGTGCCGGCACCAGCAGCAGCGAAACGCTGTCACCGATCCCGCCCGTGGAATGCTTGTCGACCACCGGCCCCGGCAGATCCCAGGACATCACCCGCCCCGAATCCCGCATGCCGCGGGTCAGCGCGATCCGCCCCTCCTCGGACAGGCCCTTCAGCAGCACGGCCATGGCAAAGGCCCCGGCCTGCGCATCGCTGACCGTGCCCGAGGCCAGACCGGCCGCGAATTCGGCCAGATCGGCGGAAGGGGGCGTGCCGCCATCGCGGATCGTGGCGATCAGCCGCGCGGGGATCATGCCCGGTCCATATGCGCGGCGCGAAACACCCCGGGCAACAATTCCGCCACCGTCACGCTGCGCGTCTTGCCATCCACCGTCGCCATGGTCACGCGCACCTCGGGCGCGGCGAATTCGGCGATCTTCTGCCGGCAGCCGCCGCAGCAGGGCACCGGCTCGGGGCTGTCGGCGATGACCAGGATCTCGGCGATCCGCCGCTCTCCGGCCGCGCACATTGCCGCGATCGCCCCGGCCTCGGCGCAGGTGCCTTCGGGATAGGCCACATTCTCGACATTGACCCCGGTATAGACCGCCCCCGATTCCGCCCGCAGGGCCGCCCCCACCTTGAAGCGGGAATAGGGGGCATAGGCATTCTCGCGCACCTTGGTCGCAGCTTCGAGCAGGCTCATCGGCGGATCTCCCTCTCCTGCCGGCAATGTGACCGGAACCCCTCTCCGCCGCAAGCCTCTGCGCCCCCGAGGGGCCGCCTCCTTCCCCCACCCGCCTGCTGGCACGGATCGGCGCCGCAACCCCGGGGGCATCGCCCCCGGGGTGGTACCCGAGCCGGTTGGCGCTTGCGCCAGAGGCGAGATGCCGGCTTGCCGCGCAGCGGCACCGCAGGGTCGCGGTCAGACCACCTCGGTCCGCGGATTTGCCGGAAGCGTCACTTCCATCAGTTGCAGATCCGGCGTCGGATCGGCATAGCGGGTGGCCATTCCGGGCGGAATCACGAAGGCATCGCCGGGCGTCAGCCGGTAGGGGTCCTTGCCCTCGCCCTCCAGCGTCATGCCGCCCGTCATCACGAACGAGAAGAGGATATCGCCGGAATGCCGCGTCCAGGGCGCTCTTTCGCCGGCGACCGGCCGCGCCACCATCACCGAGGCGACGCCGCCGGTGTTTGCGGCGATCGTGGTGTCGCGTGCCTCGAACCCCGGGATGCGGAACGGGCGGAACACGCCCTCGGACCCCACGTCATGCACGAAGCGCTGGCCGTCCCAGTCCCGTTCGGGTCGGAAATGCGGCGTCGGCAGGGCCATATCGTGATCGATCTCGGTCACATGTTCGGCCGGCACGCCGATCTCGACCACCTCGATCCCGTCGCCCGATTCCAGCACCCGATGGCGGATCCGCGGCGGCTGGATGAAGCAGTCGCCGGCATGCAGCCGCCGGATCCCGCCCTGGTCCTCGTAAAGCACATCGACCCAGCCCTTGATGCAAAAGATCAGCTGAAAGCCGACCTTGTGGAAATGCACCATGTCCGGAACCTTGCCGTCCGGCACCCGGATGTGGCTGGCGATCATCGCCCCGCCCAGACGCGACGGCACGAGATCGCGGTACATCATCCCGGCCCGCCCGATCACCCAGGGCGCCTGATCGGCCAGCCTGCGGACGACGAAGGCATGTTCGGTCGCGGGCAGCACCAGGGGCGGGTTCAGACGGTCCACCACCACACGGGTGCCCCCGGGCGACACCATCTCGCGCGCCTCGGCAAAATCGCCGTCGGTGAAGATGTTCACCTGCCCGGCCGCGGTCTGCGCCCCTGCATCCAGCCGCAGCCGCAGCCCGTGGCCCGAGACGACCGCCACCTGCGGATCGTCGGCAGGATAGATCATGTCCAGCCGCATCTTCAGCGTTTTGGTGAAGAACGGCAGGTCGCCGCGCAGGTCGGCGGTGGGCAACAGGATTTCGGCGCGGATCTCGGTCATGGCTCTCTCCCCTGCCGCAGGTCTAGCGCAACGCCGGCCGCGCGCAAGCCGGGCGTTTGCGGCGGGCAGTTCCGGCAGGCGTTTTCGGCTTTTCGCAAAACGGCCGGCGCGCGAAGAAACGGTGATCACCGCTTGCGTGATTCGCAAAATGGTTTAACGCTGAACCAGTTGAGGGAGGGTCCGATGGACGAAGGACATGCCAATGCGACACGGCAGGCGGCGCTGGACTATCACGCGCTGCCCAAGCCCGGCAAGCTGGAGATCCGGGCAACAAAGCCGCTGGCCAATGGCCGCGACCTGTCGCTGGCCTATTCCCCCGGCGTGGCCGAGGCCTGTCTCGAGATCAAGGCCGATCCCGCCACCGCCAGCCGCTACACCGCCCGCGGCAATCTGGTCGCCGTGGTCTCGAACGGCACCGCCGTGCTCGGCCTTGGCAACATCGGCGCCATCGCCTCGAAGCCGGTGATGGAGGGCAAGGCCGTCCTGTTCAAGAAGTTCGCCAATATCGACTGCTTCGACATCGAGGTGAACGAACTCGACCCGGTGAAACTGGCCGATATCGTCTGCGCGCTGGAGCCGACCTTCGGCGCGATCAATCTGGAAGACATCAAGGCCCCCGATTGTTTCATCGTTGAACAATTGTGCCGCGAGCGGATGAACATCCCCGTCTTCCACGACGATCAGCACGGCACGGCCATCGTGGTGGGTGCGGCCGCGACCAATGCGCTGATCGTGACGAAAAAGCGCTTCGACCAGATCCGCGTGGTCTCGACCGGCGGCGGCGCGGCGGGCATCGCCTGTCTCGAAATGCTGGTGGAGCTGGGCGTGCGGCGGGAAAACATCTGGCTCTGCGATCTGGACGGGCTGGTCTATCGCGGCCGCCCCGAACAGGTGACGCCACAGAAGGCTGCCTTCGCCCAGGGCACGGCACCGCGGACGCTGGACGAGGTGATCACCGGCGCCGATCTCTTTCTCGGCCTGTCCGGCCCCGGCGTCCTGACGCCGGAGATGGTGGCGCGAATGGCGCCCGATCCGATCATCTTCGCACTGGCCAATCCGACGCCGGAGATCCTGCCCGACCAGGTGCGCTCGGTCGCACCCGGCGCGATCATCGCCACGGGGCGCAGCGATTTTCCCAACCAGGTCAACAACGTCCTGTGCTTCCCCTTCATATTCCGCGGCGCGCTCGATGTCGGGGCCACCACGATCAACCGGGATATGGAACTGGCCTGCATCGAGGGCATCGCGGCGCTTGCGCGCGCCACGACCAGCGCCGAGGCCGCCGCCGCCTATCATGGCGAGACGCTCAGCTTCGGCCCGGACTATCTGATCCCGAAGCCCTTCGACCCGCGGCTGATGGGGGTCGTCGCCACGGCGGTGGCGCGCGCGGCCATGGAAACCGGCGTCGCCACCCGGCCGCTGCCCGATCTCGACGCCTACAAGCGCCGGCTTGACGGCTCGGTCTTCAAGTCGGCGCTGCTGATGCGGCCGGTCTTCCAGGCCTCGCGGCTGGCCCGCCGCCGCATCGTCTTTGCCGAAGGCGAGGACGAGCGCGTCCTGCGCGCGGCCAATGCGATGCTGGAAGAAACGACCGAGGTGCCGATCCTGATCGGCCGCCCCGAAGTCGTCGCCACCCGCTGCGAACGCGCCGGCCTGCCGATCCGCCCGGGTCGCGATTTCGAGATCGTGAACCCCGAAAGCGACCACCGCTACCGCGACTACTGGGAAACCTACCTGCAACTGATGGCGCGCCGCGGCGTCACCCCCGACATCGCCCGCGCCGTCATGCGCACCAACACCACCGCCATCGGCACGGTCATGGTGCAGCGCGGCGAGGCCGACAGCCTGATCTGCGGCACCTTCGGGCAGTATCACTGGCATCTGAACTATATCCGTCAGGTGCTGGCCCGCGACGGGCTGCAGCCGGCCGGCGCGCTGTCGATGATGATCCTGGAGGACGGCCCGCTTTTCATCGCCGACACCCATGTCCATGCCGAGCCGAGCCCGCAGGAGATCATGGAAACCGTGATCGGCGCCGCCCGCCATGTGCGCCGCTTCGGCCTGAAACCGAAGATCGCGCTCTGCACCCAGAGCCAGTTCGGCAACATGAACACCCCCGCGGGCGAGCGGATGCGCGCCGCGCTGGCCCTTCTCGACGCCCGCCAGCCCGATTTCGTCTATGAAGGCGAGATGAATGCCGATTCCGCGCTGGATCAGGGGCTGCGCGACCGCCTCCTGCCCGGCGGCCGGCTGGAGGGGGCGGCGAATGTGCTGGTCTTCGCCTCGGCCGACACGGCCTCGGGGGTGCGCAACATCCTGAAGATGAAGGCCGCCGGCCTGGAGGTCGGGCCGATCCTGATGGGCATGGGCAACAAGGCCCATGTGGTGACGCCCTCGATCACCGCGCGCGGCCTGCTGAACATGGCCGCTATCGCCGGGACCGAAGTGTCGCAATACGGCTGAGTCGCGCGTCCGGGCCGGAAGGTTTGCAAACACGGCCCGGGTTAGCGGCCGGATTTCCTGCACCCCCGGCTTTGCAAATATTCGCAACCGGGATCCGCGAATATCTGCAAATATTTCCCGCCGCGCGTGGAATGTTGCCGGTAACAAAGTTGCCTCGATCCGGGTCCGCGCGGTAACACGGGGCGCGCTTTTGGAGGAGGGCCGCGCAATGGGATATGCCGAAACCTATGCCGAATGGAAAGCCGACCCCGACGCCTTCTGGATGCGGGCCGCCGAACGGATCGACTGGATCGAACCGCCGACCCGCGCGCTGGACGAGTCGCGCGCCCCCCTTTACGAATGGTTCACCGATGCGAAGGTGAACACCTGCTGGAATGCCGTCGACCGCCATGTCGAGGCCGGGCGCGGCGACCAGCTTGCCATCATCCATGACAGCCCCGTCACCCATCTGAAACGCGGCATCACCTTTCGCGAGTTGCAAAGGCGCGTGGCAAGCCTTGCCGGCGCCCTGCGCGCCAAGGGTGTGACCAAGGGCGACCGGGTCATCATCTACATGCCCATGGTCCCCGAGGCGCTGGAGGCCATGCTGGCCTGCGCGCGGCTGGGGGCGATCCATTCGGTCGTCTTCGGCGGTTTCGCGGCGGCGGAACTGGCGGTCCGGATCGACGATTGCACGCCCAAGGCGATCATCGCCGCCTCCTGCGGAGGTCGAGCCGAACCGGATCGTGCATTACAAGCCGTTGCTCGACGCCGCCATCGACATGGCCACGCACAAGCCGGATTTCTGCGTGATCCTTCAGCGCGAGCAGGAGGTGGCCAGCCTGGTCGAAGGGCGCGATGTCGCCTGGCACAGCTTCCAGTTCGGGGTGGAGCCGGCGGAATGCGTGCCCGTCGAAGGCAATCACCCGGCCTATATCCTCTATACCTCCGGCACCACGGGCGCGCCGAAGGGCGTGGTGCGGGCCACCGCCGGCCATCTGGTCGCGCTGAACTGGACGATGACGGCCATCTACGACATGGAACCGGGCGAGGTGTTCTGGGCCGCGTCCGACGTGGGCTGGGTCGTCGGTCACAGCTATATCTGCTATGCGCCGCTGATCGCCGGCTGCACCACCGTGGTTTTCGAGGGCAAGCCCGTGGGAACCCCCGATGCCGGCACCTTCTGGCGGGTGATCAGCGAGAACAAGGTCAAGTCCTTCTTCACCGCCCCCACCGCGCTGCGCGCCATCAAGCGCGACGATCCCGAGGGCGTGCTGGTGAAGGATTACAACCTGCGCCATCTCCGGATCTGTTTTCTTGCCGGCGAACGCGCCGATCCCGACACGATCGAATGGGCGCAGCGCCATCTGAAGGTGCCGGTCATCGACCACTGGTGGCAGACCGAGACGGGCTGGGCCATCGCCGCCAATCCGATGGGGATCGAACGGCTGCCGGTCAAGCTCGGCTCGCCCTCGGTGCCGATGCCGGGCTATGACGTGCAGGTTCTGGACGAGGGCGGCCATCCCGTCTCGGCCGGAACGCTGGGGGCCATCGCGGTCAGGCTGCCGCTGCCGCCCGGAACGCTGCCGACGCTGTGGAACGCCGACGAACGCTTCCGCAAAAGCTATCTCAGCCATTTCCCCGGCTATTACGAGACCGGCGATGCCGGCTATGTCGATCAGGACGGCTATCTCTACATCATGGCGCGCACCGACGATGTGATCAACGTCGCCGGCCACCGGCTGTCGACCGGCGCCATGGAGGAGGTGCTGGCCAGCCATCCCGATGTTGCCGAATGTGCGGTGATCGGGGTCGCCGATGCGCTGAAAGGCCAGTCGCCGCTGGGGTTTCTCTGCCTCAACAGGAACTCGGCCCGCGCACATGACGAAGTGGTCAGGGAATGTATCGCATTGATGCGCCAGAAGATCGGCCCCGTCGCCGATTTCAAGCGCGCCGTGGTGGTGGACCGGCTGCCGAAGACCCGATCGGGCAAGATCCTGCGCGGGACCATGGCAAAGATCGCCGACAACCAGCCCTGGAAGGCGCCCGCCACCATCGACGATCCCGCGATCCTGGACGAGATCACCGTGGCGCTGCAATCGCTCGGCCTCGCGCGGGGGTGAAGCGGGCGGGCTTTACGGCCCCCGCGCCGCATGGCAGCCTCGCGGCCATGACGAAGACCGGACGGACAGCACAGGCGGGGGCGGGCGGATGAGCGCTGCCCCGCGAAACACCGGCGCGACGCTGCTGATCGGCCCGGCCGCGGCCCTGCCGACGGGGCTGCGTGCGCAATTGCGCGACGAGGGGCTGGCGCTGCATCTGGCGCCCGACGGGGCCGAGGGGCTGCGGCTGTTCCATGCCACGCACCCCGCCGTGGTCGCGCTGGATCTGGCGCTGCCCGACCGCGATGCGCTGGCGCTGCTGGCCGAGATCCTGGCGCTGCGCCCGGGCACCCGCATCCTGGCCCTGGCGCCTGCGGCCGAGACCGAGCGAGCGCTGGCCGCCATGCGCGCGGGGGCGGCCGACGTGCTGATGCTGCCGCTGCCGCCGCGGCGACTGGCCGAAAGCCTGCGCATCGGGCCGGCCGGCCCTGCCCCGCGCCCCCGCGCCCGGCAATCGGGCGAGATGACCGATTCCTCGACCTTCATCGGCTCCTCGCCGCAGATGGCGGCCATCCACCGCACCATCGCCTCGGTCGCCCGCTCGATGGCGACCGTCTTCATCACCGGCGAAAGCGGCACCGGCAAGGAACTGGCGGCGCTGGCGGTGCATGCCCAGTCCGGCCGCGCCGCCGGTCCCTTCATCGCGCTGAACTGCGGCGCGATCCCGCCAGACCTGCTGGAATCGGAGGTCTTCGGCCATGTAAAGGGCAGTTTCACCGGCGCCATCGCCGACAAGCCGGGCGCGGCCGTGGCCGCCGATGGCGGCACGCTCTTTCTCGACGAGATCTGCGAGATGGCGCCGGCCCTGCAGACCAAGCTGCTGCGGTTTCTGCAAACCTCGACCGTGCAGCCCGTGGGCGCGACCCGGCCGCGCAAGGTGGACGTGCGCATCGTCTGCGCCACGAACCGCGATCCCGTTGCGGCTGTGACGGCCCGCCAGTTCCGCGAGGACCTGTTCTACCGCCTTTATGTCGTGCCGCTGCACCTGCCCCCCCTGCGCACCCGTGGCCGCGACGTGATCGAGATCGCCGAGGCGGCGCTCCTGCGCTTTGCCGAAGAGGAAAACAAGCATTTCGAGGGCCTTGCGCCAGAGACGGTGGCGCATCTTCTGGCGCAGGACTGGCCGGGCAACGTGCGGCAGGTGCTGAATGTCATTCGCAATGTCGTGGTGCTGCACCATGGCGGCGAGGTCACGCCCGACATGCTGCCCGCCTCGCTGCCGGCGCGCGGCCCGGCCGGACCGCCGCCAGCCGCGGCCGACAGCCGTTTCGCCGGTCTGACGCTGGCAGAACTTGAACGCCTGGCGATCGAGGCCGCTCTGGCCCGTCACGCCGGTTCGGTGCCGCGGGCGGCGCGCGACCTCGACGTCTCGCCCTCGACGCTGTACCGCAAGCTTGACGCCTGGGGGCTGAAGGGCTGATCCGGCCCCGGCCGCCCGCGGCAGAACCGGCGACCCGTCGCCGCATTGTCACACGAACTGTTCGCGGATCAGCCGTTCCTCCAGCCCGTGACCGGGGTCGAACAGCAGCCGATGCCGTACCCCGGGTTCGGACCGGACCACCACCGACAGCACGTCGCGCACCGAAGACCGGCTGTCGGCATCGGCCATCACCGGGCGTTTCTCGGGCTCCAGCACGTCGAAGCGCACCTCCGCCGCCTTGGGCACCAGCGCCCCGCGCCAGCGCCGGGGCCGGAAGGCCGCCATCGCCGTCAGCGCCAGCACATCGGCGCCGATGGGCAGGATCGGCCCGTGCGCGGAATAGTTATAGGCCGTGGACCCCGCCGGCGTCGCCACCAGCGCGCCATCGCAGACAAGCTCGTCCAGCCGCTCGCGCCCGTCGACCGAAACCTTCAGCTTCGCCGCCTGCGGACCCTGCCGCAGCAGAGAAACCTCGTTCACCGCCAGCGCCTCGGTCACGCGGCCCCTGACGTTCTCGGCCCGCATCGACAGCGGATTGAGCGTGGCCTCCTCGGCCTCCCGCAGCCGCTCGGACAGGTCGTCCTCGGAAAAGGCGTTCATCAGAAAGCCGATGGTGCCGCAATTCATGCCATAGACCGGCAGTTCCCGGCTGCGAAAGCCATGCAGCGTCTGGAGCATGAACCCATCGCCCCCCAGTGCCACGATCACCTCTGCGGCCGCTGCCGGAGCATTGCCGTAGCGCGCCACCAGACGCGCCTGCGCCGCCTGGGCCTGCGGGGTCCGGCTGGCCTGGAAGTGCACTCTGGGCGGCATCGTCATCTCCGGGGGCCCTGTCGTTCTGGATCGT
>JBDHSO010000084.1:0-16209 GCA_039808125.1 Rhodobacter sp. | reverse complement strand
GCGCCACTTCGGAACAACGCTGGGCACTGCGCCCGGCTTTGTTTCGGCGGCTCCCGCGAACATCGCTTGGGCCCTATTGCTCTTCGAGACGAGAATCCGCACCTCATCGACGGCGACTTCGACCCGTTGTACCAGCGCGCGCGAGTTGACGCGACGATAGCCGCCATTCTCATTTCTCATTTCTCATTTCTCATTTCTCATTTCGCATCCGCCTGCGCGAGGCGCTGGCGAACTTCGCCAGCATGTTGGGTGCACCTCCTTCCAGCCCTCAGCGCTGAGCAAGGCTATCGTGCGCGGCGACTGGCTTCGCCTTATCGCGCGTCGCCATGAGGGTCGCAATGCGCTCCTTGAGGTCGGTATCGTCGACCGCGGCAATCCCGTTTTCGAGTGCGTCGTAGAGACGCTTTAATCTCAGATCAGCCTCGGTGACGCGCTTGTTGAGTTTCGGCGCCCAGGTCCCCAGCCTCCACCCTCGCGCGTGCGAATCGACCTCTCATCGAGCCATGCCGCGATGACCTTGTCCCCCATCGATCCCCAGCGGCCATCGCCCTGCAATGCGATCCGGAAAATGGTCTGGACTGTTTCGGCATGGAATGTGTGATCTCCAACCGCTTCTTGACCTTGGCGCCGCGTTGTTCGCCTGCTGACGTGAACCCAGCTTTCCCCCAGCGGCAATTAGAGCCCAGCGGCTTTGTCGCGCATGAGTGCGGGTTGAAGCAGGCCATTGCTATCCAGTTCAGCGGCGAACGCCGCCAGGGTGGCGTAGCCGAGGGATGCGTGCCGACTTCACCCCATTGTAGCTCCGGGCTCAGCCGTTCTGCATTGGTCTGCCTAGCGCGATATCATACCACTCCACGCTGCGCTCTCCGCATCACGGTGCTCATCCGTATTGGAAGATTGTGATGCTGTTGAGCATGATCTCCATCTCCGACTTGGCCATGGAGTATGCTCCAAACGCTTCTCGATATGTTGACGAAGAAACAGCAATTCGCAAGCCGACGAGAACCTTGTAGCTGCAATAGTTGTTGATGCGTATCCGAGGGCTGGTTGCCACTCCAGGAAGAGCTACTTTGGAGGCATAGTTATAGCTTGTCTTGTTGATTCCGAACGGCTGAATATCCCCGTACCACTTGGGCCCTACCTTATTATGCCAGCTGAAGTGCTTATTTGTCGCACGGGAAATGGTAGAGTAATGCATTTCATCAGAGTTGTAGGTTTCCGGGTAGAGAAAGCTCGGCGAGAGGCTAAAGTTAAGGTCACCCTCGCACAGGGCCTCTTCATTCTCCGAGTAAATAAACCAGCGCTTCCAACCGGACAGGTCCGCTATCACGACAATCTCGGCCTCCCGATAGGGGGGTGGCAGAGTACCACCTCCAGGTAAGGGCCTCCCCTGCTCCAGAGGATTGACTGGCATCGAATAGGTTACACCGAGGTAACCCACAAGAACTTCGCTGGCTTCGGTTGCAAGAGATATCAGACCGCTTTGGCGGTCAGCGACACGTGTCCCGACAAATGTCTCATTCACAGACGGCATGAGGTAACAGTGCCGAAAGGGAGGGCCGTACGTCTGGATATTTGTTGGAAACTCGGGTACCGGCCTAAGTTTGAGATATTGCTCAATCAGGCCGGAGTGGGTCAACATTGTCTGGGAGGTGAGAAGACCATTATCGGCGATGGGAAACTCTTCTAACCCGACAGGATCCCCAACAACTGGACCTTCGGATAAACCCTGACGAATGGCCATCTGTTTCTGAAAGGACTCTCGGGCAAGCTTGAAGGCGGCGAGTTCTTTTCCTCTCAGTTCTTTCTGTGGGTTGAGATGCGCCATAATCTCGCCGTGGCTCCTTTGCCGCTCCTCATTCAGTGCTGTGGCAGCAGCGCACTGCTTCTCGAGGAATCTCAGCAGAGCCTGATCGCCTTCGTCGTCACCCTGGGCGGTCGGCGAAACCGTGGCATCCGTATTGATGAGTCTCTCGTCCATCCCATAGTCCTCCTCTGGCAGAAACTGCGGGCCAAATCCGGTTCATGGCTCCTCCAAACAGTATGTGTTTGCCGGATCAGGCAGGCCATGATGGACAACTGATGAATTTCTGATCTTTTCCTGATCCCAAATTCTGTCGATCAGAATTCGGATTTCAGCTTCCGGCAGAGCGCCGGCCTCAAACGCCAAGCCGGTCCAGCTTGCGGCCAACGGCGTGCTGTCTGCCAACGAGGGCTACCCGCCATAGCCATCACCAACCTGTCTAAATGCGATTCCCGTGAGCCCTTTAGTAGAGAAACGACATGGACGAACTGAAAACTCGGCGGGCGTTCAGGGTCATCTGGACCGGCGTTATCGGCAGCCTGTGGGGGCATGTGGACATGTAACGGTTTTAGGCCGGTCACCTATCTTAAAATGCCACATTGGCTTCGAAAGCGAGGGGGCTGATGCCGCCCAGATATGAATGATGTCTGCGGGTGACGTAGAACCTATTGATGTACTGGAAGATGGCAGCTTCCGCCTGACGCCGGGTTGGCAATTGCTGCCGCCAGATCAATTCTATCATCAAGTATATGAAGAACGTCTCGACGGCGGATTTATCTTAGCTATTTCCCCTTCCGCTCATTGATGGCTGCAGGCCGTAGGCTTGCAGTTTCTTCTGATAACCATAGGAGCAATACTGGCTGCCACGATCTGAATGGAATTTCTTCCTACCCGGCGACGTCAAGGCCCAGATCGAGTCTTTCGTCGAGCACTACAATCTGAAGCGTTACCTCAAGAGCCTGGACAACGTGACGCCCGCCGACGCCAACTTAGGCAGAGCCCCGGCCATCATCCATCGGCGCAAAAGGACCAAGTGACAGACCATCTAACATCGGCGCTTGCCACACTGCAAACTCGCCGCCCAATATCAACCCCAAGACGTAGCCCGCCCTCCGTTAGTCTAAGCCCCGATCTGAGCCAAATGTTCTGGCGAGGGATACGCCGTGCAGATGCCACAAATGCTCAATGGACCAAAAATGTCACACTAAGTCTCACGCGCCATTCAGTCACTGCGCCGTCTTTGATGACGAGCTTGGTATCCTTCACCCAGGCGCCTTCAATGTCCTTGACGGTCTCGGCAGCTTTGGCAATTCCTTGACGGATTGCCGCTTCGAAGCCCTCAGTTGATCCGGACACGATCTCAATTGACTTTGCTATTGCCATTTGGTCTTCCTCCATTGCGAATGGAGCCCAACTGCGTGCTGACTGTCAAGTGGGCACATCTGTCAACCGTGCATTGATCCGTCATTGTTTGCGGTTGAGAGCTGATGAAGTGCTCATTGGGCTTCCTGGTGACGTGACCCTTAGCTTTCCCCTTTGTAGTCCTCGACCCGGGCCGCGATCTCAACCCGGGCATGCGCGAGGCTCATGAACAGCGTCTCATTGAGCGGCTCGTCGCGCATGCGGCCATTGAAGCCTCTCGACGTAGCCGTTCTGCATCGGCCTGCCAGGCGCGCTGTAATGCCACTCGATGCCAAGCGCTTCGCACCATGCGGGCACGGCGTTGCTGGTGAGCCCGGTGCCATTGTCGCTGACGATCATGTCGGGCTGGCCGCGCCGTTCGATCAGCTCCGTCAGCTCACGCACGATCCGCCGCCGGAGATCGATGTATCCGACATCGCCGCTGGATGACATTGCCATTGGTGTCATAGGTCTCCCGCTACGCAGCCTCACGCTGCCCGTCGCCCACAAAAATGGTTCGGACTTGTCGTTCGCCTGCGTCTTGGGTCACGCCGCGCCGTTTCAAGGCCGCGATAGAGCAAACAATGATGGGGGGTGACGACGTGCCGCGTTCCAAACTTAATTCGACAACCTGTGGTCTTGTTCTTGCCTGCGCGTCGCTGAACGCGACCGCCGCACTGGCGCAGGATGCGCCGCCGTCCTCCGGCGGACTCGACGAAATCGTCGTGACGGCGGAAAAGAAAGAGGAGTCGCTGCAGCGCACGCCGATCTCGATCGTCGCGCTTGGCGCCGCCGAGATTGAGAATATGCGCGTCAGCGACGTGACCGATATCGGCAACGCCATCCCCAACGTCCAGCAGCAGGCGCACCCGAGCAGTGCCAGTTCGCCGATGATTACCATCCGCGGCATCGGCGCCATGGACACGCAGATCACGCAGGACCCCAGCGTTGGCATCTATGTCGACGGCGTCTATGTCGCGCGCAGCCAGGGCATGGGCGTGCAGATCGCCGACCTGGAACGGATCGAGGTGCTGCGCGGGCCGCAGGGGACGCTTTACGGCCGCAATGCGACCGGTGGTGCGGTGAACTTCGTCACTCGCAAACCCGCATTGGGCGAATGGGGTATCGACGCCCAGGTTGGCGTCGGCAATCGCGACGAAGTATCGGGCCGGGTCGCGGTCAATGCGCCGATCGGCGAGCGGCTGGCGGCGCGCTTTGCCTATATTCGGCTGAGCAAGGACGGTCCGGTGCGCAATCTTGGCACTGGCGCACCCAGTTTTGGCGCCAAGGACCGCGAGGCGATCCGCGCCGACCTGCGCTGGCAGCCGACCGACACGTTGGACCTGCGCTATGTGTTCGAGGATTCCCATGCCGCAGACACGGCCTTCTACATCGAGTATGTGCCTGATCGCAGAGTACGCAAGCGCCCCTCGGTCAGTTCGCCAATGGTGCGCGATCTGGTTCCCAATGACGTGACCACGCGCGGCCATTCGCTGACCGTCGACTGGCAGCTGGGCGACTCGGTACGGCTGCGTTCGATCAGCGCCTATCGCAAACTCGACAGCTATACCTATCAAAGCTATCTGCCGGGCCGTTTCGGGCCGGGATCGGCGCTGATCGGGACGGGTGACACGCACCAAAAGCAGTGGAGCCAGGAGGTTCAGCTGATCGGGTCGGCCTTTTCCGATAGTTTCGACTATATTCTTGGCACCTATTATTTCCGCGAAAAGGCGACGAACCTCAGCGAGGCGACAATCGCGGTTCAGGACGTGACCTCCTATGCCGATTCGGCGATCGATAACAAGGCCTATGCCCTTTATGCGCAGGGCACGTTCACACCGCAGATTCTGGAGGAACGCCTGCATCTGACCGCCGCCGGACGCTGGTCGAAGGATGTGCGTGATGCCGAACTGACCAACAGCGTCAAAATACTGTCGAGCGGGCTCGTCATCCCCCGCGGCAGCGGCAGCGGGCACCGCGAGTATACGGATTTCAGCCCCAGCTTCACCCTTGCTTTTGATGTTAGCGAGAGCGTCAACC
Source organism: Rhodobacter sp. (assembly GCA_039808125.1). Lineage (GTDB taxonomy): Bacteria > Pseudomonadota > Alphaproteobacteria > Rhodobacterales > Rhodobacteraceae > Pseudogemmobacter. Next base: position 10,964 of record JBDHSO010000084.1, on the reverse strand, counting down.
TGTATGCGAAATATTCGGAAGCCTATAAATCAGGCGGATTTAACACCCGGTCGAGCAGCTTTGAGGTATTTGCTGAAGGATTCCGTCCCGAATATGTCACCGCCTATGAAATCGGGCTGAAGTCGGAGTTTTGGGAACGTCGCGTCCGGTTCAACGTCGCGGCCTTCCGGTCGGACTATAACGACATCCAGATGACCCTGGTCAACGTCAACAATCCGACGACGTCGGACACGATGAATGCGGGCAAGGCGGTGATCCAGGGCGTCGAGGCTGATCTGGTGATAAGGTTGGCGCGCGGGCTGACCGCGTCGGTCAGCGGCGCGTTGCTCGACCCCGAATATAAATCGATCATCGACAATGCCGGCAATGACGTCACCGACGATTACCGGTTTACCGTTCCCAAGCAGACGATGAGCGCGCAGCTGACCTATCAGTTCCCGCCGCTTCCGGTGGGCAATATGACGGCCAACCTGAACTACAGCCACCAGTCGACGACGTTGAACGCGACCAAATCGTCGGGAATCTATGAGTTTCCCGGTTATGGTATCCTGAACGGGCGGCTGGAGCTGAGCAAGATTCCCGTCATCGGCGAAGGCGACCTCAGCATCGCGATCTGGGGCAAGAATATCACCGACACCAAATATTGGTTCATCAACGGATCGTTGTTCGGCGGCTATCGCGCCTGGGGGGAGTCGCGCAGCTATGGCATTGACCTGCGCTACAAGTTCTGACCCGTCCCACTTCGGCCGGGGGACTCGCGGTTCCGGCCGAAGCGGTTCCAGCCCGGCTCTCGCCGCCGGACCTTTCCTCTATTTTTTTCCGACCCTTGCGCCGCATGTTCGGTCTGGCGCCCGGGGTCAGGAGGCTTTGTATGTCCCTTGACCAAAAGATGCCCAATCGCTGGGTGGTGCTGTTGCTGCTGCTCGGCATTGCGATCTTCAATTATGCCGACCGCTTTTTGCTGGCCGGGCTCATCATGCCGATCAAGGCGGAGTTCGGCGTATCCGACGGTTTCATGGGGCTGCTCCTCGGCCCAGCTTTTGCCATTCTCTATTCAACGCTCGCCATCCCGATCGCGGTGCTTGCCGACAGGGTATCACGCATCCGCATCATCGTTGTCGGCTGCGTGATCTGGAGCCTGTTCACCATCCTGTCGGGTTTTGCGACGACACCGTGGATGCTTGCGGCCGCGCGCGTCGGTGTGGGCATCGGCGAGGCGGCCTTTCAGGCTCCCGCCTATGCGCTTGTCGCCGCCTATTTCCCGATCGAGAAGCGCGGCCGCGCCTTTGCCGTTATGGCGCTCGCCAGCTATATCGGTCAGATGCTAGGCTTTGGCGTCGGGCCCGCCATCGCCGCGGCGTACGACTGGCGCTTTGCGTTCAAGTTGTTCGGAGGGGTCGGGCTGGCGGTGGTCGCTGCGGCGTGGCTAGTCATTCGCGAACCCGCGCACCGCGATGCTCCTGCCGTCCGGATGCCGGTCGTGCCGCTGACCGTGCGGCTGTTCGGCTTTGCCAGTTACCGCGGGATCGTGCTGGGACTGGGGCTGGGTGTCATGTCGGGGCTTGCCTTCGGCGCATGGGGTGCAGCACTGTTCGCGCGCAACTATGGCATGGCGGCGGCCGATGCTGGGGCGCTGTTCGGCAAGGCGGTTGTCGTCCCCGGAATGGTGGGGGCGCTGCTGTTCGGCCTGTTGTCAGACCGGCTGGGCCGGCTGGGCTATCACCGCATGACCCAGCTGTCGGCTGTATCGCGGGCGCTGGCGACGCTGGGTGTGCTGTGCGTCATCTGGGCGCCGACCGCCGACACGGCCTTTCTGATCGCCATTCCGGCCGGGATTTTTGGAGGCGGCTGGGCGGTCGGCATCTATGCCGCGCTGCAATATATCCTGCCCGATCATCTGCGGGCGACCGGAACCGCGATCGCGATGCTGGCGCTCAACCTGCTTGGCTTTGTCCTGGGGCCGTGGCTGGTCGGGCTGTCGAGCGACGCCTTCGGAGCCGAAGCTCATGGCCTGCGCATGGCGCTGTCGGTGATCGTTCCGCTGGGACTTGTCGGAGCATTGCTGATCGTGCGCAGTGGCGGTGCGATCGACAACGACCAGAAATCGTTGGCCGCCCCCGCAGCCTGATGCGCGGTGCGGCGACCCCGGCGACCAATGTGTCGATTTGTGTTCGGGTTCGCGCCGCGCCTGCGTCTTGCCAGTCACCAGCCGACAGCGCGCTTTCCCGTCGGCACAGGTCCATAATGAAAGGAGAAGACAGATGAGAGGGATTGAACTGACGGGAGTGCTTGCGGCGCTCACCCTGGCGATCGGCGGCGCGTCGGCGGCGCACGCGCAGGATAAGGGCACGCCGGTTCCCGTGTCGTGGAAAATGGCCGGGGCCTCGATCCATACCCAGATCAACCACGACAATGCCGGGCCGCCCGCCAGCGCTACCCACAGCCGCGTCAAAGGCACTTTCGGCATAGGCAGCGTGTTCGCGATGGTCGAACCGATTGTCATCCCGGTCACCCGCTGCCCCAAGAATGCCAAATATGAATATAAGATCCGCGCCGCGACCAACGTCGTCACCTTTGACGACAATCTTGACCAGATCGCCTATACGCTGAACAACGGCTATGCCTGCCAGTTCGAGGACGGCACGATCACGTCGGAAATCAATTATGACGTGTCGGGCGGAACCGGCCGTTTCAAGGGGGCAACCGGCAAACTTACCGCGCGTGTGAGCCCCGAGGCGCTGTCCTATCCCGAGTGGAAGGGCGAGTTCAACAATTCGATCTATACCACTGAGGGCGTTGTCTATCTTCGCGACCAGCACTGATCGCAGAGCGGACAATTGACGACAGGTGCGCGCCCGACCCGGATTTGATACACCCCGTCCGATGGTCGGCCGCGTGCCGCTTGCAATGGGGATATGCCATGCGATGAAGGATCGGGCGGATTCGATATCGTCCTCCGATGGTCAGACAGCGGCGATCGACCCCGATCGCCGCTGGCTCGACGCGCTCGTCCGTCGCTATACGCCCGCGCTGCACCGCTTTTTCGAACGCCGACTCGATCGCCAGGCCGATGTGCACGACCTGGTCCAGGATGTGTTTCTGCGCCTGTCGCGCATGGACGGCGCCCACACGATCGAAAAACCCGAAAATTATCTGTTCACCACCGCGTCGAACGCCCTGCGCGATCATATCCGCCGCCAGACCGTGCGTCAGTCGCATCGGCACGATCCGATCCACGAAGCGCAAAGCGGTACTCTGCCCAGCTGCGACGTCTCGCCGTTGCAGATCGTCGAGGGCCGGCAGGCGATCCACGCATTGCAGCGCGCTCTGCACGACCTGCCCGAAAGGACGCGCGACATTTTCGTGCTGCGCATGATCGAGGGTCAACGAACGGTTGATGTCGCCCAAGTAATCGGCATATCCACGCGTGCGGTGGAAAAACACTATGCAACCGCCCTGGCGCGGGTTGCCGGGGCACTAAGGGCGTATCGTGATTGACCAGGATGACAATGATGGCACGGGCCATCCCGCGCCGTCGGCGCTGGCGGACCAGGCCATCCGGTTGGCGGCCGCGCAATGGCATGCGCGGCTGAACGACCGGTCCAGCCCCCACGACCTGCGGCGATTCAACTCATGGCTTGCCGCCGATGCGCGCCATGCCGCCGCCTATGTCGAGGTTGAGCGTGCGGCGGAGAAGGTGCGCGCGCTGGCGCAGGCACCCGAAATCCTGGCGCTGCGGGACGAAACCCACGCCCGGCTCGCCGCCCGGCGACCACGTGCAAGTTGGCAGCTGCCCCGCATCGCGGCTGCGCTTGCGCTGGTGGTGTTGGTGGGTGGTCTGGCCTGGATGGAGAGCGAACCGGCACGGCGGGGCAACGGAACGGTGGCGATCGCGGCGACCGGCAAGATCTTTCAGACCGGTGCCGACGAACGGATCGACGTCCGGCTTGCCGACGGGTCGCGTGTCCGTCTGAACACGCAAAGCAAGGTCCGCATCAGCTATACCGAAGGTGCGCGTCAGGTGGCCCTGCTCGAAGGACAGGCATTGTTCGATGTGGCAAAGAACCCGCGGAGACCCTTCACGGTGACCGCACGCGGCGACAGTGTCACAGCACTAGGCACCCTGTTCGATGTGCGCCTGGACGAACAAAGGCTGCGCGTCGCGCTGGTTGAGGGGGCAGTTGTCGTGCGCAGCGGATCGCGCGACGTCGCGACGATGAAGCCGAACGACGTACTGGTCATTCAAGGTGGCCGTGCCGTTGTGTCGCATTATGCGGATATGCGGCGTTTCGTCAGCTGGCAGGACGGGCTGATGGTTTTCGACAACACGCCGCTGTCCGAGGCGGTGGCCGAACTTAACCGCTATGAAAAGCGGCCGATCGTCCTGGGCGACGCGCGCGTCGGGTCAATTCGGGTCAGCGGAACGTTCGAGGTCGGGCACAGCGCCGAATTCCTGACATCCATCGAACAGATCCTGCCAGTTCGCGTCGTGCAGAAAACTCCAGAGATGATCGTAATCTCTTACGCAAAATAGCAATTAACTTGCCGTAAGAGCAGTGGATTGCGTATAATATCCACGGCTTATCGCACCATTCCACTGCATCTGGTTGCCGAGCGTGGCGCAATGTGCGATGCGCATCATCACGCCGTGCGAAAGAACACGGCAGCCCCGGCGACGCGTCCGGCGGCGAGCATGGGAGGGATCGGGACAATAGCCGGGAATCGCCTGATCGCCGCGACCTGTTCGCTGCTGTCCGCCGCAGTGATCACCGCAGTGATCGCCGCCAGCCCCGCCGCGGCGCGAACGGATGAGGCGCGTGTGCGGGTGGAGGTCCCCGCCCAGGATCTGGGGTCCGCACTTGTCGAACTGGGCCGACAGGCGGGGCTGTCGCTGTTGTTTGATCCGGCGCTGGTGCGCGGCAAACGGTCGCGCCGCGTTTACGGCAGTCTGCTTGTGTCGCGGGCATTGGATCGAATGCTGGCGGGAACGGGACTGACAGTTTTCCATACCGGGAACGGATCGCTGGTCGTGGTGGCCGCTCGGCAGCAACCCCCGCGTCCGCAACACTTGCGCCGCCCCCGCGAAGTGGTTCCCGGCCCTCCCGCCACGCTGGGAACCGGGCTGGCAGACATCATCGTCACCGCACAGAAAAAGGCCGAGCTGCTTCAGGACTTGCCCATTTCGATCGTCGCGCTCGACGCGGAGGATATCCGGCGGCTGCGGATCGACGAAATCGGCGATATCGGTCATGCTGTTCCCAACGTCCAGATGCAGTCGCATCCGAGCGGCCAGTCGTCGCAGCTGATCGTGATCCGCGGGATCGGGGCGTCGGACAATCAGCTGACGCAGGATCCCAGCGTCGCGGTCTATGTCGACGGTGTCTACGTTGCGCGGGTGCAGGATATGGGACGGCAGATCGTCGACCTGGAACGCATCGAGGTGCTGCGTGGGCCGCAGGGCACGCTTTACGGCCGCAACGCGACTGGCGGCGCGATCAATTTCGTCACACGCCTGCCCGAGTTCGGCGCCTGGCACATCGATGCGACCGCGACGGTCGGCGCGTTCAACGAACGCAGCGGGTCCGTCACGGTCAATGTCCCGGTCGGCGGCGATCTGGCCGCACGCCTCACCTATGTCGCGACGCGCCGCGACGGGCCGGTGCGCAATCGCGGTACCGGGGCGCGAACCTTCGGCGCCCGACATCGCGACACTTGGCGCGCCGACCTGCGCTGGCGGCCAGACGCTGCGTGGACGCTGCGCTATGTCTTCGATCGGTCCAACACCGCAGATACCGCCTTTTACATCCAGGCTGCACCCGGCGGCAGCCAGACCCAGCGTCCGGATTCCAGCAGCACCGACGTCCGCGATTTCCGGCCAAGTCCCATCGATTCGACCGGTCATTCGTTGACGATCGACTGGTACGCGGGCGATCGTTTCGCGATCAAGTCGATCTCCGCCTATCGCACTCTCGATCACCATAGTTATCAGGATTATCTCTCAGGATCTTTCAGGGCAAAGGCGGCGCTGATCGGCGCGTCGGACATAAGCCAGCAGCAGTGGAGCCAGGAGGCGCAGTTGCTGGGCACCGCTTTCGGCGACAGGCTCGATTATGTCGCGGGCGCCTATTATTTCGCTGAAAAGGCGCATGGGCTCAGCCGTGCGACGCTGCCGCCGGAACAGACCATCCTGCGGTCGTTCAGCCGGATCAGCAACCGCGCCTATGCCCTTTATGCGCAGGGGACGATGACTCCACGTCTGCTGGACGGGCGGCTGCATCTGACGCTGGCGGGACGCTGGTCGCGTGACGAGCGTTCGGCAGTGGTTGCGCGGGGAACCGAAGCCCTTCCAGCGGGTCGCATCGTGCCCGACAATCCCGTCCAAGGCGACCGCAGCTTCGACGATTTCAGCCCGACGCTGTCGCTGGCGTTTGACATCACGTCGGGAACGATGGTTTATGCCAAGCGCGCCGAAGGTTATAAGACGGGCGGGTTCAACCTGCGGTCGGGCACAACGGCAGCATTCCGCCGCGGGTTCAACCCCGAACGGGTCACATCCTATGAAATCGGGTTGAAATCGGAACTGTTCGAGCGGCGTTTGCGATTCAACATGGCGGCGTTCCGGGCCGATTATGACGATATCCAGCTGACGCTGGTCAATGTCGACGACGCGACATCGTCGAACACGATCAATGCGGGCAGCGCGGTGATCGCGGGGGTCGAGGCCGAGCTGACGGCCAGGCCGTGGGAGGCGCTGCAGATCGGGGCGAGCTTTGCCTGGCTGAACCCCGATTACAGCCGGATCGTCGATGCCGACGGCCAGGACATCACCGATGCCTATCGCTTTGCCGTGCCCGCCAGCAGCTTCAACCTACAGGCGCGTTATCGCTTTGCACAAACGATCGTGGGCCGCCCGGTGCTTGACCTGAGCTATAGCTGGCAGGGCGGCCATGCGAGCGCGACGACGACCAGCCGGGCGTTCTCCTTTCCAGCCTATGGGCTGCTCAACGCACGGCTGGAGATGGCCGAACTGCCAGTTCCGGGGCGTGGCGGCATGGTGGCGCTGGCGCTCTGGGCCAGGAATCTGGCCGACACGAAATACTGGTTCATCAACGGGTCGCTGTTCGGTGGCTATCGCGCGTGGGGCGAACCGCGCACCTTTGGCGCCGACCTGAGCTGGCGGTTCTGAGGGCCGCCGATAAGTGCCCGGCCAGTCGCAGAGCATCTGCTGGCGCACGAAACGCAGCACCGGCTTGCGGCTGTTGATGCGAGCCTTGGCATAGAGGCTGCGAATCTGCGCCTTGATCGTTTCGGGCGACAGTCCTGCGTCGGTGGTGATCCGCAACGTCGAAAGCCCCGCGGCAATACCTTTCAGGGTGCGGACCTCGGCCGAGGTCAGGCGGCCGCAGCCAGCGATCAACCGGGGGTTGAAACGCGCGAGTTGCGGTTCGTCGACAATCATCAGTGCCGTTGGCACTTCGAAATAGCCGCTGATGTGATCGCGCGTCACCGACACCGGCGTCAGCCCCCCGCCTGAGCCGTCGCTTTATTTGATGGGCAGTGCCGGGCTTCCATGATGCAAGGGGAGCCTCGCGGCATCTGCACCAATGAAAGTCTCGGCCGGGCCGATGGCATAAGCCTCGTCAGTCAATATGCATGAGCAGATGATCATGCTATATTGGGCAGCCGGCACAAGTGTTACTGTTCGCCGTCCAGCTTCGGTTGATGACAATAGGGAGGGTCATCATGCGGGCAACATGCGCGATTGCCGCCATGTCGATCATGGCGAGTGTGTTGATGGTCACGGCATCGGCGCGGAATATCCGCGATCACCGAAACTCCAGTCGGGCCGGCAGCGCTTATGACATGAGTGGGTCGCCGGTGATCGAGATACCACTGACTTTCGGGGTATTGCGGGTTCTCCAATGTGAAACGCGCAACGCCACGGCCGGGGCAGACCCGGTGCTGCATCTGTTGCGTGGTGCAGACCCCAACGGGGCAGTGACGCAAGTTGCCATGGATGATGACTCGGCCGGCAATCTGAATTCGCGGCTGCGCTTTCAGTCGGGAGAGTCGGGGCGCTATCTGCTGGTGATGCGTGCGGCACGCTCGTCCGCGACCGGCAAGGCAGACCTGTGGTGCGATGGCGTGAAACTGCGATCGCAGGCCCCGGTGGGTGGCAGTTTCAAGCGCCTAGAGCAGTTGCGGGCCGGCGAACGGCTGCAGACGGTGACGCTCCCCCGGGGTCCGCAGGGCCATCGTCTTTATCTGCTCGATGATGAGGGTAATTTGCTTTATCGCCAAACCAGTGGTGCGGCCGACAGCGCAACCATCGATGCGTCATCGCCATCCATGTTGTATGCCATGGTCGGCGCCGCCGACAGTGAGGCCACCGGGCTGATCCGACTGGTGCGCAACGATGCACCATTGTCGGGCCACGATAGTGACGGCGATGGCCTTGGAGACGAGCTTGAGCAGTTCATCGGCACCTGCAGCAAACGCCAGCAGGTGCTTGGGAACTGGGAATGTTCCCGCAGCGCCGACATGCGTGACACTGATGGCGACGGCCTTTCCGACAAGGTTGAATATCTGGGCGATGTCGCGGCTGCGCCCTATCAGCATCTGCCTCGCTGGGGGGCCAACCCGTTGCACAAGGACCTGTTCCTTGAGGTGGATTACGGCAAGCGCAACCCCGACGATCCTACCGTGATGCTTTCCCCTGATAATGCCCGCATCATGGCGGCAATCTATGGCGACACCGAGACCAGCCCGCTGTTGCGGCTGCGCAACGCCCAGTCATTGAACAACCCTGATGGCCAGTCGGGAATCGCGCTGCATTTCGACAGCGGCGTGACACCGGCTGCCGATGCCCCGACAACGGATTTCGTCCTTTACGGTGACTGGGGTGGCCATAATGACGTGGCTGCCGTCAGAAATGGAACAGGATGGAAGCGCGCCGATCCGGACGCGGCGCGCCAGTCGATGATGGAGTCGCGTCGGCGGCCCTATTTCCATTACGCGCTAGGTGATCCGGAAGGTGGCGGACAAGCGCCGGTTCTGGTTCCCTATCTCAACCTGCCGTTGTTCAGTGGGCCAACCGCAGCGCATGAGCTTGGCCATACACTGGGGCTTGAACATTATGGCCCCCACGGAGTTGAAGTAGAAATCGGCGACAAGAAAATTGAGGCCAACTGCAAGCCGAACTACCCAAGCATCATAAGCTACGCTTTCAATGGGCATGAGGACATCTCGTTCTCGGGCGGTTTCGGGCGGCCTGTCATCAACAATGTAAACCTGAAGGAATGGCATGCGGTGTCTTCGCCTGCCGGCGAACAGGGCCGCCGCTACCTTGAGCAGTTGAGAGACGTCTTCGGGTTCGGTGTCGATATCCAGGAGGGGTCGGTTGACTGGAACCGCGACGGCGTGATTTCCCAAACACCGGTCAGGGCTTATGCCAACGACAATGGGTCGGGTTGTGAATTCACGCGGTTCAACAAGATCATCGCCCCAGGCCTTACCGATGGCGCCCTGTCGCTCGCCCGGCTTGGTACGCGCACCTTCCTTGCCTATATCGACGAGCGCGATCGCCGGCTGCATGTCTCGCACACCGATGATACAATGAACGACTGCCTTGCTATCAACAACAGTTGCGGATCGTTCACCGACAGTGTGCCGACGGTACCGCCGGGATCGCCGTTCAGCAATGCCGATATGCGCTCGGTCGATATGGCCGTTATTGATACCACGCCCGGCAAGCGCATTCTGCTGGTATTGCGATCAACTGCCGGACTGTTCGAGGTGCGCATGGACCATGACGGTAACCTTGCCGAACCGCGCCTGATAGACACGTCGCCAGATCCCTTCACCGAGCTGTCGCTTGCCAGCAATGGGCAAACCAGCTGGCTGGCTACCCGGGAGGCCGACGGCCTCGCTGCTGTGCGCACGCGCGACGAGGGCGGTAACTGGTCGGCCCCTCAGACCATGCTGAATGCCTCCGACGGCAAGCCCTTTGCGCTTCCGTTTTTGTCGTCGCCCGGGCTTTACTGGAGCACGCTTGAAGGCGGGCGGCTGTATGCGGCGCTGCCCGTAGCCCCGAATGGCGAGATCGTGTTGCGTTACTTGATGCCTTATGGCCGCTGGAGCCGTCCCGGATGGCATAGTTATGCGCCCGGCACGAGTAGTATCGGGCGCCCGGCGATTGCCATGCAGCCAGCGGCCAGCGGGGCGACCATTCCCGGCAGGATGTGGATTGCCTATCTTGGTAAAGGTAATGAGGATCAGAACCACATAATCCATATTCTGACTCTGGCCGCCAGAAGTCTGAACAAATCTGACGGTGTGTATTTCCGCAACGGATATTTTGACAATGACTGGTTTTATGGCAACGGTCTTGATCTGCTCTTTGAACCGGGAAGAGACGACCAGTTGCGGCTGGTGGCGGCCACTGCAATCGTGGATGATGGTGTGAGGAAGCCGCATGTTATTGAAATGCGGCCGCTGGCTGGCGGGATTGTCAATTTCATTCAGCGTAACTGGGATGATTGGGAGGCGCTGGGAATCGGCCTGTGCCGGGTGCGGGATAGCGGGGGCGGAGATATGCACTGCCCTGAATGGCCATTCAAGGCACCAACCGTCTTCACTGGAACACCGGCACCGCTTTCCAGCTCGACGCCACCGGTTACCCGCCCGCCAGAGATGCAATGCGTTACCGCCTGCACACGCGAGATGCAGCAGTGCATCAGAGAGCATGAGGCCACCCCCGGGACCTGCCGCGCGATAGCCCGTCAGTGCCGCCGCCAGTGCTGAGTATGCCCGGTGCTTTTACACCGCCTCTGGCGGAACGAAGCCTGAACGCATATCTGTTGGCCCATGTCGATCAGTATCCGCACCTCGCTCGATGATGTGCCGCTGCCAGCGGATTTCGTCCCCAACCGTCCGGCGCGGCCGGAAAAATCGGAAGGCGGCCG
>JBDHSO010000083.1:0-16521 GCA_039808125.1 Rhodobacter sp. | reverse complement strand
CGGCCTCGATGCCGCGAAGCTGGTCGGGCCGGTCGTCGAGCGCGCGCCAGAGGTGGAAGGCGGCGCAGCCCAGGGCGACCGATCCGATCTCGCCCGGCGGGGGCAGGGCGGCGGCGGCCTCCTCGGCCAGAAGGGCAAGGCCGCCTGCCTCGGCGCCGAGATGGCCGGCCACCACGACCGCGCCGTGCGGCAGGGCGGCGGCCGGGACCGCCAGCCGCCGGGCGGCCCAGGCCGCGCGGATCAGGGCGCCGCCATCCTCGCCCGCCGCGCCGATGCGGAAGGCCAGCCATTGCGCCAGCCGGTCGGGCTGCACCCGGTCTCCGGCCCACCAGGACAGGCCAGAGGCCTCGGCCTGCGCCAGCCGCTGCACCACCCCGGGGCCGAGACCGGCCACCCGTTCCTCCAGCCTGCCGTGATCCTGGGCCAGCGCCGCCAGATCCCGCACCAGCATGGCCTCGGCCGCGCGCCATTCGGCCGCGTCGACCAGCCCGCCGCGCGATGCGGCGGGGATGGGCGGCATGCCCGGGGGGGCAGGGGGGGCCTCGTCCTCGGCCGGGTCGGGGCCGGGCAGGAACCACAGGTCGTCCTCGTCCCCGGCCGGATCCTCGGGCGGGGGCCGGTCCCGGCCGGAAGGGGCGCGCATCTTCATCTGCGCAGAATAGCGCCGATCTGCGGCCATGCCAGCCCCGAGCGGCCGCGCCCCCGGGGCGAACGCGCCCGGTCGTCAGCCCTGCCGGCGCATCCAGGCGAAAAGGATCGGCGCGCCGAGGATGACAAGGAAGATCCGTGTCAGGTGATGGACGATGACGAAGCCGATATCGGCCCCCGTCACCAGCGCCAGCATCGACATCTCGGCCTGGCCGCCGGGGGTGAAGGACAGGAAGCCCTCCACCGGCGGGGCGAGGCCGGTCAGGGTGACAAGTTCGGTCATGGCGCCGGCAAGGATCGCCAGGATCACCACGAAGGCCGCGCCGCCGGCGACGGTTTCGCGCAATTCCCGCAGCGTGACCCCGACATAGCTGACGCCGATCCCGGTGCCGATCAGGAACTGCGCCGCCAGCAGCGCCTCGCGCGGGGGGCGGTGGGTGATGACGCCGGCCAGCGACAGCACGGCCGAGACGACGAGCGGGCCGAGGATCGCCGCGCCGAACATGCCGATGCGCTCGCCCCCCTTCCAGCCCAGCAGGCCGGCGGCGACCATGATCGCCATCTCGGTCAGGGGCAGGTCGCTGGCGGGCTGGCCGACCGGATGCGACAGGGTGACGTCATAGACATGGACCAGTACCGCCGGCGCCACGATCATGATCACCAGCAGCCGGGTGACATGGACCAGCGACAATTGCCGCACATTGGCGCCGGCCTCCTGCCCGAACAGCGTCATGTCGGCGGCCCCGCCGGGCATGGCGGCATAGAAGGCCGTCACCGGGTCGAACCCGCAGATGCGGCGGAAGAAGGGAATGCCGATCAGGGCGATCAGCCCGATGTAGACCGGCACCAGCGCGACCGAGACCAGCATCGTCGGCAGCTTGGCGATCAGCGCCGGCGTGACAGAGGCGCCGATGGCAAGGCCGAGGACGGCGCGGGCGGCGACCGAGACCTGGCCAAGCCCGGTCAGCGGCACGCCGAGAAGCGCCGCCACCAGCGAGGCCGCCATCGGCCCGAACAGGAACGGCAGCGGCAGGCCGAGCAGCAGGAAGACCACCACCCCCGCCGCGGCAAGAAGGACGGTAAGGGCCTGGCGCAGGAGGCGCGGACCGCGCCGGTCGGAGGCATCGGGCATGGCGGGCGCGGTCGGGCGGTCAGGGCTCCAGCGGGTCGATCCGGCGGGTGCGGTGCCAGTGCAGCGCGGCCGGGACGATGACGATCAGCGCGGCCACCGCCATCAGCACGGCCGACAGCGGGGTCGAGACCAGCACGCTCCAGTTGCCCTGGCCGATGGCCAGCGCCCGGCGCAACTGCACCTCGGCCATCGGGCCGAGGATCAGCCCGATCAGCACCGGCGCGATGGGAAAGTCGTAGACCCGCATCACATAGCCCAGGAGGCCGACGCCGAACATCATCGCCAGATCGACCCAGGAGTTCGAGACGCCCCAGATGCCGACCAGCGAGAAGATCAGGATCCCGGCATAGAGATAGGGCCGCGGGATGAACAGCAGCCGGACCCAGAGACCGGCCAGCGGCAGGTTCAGGATCAGGAGCATCAGATTGCCGACGTAAAGCGAGGCGATGAGGCCCCAGACCAGATCGCCCGAGTTGATGAACAGCATCGGCCCGGGTTGCAGCCCGTAGTTCTGGAAGGCGGCCAGCAGGATGGCCGCGGTGGCCGAGGTGGGCAGGCCGAGCGTCAGGAGCGGCACCAGCACGCCCGCGGCGGCGGCGTTGTTCGCGGCCTCGGGGCCGGCGACGCCCTCGATGGCGCCATGGCCGAATTCCTCGGGGTGCTTCGTCAGCTTGCGCTCGACGGTGTAGGACAGGAAGGTCGGAATCTCGGCCCCGCCGGCGGGCAGCGCGCCGATGGGAAAGCCGAAGAACGTGCCGCGCAGCCAGGGTTTCCACGACCGTTTCCAGTCTTCGCGCGTCATCCAGATACCGCCGGCCAGCGGGTTCAGGTTCGGTTTGTGCAGGCCGAAGCGGCTGGCGACGTAAAGCGTCTCGCCCACGGCGAAGAGCGAGACGAGGACCACAGTCATCTCGACCCCGTCCATCAGGTCGGGGACGCCGAAGGTCAGCCGCTGCAGGCCGGTGAGCTTGTCGATGCCGACGACGCCGAGCGACAGGCCGAGAAACAGCGAGATGAAGCCGCGCACCTTGGAGGTGCCCATCACGACCGAGACCGACAGGAAGGCCAGCAGCATCAGCGCGAAATAATCCTGCGGCTTGAAGACGAAGGCCAGTTCGGCGATGGGCGGGGCGAGGAAGGTCAGGCAGAGCGTGCCGATGGTGCCGGCAACGAAGGAGCCGATGGCCGCGGTGCACAGCGCCGCCGCGCCGCGGCCGTTGCGGGCCATCTTGTTGCCCTCGAGCGCGGTCATCATCGAGCCGGATTCGCCCGGCGTGTTCAGCAGGATCGAGGTGGTCGAGCCGCCGTACATCGCGCCGTAGAAGATGCCGGCGAACATGATGAAGGCGGCGGTGGGCTCGATATAGACCGTGACCGGCAGCAGCAGCGCGATGGTCAGCGCCGGCCCGATCCCGGGCAGGACGCCGATCGCCGTGCCCATGAAGGTGCCGACGAAGGCCCAGAACAGGTTCTGCGGTTGCAGGGCGACGGAAAAGCCGTGAAGAAGGCCGGCGACGGGATCCATCTCATACCCCCGCGATGGGAAGAAGGCCGCCCAGCTGCACGCCGAGCTTGCGAAACAGCCACCAGCACAGCAGCGAGAAGGCGAAGCCGATCACCGCGTTCAGCGCCCATCGCCGCGACTTGAAGGCCGCGGCGACCAGGACGAAACAGCCGGTGCAGGTCAGCACGAAGCCCAGGGGCTTCATCGTCAGCATCGGCAGCGCGCTGGCTGCCGCGGCCAGGCCGAGGGCGCGGTAGCTGACGACATGGCCGTCGTTGACATCCTCGGCCCCCTGTTCCTCGAACGGAACGCCCCGGTGAATCTGCCAGGCCAGGATAAGGCCCAGCACCACCAGCCCCAGCCCGATGGCCGAGGGCAGGAACCCCGGGCCGATGCCGGCATGCTGGTCGAACTGGGGCAGTTCGGCCGCCTTGGCCAGCACGATGGCACCCCAGCCAACCGTGCCGGCGGCAAGCCACCACGGACGTTCCGTCGGGCGTTCCGTCATCTTGTCCATCCTTTCGGGATGCGGGGCGCGATGCCGGGTCCTACTGGATCAGCCCGACCTCCTTCAGGACGGCGCTGGTGCGGACTTCTTCCTCGGCCAGGAAGGCCGCGAATTCGTCGCCGGCCAGATAGGCGTCGACCCAGCCCTGATTGGCGAGAATGTCCTTCCAGGCCTGCGAGTCATGCATCTTGCCGAAACGGTCGAGCCACATCGCCTTGCCCTCGGCCGACATGTCGGGGGCGCCGACGATGCCGCGCCAGTTGCCGATCACCACGTTGATCCCGGCCTCGGTCAGGCTGGGGGCGTCGATGCCGTCGATCCGGCCCTCGGAGGTGACGGCGATGATGCGGATGCGGCCGGCATCGGCCATCGGCTTGAACTCGCTGACGCCCGAGATGGCCACGGTCAGCGCGCCGCCGCCCAGGGCGGTGACGGTTTCCGCGCCGCTGTCGTAGGGGATGTAGTTCAGCTTGGCGGGATCGACGCCGATCTCCTTGGCCACCAGCGCGGCGGCGATGTGGTCGACACCGCCGGCCGACCCGCCGCCGATCGCGACCGCGCCCGGATCGCTCTTCAGCGCGGCCACCAGATCCTCGACCGACTGGATGGGCGAATCGGGGCCGACCGCAACCACGCCGGTGTCGTTGGTCAGCCGGACGAGGGGGGTCACGTCCTTCAGCGTGACGGGCGAATTGTTCAGCAGGATGCCGCCGACCATGATGACGCCCATCGACATCACCGCATTGTCGTTGCCGCGGTTGGAATTGACGAATTCGGTCAGGCCGATGGTGCCGCCCGCGCCGCCCTTGTTGGTGAAGGTGGCACCGTCGGTGAAGATGCCCTCGGCGGCCATCGCCTCGAAGGGCAGGCGGGCCGTGGCGTCATAGCCGCCGCCGGCGCCGCCGGGCGCCATCACCACGGCCGGATCGGCCAGCGCGGCCAGGGCCGAGACGGACAGGGCGACGGTTGCCGCGAAAACGGTTCTGATCATGGATGGTCCTCCCATTTTGTTGTTGGGCTTTCTGACCGCGGGCCGGGTTTCTGTCCGGTCTGCGGCCCGCTCATCGCGGCGGAGCCCTCTTGCGAATACTCATGTCATCGGTGTGGAGTTGGCAACCCCCGATGGCGACATTCGCCGTCAGCCGATCTGCATTTCCTCCAGAAGGCAGGCCCATGCGGCGCCGTGCATGTCGCGGTCGGCGCGGGTGCCCTGCACCACGGGGCGGGGCATCGAGAACTTGACCACGTTCAGCGCCGCGATGTCGAACCGCTTCAGCGTCTGGCGTTCGACGCCGTAAAGCCGGGCCACGGCGGCATCGTCCAGCCCGCGGCGGACCCGCTCGAACGTGGCGGGATCGTCGCAGAAGATGTCGATGGTCAGCCAGAACGGGCCGGCGTTCTTCGAGCGGACCTTGCTGACGAGGGCGCCAAGCTCAGCCATGGCCCACCTCGTGCAGGTCGAGCCGGAAGGCCGCCATCGGATCGTCCAGATCCATGACGTGGTTCAGGCAGAATTCGTAAAGCGCGCCCCGCTGCATCTCGGCCGGCGAGAAGGGGAAGGCAAAGGTCGGCATCGGCTCGTCCTCGGTCAGCGGATGGTGCAGCAGATAGGGGTTCAGGATCTTGGCCGCCTCGGCCGCCTGTTCGGCGGTGGGACAGGTCAGGATGCCGAGAACGCCGACCTCGACCGGCAGGTCGCGCCGGTCCTCCAGCGGGCCGAGCGTGGCGTCGATGCCGATCAGCCGGATCTCGACGGTGAAGTCGCCCGGGGCAAGGCCCATGCGGGCCGCGATCTTCGCCGCGACGCGCGCCTGCACGTCAAGGGCCCAGTCGCGGGCCTGCGCGACATAGCGGCGGTCGCGGATCAGCGCGAGGCCGACGGTCTGATGCCCGACGGGCCGCGCGCCCTCCAGCTTTACCGTGTAGCGCCCGGGAACCCAGCGCGACCCTTCCACCCGAACGCGGCGGGCATCGGGCGCGGAATATTCCGCCGCCGTCACATCCAGATGTCCGCCCGGCTCGTGCAGGATGAAGGGGTCGGAGTTTTCATAGAGCATATGCGCCGAGACGGTATAGGGCGTGGCCGCGGCGCCGGGCGCCATCGGTTCCAGCGTGAAGCCGGTGGCGTCGAAGTCGATCTGGATCACCCCGGAATTCGGCTGCGTCGTGGCCAGCGCGCCGCATTCGCCGACCTTGGCGCCATGCCAGGCCGCCCCCGGATTGTCGCCGCGGACCAGCGGCAGGGCGGCGATGATCGCGGTGTCGGTGGTGCGGCCGGCAATCACGATATCGGCCCCCGTGGCCAGCGCCGCGGCGATCTGTTCGGCGCCGGCCAGGGCGACGATGTTGCTGCAGGCGTCGAGGATGGCGTCGGAGATCGCGGGCGCGGCGGGCAGCGGATGGACGCGGCCGGTGGCAAGCGCGGCCTTCACCCGGTCCGCCGGCTGGCCGGATTTCAGCGTGGCGACGCGCAGACGCATGCCCTCTTCGGCGGCGATCTCGCGGGTGATGTCGAGAAGCCAGTCAACCGCCGGATCGGCGCCGCAGGTGCCGGCCGTGCCGATGACCAGCGGCACCCCGGCCTCGGCCCGGGCCAGCATCAGGTCGCGCCATTCCGCCCGGGTCGAGGCGCGGGAATATTTCGAGACCCCGCGGCCGAGATAGGATGGCCCGCTGTCGGTCGACCCGCCGTCGATGGCGATGATGTCGGGGCGGTTGGCCACCCCGCGCGCCAGCGCGGCGCGGTCGTAGCCCAGCCCGAGCGCCCCCGCGGGAACGAGAACCCGTGTCATCCCTTGCCCTTTCCCCGGGGCGCGGGGCAGTGCCAGCCCGCCGCGCCGCCCGGCTGCAACCTTTGCCGAACAGGGCCGGGATATCTGCAAATACGGTACATTGCAACTTCAAAAAACCGCACTTGGCGCGATGGCGTCGCTGTGCCACAAGGGGGAAAGCGGAGGATGCATGTCGCGGATCACCGGCAATCTGGCGCAGGAAATCGCCCGTCACGTCGACGAGGCCGGCTTGACCCCCGGCACGCCGCTGCCCGAACGCGCGCTGGCCGAGCGGTTTCTGGTGTCCCGCTCGCCCGTGCGCTCGGCGTTGCGCGCGCTGCGGCAGGCGGGTGTGCTGGCCGAGGCCGAGCGGGGCGGGTTCTGCGTGGCCGATCCGGCGGCGGCGCGGGCGCTGGCCGCAAGCGCGGCATCGGACGATGCCGAGGCGGGCTATCTGGCCATCGCCCGCGACCGGCTGGCCGGCCGCATCGCCGAACGGATCAGCGAGAATGCGCTGCTGCGCCGCTATCCGCTGACGCGGCCGCGGTTGCAGGCGGTGCTGGCGCGCGCGGCGGCCGAGGGCTGGGCAGAGCGGCTGCCGGGCAACGGCTGGCGGTTCCTGCCGGTCCTGACCTCGGCCGAGACCTACCGGCAGAGCTACAGCTTCCGCCGGGCGATAGAGCCGGCCGCGCTGCTGGAGACAGGCTTCGTCCTGAACCGCCCGGCGATCGAGCGCCATCTCGACCGCCAGCACCGGCTGGTCGCGGGCGAGATCGCCGATCTGTCGGCGGTGGATCTGTTCGAGGTCAACCGCGGCATGCACGAGGCGCTGATCGAATGCAGCGGCAATGCCTTCTTCATCGAAAGCCTGCGCCGGGTCGACCGGCTGCGGCGGCTGATCGAATACCGGCTGCAGGTCGACCGGGCGAAGGCCCGCCTGCGCTGCCAGGAACATGTGGCCATCCTGGAGATGGTGCTGCAGGGCCGCAATCCCGAGGCGGCCGAGGCCATGCATCGCCACCTCGCGGCGCTGGCGCCGCTGAAGGCCGGGCTGTTCCCCGACGGCACCGAAACCGCGGCCGGACCGGGGCCTGGGCCGGCTCCGGGGTCCTAGCGCACCACGAGCACCGGGATGGTGCTGTTGGCCAGCACCTCGGAGGTCTGGCTGCCGAGGATGAGCCGCTGCAGACCATGCCGCCCGTGCGACGACATCACGATCAACTCGCAGCCGAGCCGGGTGGCGGTCTCGACGATGGCGGGCGCGGGCAGCGAATCGGCCACATGTTCGGTGGTGGCGGGCACGCCGTATAAGTCGGCCTCGCCCCTGGCGGCGGTCAGCAACTGTTCGGCCAGTTCCCTCTGGCGGGTCTCGTAGGTCTCGACCTCGGCGGCGGCGGCGGTCCAGGCCTCGCCCGCGGCGCCGGCGAAGACCGGGAAACGTTCGGTCACGACAAGAAACGTCACCCGGGCGCCGAGCGCCCTGGCCAGTCTGAGGCCGTGGTCGACTCCGCGTCCCGCCAGTTCCGAGCCGTCGGTCGAGATCAGGATATGGTTGTACATGTGCTTCCTCCGCGTGCTGTGGGCGCCGGCGGCGGGGTCATGCCTTGGGGGACAGGCGTGCCCCGGCCTGTTCCTTGGTCGCGCGTTTCCGCCGCCGGGGCAAGGGGCTTGCGCATCGGCGGGGGCCTGGGTCATGCTGGTGCCGCGCCGTGGATCCGGAGCCGCGATGTTCACCTCTGACAATCTTCTGGCCGGGCTGCTGCTGCTGGCCATCGCGGTTGCGGTGCTGGGGCCGATGCTCTGGCTGCTGTGGCGCCAGACGCGGCGGTTCCTGCGGGCGATGGTGGCGCTGCGCGACCGGATCGACAGGTCGGAATGGCATTGAGCGGCATCTCCGCACGGCACCCCGCCGGCGCGGGGCAGGGGAGGGCGCAATGATCGACGGCTGGGCGATTGACCGTGCGATGGACCTGCTGCCGCAGCGCTTTCCGGGGCCGGGGGGCGTGGCCGCGGTGATGCACGAGGGGCGCACGCTGGCCGCCCGCGCCTGGGGCCTGGCCGATCTGGCCTCGGCCCGGCCGATGACGCGGCAGACCCGGTTGCCGGTCTGTTCGATCACCAAGCAGTTCACCTGCGGGGCGGTTCTGGCCGCGCTCGGGGCGCCGGAGGCGCTGGACGCCGGGCTGACGCAGCGGCTGCCCGGGCTGCGCGGCCCCGTGCCGACCGTGCGGCAGTTGTGCCACAACCAGTCGGGCCTGCGCGACTACTGGGCGATGACCGTGCTGGAGGGCGCGCGGGCCGAACAGGCGTTCCCGCGCAATGCGGCCCTGCCGATGCTGGCGGCCATGCGGGAGCTGCAATTCGCGCCGGGCTCGCGGTATTCCTACAGCAACGGCAATTTCCGCCTGCTGGCCGAGATGCTGGAGGAGGCGACCGGCGCGCCGCTGGAGGCGCTTTTCCGTCGCCACCTCTGGGATCCGGCCGGTATGGAGACGGCGGCGCTGGCCCCCGACACCCGACACCCCCCGGACGGGGTGGCGGGGCACGAGGGCAGCGCGCAGGCCGGGTTCACGGTAGCGGAAAACGGCGTCTGGTGGCAGGGCGATGCGGGGATGGTGGCCTCGCTCGACGACATGCTGGCCTGGGAGGGCTGGATCGACGCCACGCGCGAGGCGGCAGAGGGGCTTTACCGCCGGCTGTCGGCGCCGGTCGCCTTTGCCGATGGCCATACGGCCGCCTACGGGTTCGGCCTCGCGCGGGACAGCGTGGGCGGCGTGGCGATCACCGGGCATGGCGGGGCGCTGCGCGGTTTCCGGGCCTACCGGCTGCATGCCGCGCAGCCGCGGCTGTCGGTGGTGGTGATGTTCAACCACGAGGGCGCGGCCCGGACGGCGGCGCGGGATCTTCTGCGCGCGGCGCTGGGGCTGGCCGCGCCGGAGGCCGGCCCGGTGCCGCAGGATCGCGCCGGCCAGTGGCTTTGCCCCGAAGCCGGGCTGCTGGTCCGGATCGAGGTGGAGCATGGCCTGGCGCGGCTGCATTTCGCCACCGGCCCCGAAGACCTGCGGCCCGATGGCGGGCGGCTGGTCTCGGCCGATACGGAGGTGCGGTTCGACGGGGCGGAGCCGGTCCTGCATCGGCCGGGCGACAATCTGCGGGTGGCGCTGGTACCGGCACCGGAGACGGAGACCGCCGATGCCGGGGAGATCGGCGGCCGCTGGCTTTGCCCCGGGACGGGCGGGGCGATGGATCTGATCGTTGCCGGCGGCGCGGCCTTTGCCCGGTTCGAGGGCCGCCTTGGCACCGGGCGGGCCGAGCCGGTCGTGCCCGCGGGCCGAGACCTCTGGCGCATCCAGACGCGCCGGTCGATGGATGCGCCGGCCCCCGGCGACTGGACGCTGCAGATCTTGCGCGACGGCGCGGGCCGGCCCCATGCCGCGCGGCTGGGCTGCTGGCTGGCGCGGGGCATCGACTATCGCCGGGCCTGAGCCGGCGCCCCGCCCCGGGGTGCGCGGCGCCGGGCGGCGGCGGGGGGACAGGGCGGCCTTGCGGACCGCGGCCGGCTCGACCACACTCGGCCATGACGGCCGGTCCGGACGGAGGTTCCCTTGTCCTATTCGCAGCTTCCCCCGCAAAGTTTCTGGAGCCGGTGCCTTGCCGATACCGGGTTTCTGCTGGATCGGCTGTATCCGCCGACCGTCACGTTGCAGGCGGGAACCCGGGTTGCCACGGCGGGCAGTTGCTTTGCCCAGAGGATCGGCGAGCGGCTGCGCCAGACCAATGTCGGGTTTCTCGACCTTGAACCCCTGCCGCGCGGCATGCGGGCCGAGACCGGGGCCAGATATGGCTTCGGCCTCTATTCCGCGCGCTACGGCAATCTCTACACCAGCGCGCAATTGCTGCAACTGGCAGAGGATGCCTTCGACGCCCGGCTGCGCGACGAGGCGATCTGGACGGCGGGGGGCCGCTGGTATGACGGGCTGCGGCCGCGGATCGAGCCGGGCGGGTTCGAGAGCCGCGACATCCTGGAGGAGGCCCGGCGGTCGCATCTGCGCAAGGTCCGGAACCTGCTGGAGGAGACCGAGGTCTTCATCTTCACCCTGGGCCTGACCGAACGCTGGCAGCACGGCGGGACGGGGACGGTCTTTCCGCTCTGGCCCGGGGCGCTGAAACCGGCGATCCTCGATGCGAACCATGTCTTCGTGAATGCCCGCGTCACCGCGGTGGTGGACGAGCTGGACCGTTTCATCCGCCTGGTGCGGGCGCATAACCCGGAATTCCGGGTGATCTTCACGGTATCGCCGGTGCCGCTGATCGCCACGGCGACGGGCGGGCATGTGCTGGCGGCGACGATGCGCTCGAAGGCGGTCCTGCGCACGGCGGTCGACGAAATCCTGCATCTGCATGACGGCTGCGACTATTTCCCGTCCTACGAGATCGTCACCGCCAATCCGCGCTGCCGGTCGTCCTTCTGCGAGGACGAGCGCGAGGTGCGCGACGAGGTGGTCGACCATATCATGGCGCTGTTTCTTGCCGCCCATCCCGGGCTGGAGCGGATCGTCGCGGCCGCGCCGGGCACCGGGATCGACCCGGTCTGCGACGAATGGTTGCTGAACGCGGCCGGGCCATGAAGATCCTCGTCATCGGCAATTCGCATGCCGCCTGCCTGATGGAGGCCTGGCGTGCGGCGGGCACCGGCGGGTCGGGCGTCGAGATCGATTTCTTCGTCCGCGGCGGAACCGCGCTGCGCGAGTTCGGCTTTGACGGCCGCCGGCTTCATGCCCCCAGCCCCGAATTCCGCAGCTTTCTGCAGCGGCTGGGGCAGAAGGAGGAATTCCTGCTGCCCGACTACGATGCGATCGTGGTGATCGGCCATGAGCTGAGCGCGTTCCGGCTGGTGCGGATCCTCAACCGGCATCATGTGCTGGGCTGGCCCTACCGAAACCGCCGCGACCTGCCGACGATCACCGGGGCCTGCCTGACCGATGCGCTGGCCGATTCCCTCGACGAGATCAACGCCAGCGCCATCCTGCGCCGGATCTGCCCCGCCGTGGCGGCGGGGCAGAAGCTGATCGTCGTGCCGCAGCCCTATCCGTCGGAAACCCTGCTCCGCGATCCCACGAAATATGTGGGGTTCGCCCGGCTCTGCCGCGCGCAGATCGGCGCGCGCTGCGGAACGCTGTTCGAGACCGCCATGCACCGGCATGCCGCCCGGTTCGGCGCGGTGCTTCTGCCGCAGCCGCCCGGCACGGTGGCGCATGGCCTGCTGACGGTGCGGGCCTATACCTCGGGGGCGATGAAGCTTTCGGATCCCGACCGGCGCCTGCCCCGGGGCGACATGCTGCATGCCAATGCGCGCTATGGCGGCCTGATCCTGGAGCAGATTCTGGGGGTTTTCGGTTAACCGACGGTAAAAAATAAGCTTTATTTAATCTATAGGCAGATTTCCGGCCTCCGGCGCGGTGTTTCGCGCCCTTTTCCCGCGCCCGTTATGCCCGCCGTAAGGCGATGGCCGCAGTCTCCCCCCGGCAACGAACCGGGGGCGATGATGAGCGCGATCTATGTCGTGGCGGGGCAGAGCAACGCGAACAACACCTTTGACGAAATCCGGGCGGCGCTTCTCGCCCGCGATCCCGATTGCACGGTGATCGAGGTCGCCGCCCCCGGTGCGCCGCTGACCTGGGCGCGGTCCGATCTGGACTGGTACAGGTCGGGCGAACTGCCGCGGATGGTTGTCGATCAGGTTGCCGATGCGATGCGGGCCGATCCGGGCGCGGACCTGGCCGGGCTGATCTGGATTCAGGGCGAGGCCGACACGCTGGATATCGCGCGGTCGAACACCTATGCCGAGCGGCTGTCCGACCTCCTGGAGGGCATCGTCCGCGACCTGCGGTCGGCGCTGCCGGGCCGATCCGCCGACAGTTTCGACTTCGCCCTGCTGAATGTCGGGCTGTCGGCCTATTGCCCCGAGGCGACGGGCCGGGAAAACTGGTCGGTGATCCAGCGCGAGCAACTGGGAGCCACCGCCTCCTGGGGGGATGGCCATCTGATCAGCATGGACCTGCTGGCCCGGCTGGCCGGGATCGCCCCGGACCGGATGTTCCGCGACAACCTGCATTACAGCCAGCCGCTGGTGGATGCGCTGGCCACCGCCGTCGCCGACTGGTTCCATGACGGGCGCAGCCCGCTGACCGCGGCGATCGCCATGGTCACGCGGCTGGGCTCCCCGGGCGCCGATCATCTGGGGGTCGGGTCTTCCGGCGCGGACCAGCGCCAGGCCGGCGGCGAGACCTATGTCTTCATCGGCTATGACGGCAACGATACCTATGAGGTCACGTCCTCGGAAACGCTGGTGGTGGAACTGCCGCGGCAGGGCTGGGACCGGGTGAACCTGACCTGCGACTATGACCTGTCGCAATGGGCCGAGGGGGTGGAGGAAATCGCCATCCTCGGCCCGGCCGGACGCGCCGTCACCGGCAACGCCCTGTCCAACCGCATCTTCGGCAGCCCGGGCAACGATACCATCCTTGGCGGTGCGGGCGACGATACGCTGTTCGGCGGCCGCGGAGGGGACCGGCTGGTCGGCGGCGCCGGCATCGACCAGTTGCAATACGGCCTGGCCACCGCCGGGGTGACGGCCGACCTGCAGTTCAGCCGCGCCAATACCGGCGAGGCGGCGGGCGACAGCTATTCCGGGATCGAGAACCTGAACGGCTCGGCCCATGCCGATGGCCTGCGCGGCGATGCGGCGGACAACCGGATCTGGGGCTGGACCGGCGCCGATACGCTGATCGGCCGGGGCGGCGACGACACCCTGCTGGGCGGCCCCGGCGACGACGTTCTGGTTGGCGGCCCCGGGGCCGACCGGCTGTCCGGGGCCGGGGGCATCGATGTGGCGCAGTATCACACCGCAGCGGCGGGGATCATCGCCGATCTGCAGGATGCCACCCAGAATACCGGAGAGGCCGCGGGCGACAGCTATTCCGGCGTCGAAAACCTGTTCGGGACCGCCCATGGCGATGATCTGCGCGGCGATGGCGGGGCGAATGCGCTTTGGGGATATTCCGGCAACGACATCCTTCAGGGCCGCGACGGGGCCGACAGCCTGAGCGGGGGCGCCGGCGCGGACCGGATCCATGGCGGCGCCGGCAGCGATTACCTCTGGGGCGATCAGGGCGCCGATACGCTGAGCGGCGATGGCGGCGACGATTATCTGGCCGGCGGTGCCGGCGACGATCAGCTGTCGGGCGGCCGCGGCGCCGATATCCTGATCGGTGGGGCCGGTGCGGACCGCCTCGATGGCGGCGGCGGCATCGACCGGGCGCAATATCACGCCGCGACGGCCGGGGTCGTCGCCGACCTGGCGAATGCGGCCGCAAACCGGGGTGAGGCGGCGGGCGATACCTATGCGTCGGTGGAGGGTCTTTTCGGATCGGCCTATGACGACGATCTGCGCGGCGATGACGGGGCCAACGGCCTTTGGGGCTATCACGGCAACGACGTGCTGCGGGGCCGCGGCGGCAACGACACGCTTTTCGGTGCCGGCGGCAGCGACAGGCTTTACGGCGGGGATGGCGACGACCTCCTGGTCGGCGGGGCAGGGGCCGACAGCTTCGTCTTCGACAGCAGGGCGGGCGGCATCGACGTGATCGCGGATTTCAACCGGCTGGGCGGTGGCCGGGATCAGGGCGATGTCCTGCGGTTCGAGGGGTTGTCCGGCGCGGCAGCGGGCGGCCGTTTCGTCTATCTCGGCTCGGGCGCCTTCAGCGGCGGATCGGACAATCCCGAAGCGCGGGTGGCGGGCAACCGGGTGCTGGTCGACGCTGACGGCGATGGCCATGCCGATGTGACCATCGTCCTGACCGGGCTGACCAACCCGGGTCAACTGGATGCCGGCGATTTCCTCTTTGTCTGAGCGGCAGCGGGATCGGCGGCGGGGGGCTACCAGGCAAGCACGCGCCGGCCCGCCAGTGCGCCGGCAAGGCCGGTACAGCCGATCGCCGCGCCATACCAGACCAGATAGAAGACCGGATTGTCCTGCAGACAGAAGAAGGAATAGCCCGTGGCCGCCAATGCCCCGACCGCAAGGCCGGCCAGTGCGCCGGTCGACGCCGGCCGGGTGCTGGCGCCCCGGCGCAGCAGCCGCAGCGCCAGAAAAAGCGGCAGGGCTGCGATCATCAGGATCAGCCCGACGCATTCTGCGATGAAGGCCGGTGTGTATTCGGCCAGGCGGGCGGCGGGCGGCTGAGTGGCAAGGCTGACGCCACCAAGGGCCAGCGCCAGCGCCAAGGGCAGCAACAGCGCCCGGCGGGCGGGCACGGCGCCGGGCCGGATTGACTGCACGGCGAGCGGCAGGGCGATCAGCGCCAGCAGCGCCGGCAACAGGGTCTTGGCCACCACCAGCGGATGCGACATCGCCCCGGCCAGATGCGGGCGGGCTCCGGCAAGGGCCAGGAACACCCCGGCCGCCACCAGGGCGGCCAGCGCCATTCCGCCGGCCAGACGGCCGGGTGCCAGGGGCGGCGGTGGCGGTTCGGCGGCAAGCCGGATGACAAGATCTTCGGTCCGCATCAGCGCCCCCCTTTGCCGCGCACCAGGCGCGCCAGCCGTCCCATCGCGCGGTGCAGGGCCACTCGCACCGCCCCTTCGGTCATGTCCAGCCGCGCGGCGACCTCGGCTGCGGGTTCAGCCCTGAGGCCCATCGCCCGCAGGATCTCGGCCGAGCGCGGATCGAGACAGGCGATCAGCCGCGCCAGGTCGCGCGGCGCGGTCGGATCGGGGGCCTCGTCCACCAGAACCTCGGCGAAATCCTCGACCGGCAGGTCGAGGATCCGTGACCGGCGGCGGAAGGCGTCGATCACCTTGTGCCGGGTCACGGCGTAAAGCCAGGGCAGGACCGGCTGTGTCCTGTCCCATGTATGGCGCTTGGCATGGATGGCCATCAGCACCTCCTGTAGAATGTCCTCGTCCTGATCGCCGGCCAGCCCGCGCGCGCGGGCCTGCACGATGCCGCGCAGCACCGGCGTGACCGCGCGCAGGAAGCGGGCATAGGCCTGCCCGTCCCCGTCGAGCGCTGCGCGCAACAGCGCGGACCATGCCGTCTCGCGATCCTTCATCTCGGCTGTCCTTACGGCTGCCCCGGTCCGACGTTACCGCGGAACGGTGAAAAACCGCCGGCAATCACAGCATGGTGAGCGGCGGCGGCCGCGGTAACGCCGGATAGCGCGGTCCGTGCAGGGACAGGCGGAGGACGGCCAGGCCGGCTTCGCAACCCCCTGGGAGGATTGTTTCATGACCATGATCGACAAGAGTTTGACCGTGACGGCCGTAACGACCACCGCCATCGCCGCCGCGCTGGCGCTGGCGGCCCGTGGCTGCCGCCCGGGCCGAGGGCGGGATGGAAAAGTGCTATGGCGTGGCGATGGCCGGCCAGAACGAGCGCGCGGCCGGCCCCGGCACCACCTGCGCCGGCACCGCGACCAGGGACTATCAGGGCAATGCCTGGAAGCTGGTTCCCGCCGGCACCTGCACCTCGATCAAGACCCCGGGCAGGATGGGGTCGTTCGATCCGATCCGGATGTGAAACCGTCCGGCCGGGGATGCGCCCCCGGCCGGGTCCCGTCTTTACCGAAAGGCGCATCATGATGACCCTTGCCGCCAGACCGGGCTTCGGCTTCAAGTCCGGGCATCCCGCCGATATCCGCGCCAACCGCCCCGGCTGCGGTCTGCTGCTGGATGTCAACAATGTCTTCGTCTCGGCCGTCAACCATCACACCGATCCGCGGGCTTTGGGCCGCCCACCTGCTGGCGCCGATCCTGCGCGGGCCGGGGCGGTTTGCGCAGGATCGCGGGCTGCGGCTCGGCTGATCGCGCCCGCCGTCAACCGGCCGGGCGGGATCACGCCAGAAGGTCGTAGACCTGGCCGCCGATCTGGAGGTTGAGGCTCTCCTGCCCGGCGCCG
>JBDHSO010000082.1:0-16815 GCA_039808125.1 Rhodobacter sp. | reverse complement strand
GACGAAGCCGCGGCGGCGCTATCATAAAGCGCAAGACGGTGAGCGGCGAACGCCATGCGTTCGAGAGAGCCGCGAACCTGGTGCCGCGGATCACCGACTACAACACCTCAAGGCCCCACTCGGCTCTCGGCTAACAGACTCCCGCAGGCTTCGCCCTGCACCTGACAACCGCAATCGCCCGTCCCGCTGCACGCGATGACAGTTCCGCGCGCCGGGCGATTGCTCAAACCGCGCCGACAGGCGTAAATGGTCAAAGGGCTCCGGTCACGGCTGGATGAAAGATCAGTGGCAGGTCACGCAGGATCAAACAGTCGCAAGCTTCTGGCGCGCCGATCGCGGTGAACCTTCGGCATGCGCGGGCAGCGCGCGGAGGAAACGCGGTATCGACGAAATCCGCGCCCGCCGCGACGAGGCGTGGTCGCTTGCCCTCGAACGGGATGGAAGCGACGAAGATGCCGACGGAAAAACACCCGGTGGCGCGGGGGTGACGGCGGCGGCCGGCGCCCGCGCGAAAGCCGTCGCCGCGCGCAATGTCGGCAGGGTCGCGCGACGCGAGGGTGCGCCGTGGGACGGGGCGGCCGGAGGTGCGGGCCGCCCTGTCCCGCGCATCCTGGCAGGGCCGTACCCCCGGCACCCCGACAGGCGGCCCGATCGCCGCCGCCTGTCCGTTCCGCCCCCTGGACGGTTCCAGATGACGCCGGCGTTACATCCGGCCGCGCAGGCCTTCGGGATCGTAGGGCGATTCCGCCACCACGCGGGCCCTGCGCATCTCGCCAAGGATCGACACGTCCAGCGCGGTTCCCGGCTGTCCCAGGTCCACCGGAAGAAGCGCCAGCGCAAGGTCGTGGCCGAGCGTCCAGCTATAGCCGCCCGAGGTGATCCGCCCGACCAGTTCGCCGTTGTGATAGACCGTCTCATGGATCAGAGAACTGGCGCCATCGGTCTCGATCGCCAGCGAGACCGAGCGCCGCGCGATTCCCGCCTCCTTCATCCGCACCAGCGCGTCGCGGCCGATGAAATCGCCCTTCTCCAGCCGCATGAAGCGATCAAGGCCGCTGTCCCAGGCGCTGAGTTCGGGATTCATGTCGCGGTACATCGCACGATAGGATTTCTCCAGCCGCAGGCTTTCCAGCGCGCGATAGCCGATCAGCCGCAGCCCATGCGCCTCGCCCGCCGCCAGAAGCGCCTGCAGCAGACCCCGCTGATAGGGGAGGGGATGATAGAGTTCCCAGCCGAGTTCGCCCTCGTAGTTCACCCGCAGCATCCGCACGTCCGAGGCCAGCGCGACGGTGCCGGTCCGCACCGCGAAGGGCGGGAAGGCCTCGTTCGACAGGTCGGTTTCGGTCAGTCCCTGTAGGACCTCGCGCGCCCGGGGGCCGACCAGCGTGAAACAGCCGCGCGCATCCGAGACATTGCGCAGCTCGACCGAGCCGTCGCGTGGCAAAAGTTTCGACAGGTCGTCGAAATTCCAGCGCTCGGCGCGCGGGGTCGAGATCATGTAAAAGCTGTCCTCCGCCAGCCGGGCGACGACATATTCCGCCTGCACCCCGCCCTGCGGCGTCAGGTGGTGGGTCAGGTTGGCGCGGCCGGCTTTCGGCAGGCGGTTGGCCAGCACCCGGTCGAGCCAGGCGGCGGCGCCGGGGCCGGAGACCTCGAACTTGGTCATCGGCGTCATTTCGACCAGGCCGACGGCATTGCGCACGGCCGCCACCTCCTCGCCGACATATTTGCCGTTGGCGGTCCAGCGCCAGGAGGACTGCTCGCTGGCCTCGACCCCCTCGGGCGCGAACCAGGTGGGCACCTCCCAGCCGTTCAGCACCCCCCAGACCGCACCGCGCGCGTTCAGCAGGTCATAGGACGGCGCCGTCTTCTGCGGCCGGGCCGCGGGCCGCTCCTCGTCGGGGAAATGCAGTTCGGCATGGGTGCCCCAGGCCTCCAGCACCTTGTGGCGGGTCCATTCCTTGTTGGCATGGCTGCCGAAGCGGCGCGGGTCGAGTTCCGATGTATCAAGGCTGTTGCCACCTTCGACGATCCGCTCGGACAGGTAATAGCCGATGGCGCCGCCCCAGAGGATGCCACCCGGCACGCCCTCTGCCAGCCAGACGTTTTCCAGCCCCCAGGCCGGGCCGACCAGAGGCAGTTCGTCGGGCGTCATCTGGAACGGCCCGCGCACGTTCGACTTGATGCCCGCGCGCGACAGCGCCGGCACCAGATGCAGCGCCTGTTCCCAGTTCCAGGACACCGCGTCGAAATCCTCTTCCAGCAGATCGGCGCCGAACCAGTCCGGCACGCCGTTCTCGGCGAAAAGCTTCAGGTGTTCGGTGCGCTCATAGGGGCCGAACATCAGCCCGTCGCCTTCCTCGCGCAGATAGCCCTCGAAGGCCTCGTCGCGCAGGATCGGCATTTCCGGCAGGCCCGCGCGCTTGCGCTCGATGATCTCGGGCACCGCATCGGTGATCCAGTACTGGTGGATGATCGGGATCGCGGGGATCTCCAGCCCCAGAAGCGCGCCGGTCTGGCGGGCGTAGTTGCCGGTGGCGCAGATCACATGGTCGCAGGTGATCTCGCCCCTGCTGGTCAGGACCTTCCACTCGCCCGAGGGCAGCCGCTGGAAGCCCGTCACCTCGGTGTTGAGTTCGATCTTCGCGCCCAGATCGCGCGCGCCCTTGGCCATCGCCATGGTCACGTCGGCCGGCGCGATATGGCCGTCGTCGGGATGGTAGAGCGCGGCCAGCATCCCGGTGTTGTTTTCCAGCAGCGGCCAGAGCGCGCGCACCTCGGCCGGGCCGATCAGTTCGGCACGGATGCCCTGGTTCGCGGCCGTGCTCATGTAGCTCTTGTATTCATCGAGCCGGTCCTTCGTATTGGCGATGCGA
Organism: Rhodobacter sp.; assembly: GCA_039808125.1. Lineage (GTDB taxonomy): Bacteria > Pseudomonadota > Alphaproteobacteria > Rhodobacterales > Rhodobacteraceae > Pseudogemmobacter. The sequence goes on along the minus strand of JBDHSO010000082.1, from coordinate 13,939 downwards.
AGCTGGCCGCATTTGTGCCAGCCGACATGCTGGCCGGTTTCGGCCTGCAACCCCTCGTAGATCTCGATGGTCTTCTGGATCATCCGGCCGATGTTGCGCGAGCGCGCATAGCTCGGAATCAGCCCGGCCGCGTGCCAGGTCGAGCCGGCGGTCAACTGGGTCCGCTCCAGCAGGACGACATCGGCCCAGCCGCGCTTGGCGAGACCGTAGAGAATCCCCGCACCGACAGCGCCGCCGCCGATCACCACCGCCCTTGCATGGCTTTGCATCGAGTCACACTCCACTCTGGTTTGCGTCAGTCTACATCTCCCCGGCGCCGCTGTGATCTTGTCAAAAACTCCGGGCGGTCATAACTTCAATTCATGCACCGGCTCCGCGCTTTCGTTCCTTCGGCGAATTATCTCTTCGCGTTCGAGGCGGCGGCCCGGCGGCGCAGCTTCACCGCCGCAGCACGGGAGTTGAACGTGACCCAGCCCGCCGTGTCGAAGACGATCCGCCTGCTGGAGGATTCGACCGGGCTGACGCTGTTCCGGCGCGAACACAACCAACTGGAACTGACGGCCGAAGGCGCCCGGCTCTACCGAGAGGTGCAGGAAAGCTTCGATCACCTTCACAGCGTGATCGCCGCGCTGCAACCGCAGCGGGGCGGCGATACGGTGCGGGTGTCGTTTTCCGCCGCCTTCGTGCAGCTCTGGCTGTTGCCGCGGCTGCGGGATTTCCGGGCGCGACATCCCGGCGTGACGCTGCGGATCGAGGAATCCAGCCGCGACGACCACGATCTGGCCGAAGAGGACATCGACCTGTCCGCCCGGCTGGGAAACGGGCGCTGGCCGGGCTTGCAGGTCTGGCCCTTCGTGGCCGAAGAGGTGCTGCCGGTGTGCAGCCCGGACTATGCCGCCGCGCATGGGCCGCTGTCGCGCCCGGAGGATCTGACCCGTCACATGCTGCTCAACTTCGAGGAGCGTCACCGCACCCGGCTGGGCTGGCGCGAGTGGCTGGAATACCATGCCGTGCCGGTGGCGCGGCTGCGCGAGGAAGTGGTCTTCACCGATGCGCTCGGCGCGATCGAGGCCGCCGTGCAGGGCGAGGGGATCGCGCTTGGCTGGCGGCATCTGGTCAGCGGCCATCTGGCCGGCGGCCAGCTTGTGGCCCCCCTGCCCGAGGTCTGGCGCTCCGGTCAGGCAATCCATCTGGTCATGCCGGCGCAAAGGCCGGCCAAGCACGGCACCGAACTGTTCCGCGACTGGCTTCTGGAACAGATGCAGGGCACGCAGCCCGCCGGCGAGGCGCCCGCCCGCCCGGCCTGACCCCGCCGCCGCGGGGCCGGCGGCCGGCGTGCCTCAGCGCTTGCCGAACAGTGTCCCGAAGATGCCCCGCACCACGGCCTGGCCGCTTTTCGTGCCCAGTTGGCGGGCGAAGCTCTTGGCGAAGGCTTCCGTCACCGAATCCGACCGGCTGGCGCGTGCGGGTTTCGGCGCGGCCGTGCGGCGGGTCGTGGTCTGCGTCCGGCCGCCGTCATAGCGGCGGGCATGGGAAAGGCCGTCATCCTCCTCCGCGGCCCGGCCCGCATCATCGGAATCGTTTGCGCGCGCGGCCTCGGCGGCGGCGCGTTCTGCCCGGGCCTTCAGCATTTCCCAGGCGCTTTCGCGGTCGATGATCCGGTCGTATTTCCCGCCGACCGGCGAGGCCGCGACCGTGGCCGCCCGCACGGCGTCGTCGGCCGGGCCGAGCCGGCTCATCGGCGGGCGGATCAGCGTGCGCTCGGCCATGCCGGGAATGCCCTTCTGCTCCAGAAACGAGGTCACGGCCTCGCCGGTGCCGACATCGCGGATCGCCTCCTCGATGGCAAAGCGCGGGTTGGGCCGGTAGGTCTGCGCCGCCAGCCGCAGATCCTTCTGGTCCTTCGCGGTAAAGGCGCGCAGCGCATGCTGCACACGGTTGCCCAGTTGTCCCAGCACGTCGTCGGGCACGTCGGCGGGGTTCTGGGTCACGAAATAGACCCCGACGCCCTTGGACCGGATCAGCCGCGCCACCTGCTCCACCTTGCCGACCAGCGCCCTTGGCGCGTCGTCGAACAGCAGATGCGCCTCGTCGAAGAAGAAGACCAGCCTCGGCTTTTCGGGGTCGCCCACCTCCGGCAGGGTCTCGAACAGTTCCGACAGGAGCCAGAGCAGGAACGTCGCATAAAGCCGCGGAGAGTTCATCAGCCGGTCGGCGGCGAGAATCGAGATCACCCCCTCGCCCCGGTTGTCGACGCGCATCAGATCGGCCAGATCCAGCGCCGGCTCGCCGAACAGCCGCGCGCCGCCCTCGTTCTCCAGCACCAGAAGCCGCCGTTGGATCGCGCCGACCGATTCCTTCGAGACCAGGCCGTAACGGGCTGAAATCTCGTCGGCATTCTGCGCCACGAAGGTCAGAAGCCCCTGCAGATCCTTCAGATCCAGCAAGGGCAGGCGTTCTTCGTCGGACAGCCGGAACGCCACGTTCAGCACGCCCTCCTGCGGTTCCGACAGTTCCAGCAGCCGCGACAGCAGCAGCGGCCCCATCTCGGCCACGGTGGTGCGCACCGGGTGGCCCTGTTCGCCGAACAGATCCCAGAAGATCGCCGGGAAAGCCCGCGACCGCAGCGTCCAGCCGATGGTCGCGGCGCGCGCGACAAAGGCCTCGGCCTGCTTGCCTTCGGGCGTGCCGGCCTGGCAGATGCCCGACAGGTCTCCCTTCACATCCGACAGGAAGACCGGCACCCCGGCCTCCGAAAAGCTTTCGGCCAGCGTCTGCAGCGTCACGGTCTTGCCGGTTCCGGTGGCCCCCGCGATCAGCCCGTGGCGGTTGCCGTATCTGAGCAGCAGATTCTGCGGCAGGCCGTAGCCCTCGCCCCCGCCGCCCACGAAGATCGCCCCCTCCGTCGTCACCCTCGGCCCCCTGTATCCGGTTTGCACAACCGTACCATACAGCCTTGTGCCGGCGCGACCAGAGGCATCCGCCGCCGGCGTCCTGCAAGAACTCTGTCCCGCAAAGTCATGGTTTCCCTTCGCTTTCATATCTGGCGCCAGAGGGAAGAAAGCCGTTGACGCAGTCGTGAAACCGACGTAGCGTCCGGCCCAGTGAAGTCGGCAAGTCCGACAGGGAGCAAAAAATATTGCGCCGAAGGCGCAGGACAAGGGGCCGGTCTTCCGGCCCCTTGATCTTTTGACCCCCTGGACTGTCCCCCCGGACGCCCCCCCGACCCCGGGGACCCAGACCGCGACGGCCCGCCCGCCGGTCCGGCGCCGCCTTGCACCCCTCTGCAAGAGGGCAGCCATGCCCCGGCAAGGGCCCGCCGCTCGCGCAATTGGTACCTGACAGCCTTCCTGCCCCATGTTAAGCACGCGGCGACGCGGGCAGCCGGCCCCGGCCATTCAACGATTGAAGGACCTTAGTCAGATGTTGAAATCGCGGATTTCGCTTGCTGCGCTGGTGATTGCGCTTGGCACCGCCCTGCCCGCCCTGGCGCAGGAAACCACGACCGCGCCGGCCGACGGCACCGCCGTCCCCGGCACCGACCTGTCGATGGGGGTCGAGGTTGCGCCCGCCGATCTGACCGCCGAAACCGCCGAGCCGGGCCAGACCTATACCGCCGGCACCTTCGAGGGCTGGTCGCAGCGCTGCGTCAAGACGAACAACGGCAGCGACCCCTGCCAGCTTTACATGCTGCTGCGCGACGGCGACGGCAACTCGGTCGCGGAACTGTCGGTCTTCAACATGCCCGAAGGCGCGCCGGGGCCCGCCGTGGGCGGCGCCACCGTGATCGCGCCGCTGGAAACCCTGCTGACGGCCGGCCTGCAACTGATCGTCGACGGCAACAAGCCGCGCGCCTATCCTTTCACGCTCTGCACCCAGATCGGCTGCGTGGCGCGCATGGGCTTCACCGCCGAAGAGGTGGCACTGCTGAAGAAGGGCAACGAGGCCAAGATCACCATCGTGCCCTTTGTCGCCCCCGATCAGCCCGTGGTGCTGACCGCCTCGCTCAAGGGGTTCACCGCCGGCTATGATGCCGTGGCCGCGTCCAACAAGGCCGCCGATGCCGCCGCCGCCAAGGCCGCGGCCGAGGCGCCCGCCGCCGAGGCGCCGAAGGACTGATCCTCCGGCCGGCGCCGCAAGCGGGCGGCCCCCGGGAAATCGGGGGCTTACGCCGCGCGCAGTGCCAGCACCGCATTCAGCCCGCCGAAGGCAAAGGAATTCGACAGCGCCGCGCCCACCCGGGCGCGGCGTGCCGTCAGCGGCACATGATCGAGGTCGCAATCGGGGTCGGGCGTGGTCAGGTTCAGCGTCGGCGGCACGATGCCGTCGCGCAGGGCCGACAGGCAGGCGAGCAGTTCCAGCGCCCCGGTCGCGCCGATGGCATGGCCATGCGCGGCCTTGGTCGAACCGACCATCAGCCCCGCCGCCGCCGGGCCGAAGACGGCGCGGATCGCCGCGACCTCGGTCCGGTCGTTGACCTGGGTGCCGGTGCCGTGTGCATTGACATAGCCCACCTCGCCGGGCGCCATGCCGGCCTCGGCCAGCGCCTCGCGCATCGCCGCCGCAGCGCCCTCGGCCGAGGGCACGACGATGTCGCCGGCATCGGCCGTCATGCCGAAGCCCGCGACCTCGGCCAGCGCCACGGCGCCGCGGGCGCGGGCGCGCTCGGCATCCTCCAGCAGAAAGATCGCCGCGCCCTCGCCCATCACCATGCCGTTGCGGCGCAGATCGAACGGCCGGCAGCCGTCGGGCGACAGCACGCGCAGGCCCTCCCAGGCCTTCACCCCGCCGAAACAGAGCATCGCCTCCGCCCCGCCCGCCAGCATGGCCGGGGCCACCCCGTCGCGCACCATGCGGAAGGCCAGGCCGATGGCATGGTTGGCGCTGGCGCAGGCCGAGGAGACGGCGAAGGCCGGCCCGTGCAGCCCGTGGCGGATTGCGACATGCGAGGCGGCGGCGTTCAGCATCAGCCGCGGCACCGTCAGCGGCGGCACGCGGGATTTCCCTTCGGCATAGACCGCGCGGTAGCTGTCTTCCCAGGTGGCGATCCCGCCGGCGGCCGATCCCACGATCACGCCCGCGCCCGCCTCCGCGCCGGGGCCGGCCATCGCCATCGCCTCGGCCGCGGCGGTCACGGCGAACTGGGTGAAACGGTCGTAAAGCGCCACCTCGCGCGCGGAGAAACGGCTTTCGTCCCAGCCCCAGACCTGCGCGCCGATCCGTACCGACAGCCGCCCGACATCGCGAAAGTCGAGCGGGCCGATACCCGACCGCCCGGCGGCCAGCGCCGCCAGCGTTCCCGGCACATCGGTCGCCAGCGCATTCACCGTGCCCGCGCCGGTCAGCACCACCCGCTTCATCGGCCGGTCGCGGCGATCAGGCGTTCCACCTCGGCAATGATGCGGTCGACCGACGAGACATCGAACCCCTGCCCCGCCACGGGTTCGTTGGGCGAGAAGGGCACCGTCACGCCGAAGGTCTCTTCGATGGCGAAGATCGCCTCGACCAGGCCCAGGCTGTCCAGCCCCAGGGTGTCGGGCGAATCGTCGGGCTTGACATCCTCGGGCGAAAGCAGGGCCTGCCGGGCCAGAATGGCGATCACCTGCTCGCGCACCGCGTCCATCGTCTAGTCCTCGGTTCCGTCAGTGCCGCCGGCCCTGCGCTCCAGCGCGGCCACCCGGCCGGCCAGCCGCGGCAGACGACGCAGCGCCTTCTGGATGTCCACATGTGTCTCCATCTTCACCGCCGGATAGCCCAGAAGCACCCGGCCGGCAGGGGCATTGGTGAAGATCTTGGTGCCGCCGCCGGCGATCACGTCATCGCCCACAAAGATGTTGTCGTTCACGCCGCATTGCCCCGCCAGCACCACCCGGTCGCCGATGCGCGAGGATCCCGCGATGCCGACCTGGCCGCAGAGCAGGCAGTCGCGCCCGATCTCGACGTTGTGGCCGATGTGGACAAGGTTGTCGAGTTTGGTGCCGTCGCCGATCCGGGTGTCGCGGATGGTGCCGCGGTCGATGGCGCAATTGGCGCCGATCTCGACATCGTGGCCCAGGGTGACGGCGCCCAGCGAATGGATGCGCGTCCAGCCCTGAGGTCGGATTTCCCCGCGTTGCCCAAGGGTTGCACGGATTTCCTCGACCCCGGATCTTTCGGGTGTCACGAAGGAGAACCCGTCCGAGCCGATCACGGCGCCGGGATGGCAGAGAAAGCGGTCGCCGATGGTGACGCGGGCACCGATGCGCGCGCCCTGCAAGATCAGCGCATGGGCGCCGATGCGCGCGCCCTCGGCGATCGAGACATGGCTTGCGATCCGGGCATGCGGCCCGATGGTTACACCGCGGCCGATCACCACGAAGGGGCCGATGGCCGCGCCCTCGCCGATCTCGGCAGAGGGGTCGACGGCGGCATGCGGATGGATGCCGGGCCAGATCTCGGGGCCGGGATCCAGCATCTTGGTCAGCCCGGCCATGGCCGCCGGCCCGCGCGGCGCGAAGATCGCGGCCTTCAGCCCCATGCCCCGCCAGTCCGCCCCGGGCCAGAGCAGCGCGGCCCGCGCCCCGCCCCGGGCGATGCCCTCGCCATAGCGCGGATCCATCACCAGCGCGATCTGGTCCGGCCCGGCCGTCTGCGGTTCGGCGGCGCCGGTGACGCGCAGATCCAGGTCGCCCTCGGCCGCAGCACCGAGGGATTCGGCGATTTCGCGGATGCTGTGCGACATTCGGGCCTCCGGCAGATGCTGCGCCGGGATCTAGCGCGAAACGTTCTACAAAGCCACCCCGGCATCGGCCAGCACCTGCCAGATCAGCGCATCGCGGCCGTAGACATCCTCGCGATAGCCGATGCGGCCGCGGCCTTCGGGATAGGCGGTGAAATAGACCAGATGGACGGGAATCTTCTGAAGGAATTTCACCGTGCTTTCCTGGCCGGTCTTCAGGTAGCCGTTGAACTCTTCCTCGACCGCGATCGACTGCACCGACAGGAGGGCATGGGCAAAATCGAACGGATCGGCCAGACGGATGCAGCCATGGGAATAGGCCCGCCGGTCCTGCGCGAAAAGCGCCTTGGCCGGCGTGTCATGCAGGTAGATGTTGTAGGGGTTGGGGAACATGAACTTCACCTTCCCCAGCGCATTGCCATCCGAAGGCGGCTGGCGCAGCGAGAAGGGGAAGGTCTTGGCCGAATAGGCGGCAAAGTTCACCGCGCCGCGTGGCACCACCCGGCCGCTGGAATCCACCACCTGCAGATGGCTGACCGCATTGCGGTTGCGCTGCAGGAGCGGCAGGTATTCCTTGACGGTGATCGAGCGCGGCACGCCCCAGCTCGGGTTCACCACCATATGCTCCATCACGTCGGAAAATTCCGGCGTGCGGCGGTCCATGTCCTCGCGCCCGATGACAGAGCGGGTGCGCAGCGTCACCTGGCCGTCGTCGATGATCTTCGCCGTCATGTCGGGCAGGTTGACCCAGATGATGCGGCCGGATTTGTCGATATGCATCCAGCGCTCGCGCTCCATGGCGACGATCACCGATTTCAGCCGCTCCTGCGGCGGGGTGTTGATCTCGGCCAGGGTCGCGGCATTGGCGATCCCGTCAGCGGCCAGCCCGTGGGCCGACTGGACGGCCATGACGGCGGCCTCAAGGCTGCGGTCGTAATCCCGCGTCGCGGTCGGCGCCAGATAGCCCATGGCAATCAGCCTGTCGCGCAGCGCCACGACGCGCTGGCCGCTCTGCCCCGGCCCGATGGCGCCGCCGCCGGGCACCGGATCGCCCCAGCCATCGGTCGCCATCGCCTCTTCCAGCGCGAACTTGGCCATCATCAACTGGGCATAGGCATTGGATTTGGGCAGCAGCGCCGCCATTGCGCCCTCGGGGTTGTCGCCCGCCACCGCGGCCATCAGCGCGAGGGGATCGGGCCGGTCGATCTCGCGCACGATGGTCTTGTCGATGGTTTTCGGATCCAGCATCCCCGAGGTCAGGTCGCGCGCCCAGGTCAGATAGGTCCGCGTCATCGCGACCTCGAGCCGGGCAAGATCGGCCTCGGTCCGGGCGGCGGCAAAGTCCGCGCGCAGCCCGTCGGCATCATAGCGCGCCACCGGCAGCCCGTGGTCGGCCGCGGTCGCCAGCGCGGAGAACAGCGCCTCGCGCCGGGCGGCATCGGAGGCCGAGGTCCAGACCGGGCGATAGCCGGTCTGCCGGTACCAGGCGGCGATGCCGTCATCCTGCGAGGCTTCGGCCGCCAGCGCCTGAAGGAACGGCGAGAAGACGGCAAGCGACGGCTCGCTGCTGGCGCGCAGGCCGGTCCCGGCCCCGAGGACGAGTGCCAGGGCCAGGGCCGCCGTGGCCAGCGGGCGGCGAATCGCCGGGCGGTCGACGATGCGGAAATGGTCAGGGGCGGGCATGGGGAACCTCTGAAAAATGCCGAAAAGTCGACAATTGCATTCACGATTGCGGGAATCGGCCGTCACTGTCCATTCACAATCCCCTCAGATTGCGGGGAAAATGCGCCCGGCCGCGGCACAGCGGCGCGCTTTTCCGCATGGCGTTGCATCGGCGCAACGCAGCCCGGCCCCGCCGTGAATTCAGCAAATATTCGCCTATGGAAAGCCATACTCGCCAATGGGCAGAAAGTTCCGCTTGGGCTTCGAATCCTGACGTGCCATAAGAATGGCGCACCGGGGAAGAACGTGCGAAAGAGCTGCCGCATCAGGCAGTCGAAGACTGAAACGGGACAGGCGTCACATGACGAACATCGGAACGAACGGTTTTTCGCGGCGTGGGATTCTGGGTATCTTCGCCGCAGCCGCGGTTGTTGCCGCACCCACCTACTCCAACGCATTCGGCCTGTTGCGCGGCGCGGGCGATATCCGCCGCATCCGGATGTATTCGGGCCGCACCGGCGAAAGCATCGACACGATATACTGGATCGAGGGCGAGTATATCCCCGACGTCCTGAAGGAAATGAACCACTTCATGCGCGACTGGCGCACCGATGACGTGGTGAAGATGGATTCCCGCAATTTCGACATCATGGCCGCGGCCCACCGGCTGATGGACGTGAACGAACCCTATATGCTGCTGTCGGGATACCGCAGCCCCAAGACCAACGCCATGCTGCGGTCGCGATCGGGCGGCGTGGCCAAGAATTCGCTGCACATGAAGGGCATGGCGGCCGACCTGCGGCTCAAGTCGCGCTCGGTCGGGCAGATGGCCAAGGCGGCCTCGGCCTGTGCGGCCGGCGGTGTCGGGCGTTACTCGCGGTCGAACTTCGTTCATATGGATTGCGGCGCGATCCGCACCTGGGGCGGCTGAAGCCCGGGGACGGTTCTGAACGGACGGAACGGAAAAGAGGCGCCCCGCGGGGCGTCTTTTTCGTTCGGGCGGCGGGCGGATGCCGCACCGGCCCGCCGACGGGCCCAAGGGCCGAGGAAGGCGTGCAGAGATCTTTGCGCCGGTCAGCCGGCCGCGTCGCCGCTTTCCGGCCCGCCGTCTTCCGCCCCCCCGCCATCCGCCCCACCGTCCTCTAACGGCGTCGCGCGGCCGCGGTAGCCCATCGCTACCACGAATTTCTCGGAACTGTCCTTCCGGCTTGAGGGCGGCTTGACATTGGCCACCCTGGTGAAATTGCGCTTCAACTCGGCCTGCATTTGGTTTTCCGCACCGCCCGCCAGAACCTTGGTCACGAAGGTGCCGCCATCTTCCAGCACGTCATAGGCGAAGGCCAGCGCCGCCTCGATCAGGGCGACGATGCGCAGGTGATCGGTGCCCTTGTGCCCCGAGGATGCGGCGGCCATGTCGCTCATCACCACATCGGCCCGGCCGCCGAGCCAGCCCTTCACCCTGGCGTCGGCCCCCTCGTCGAGGAAATCGAGCTGGTGCAGCTCCACCCCGGCGATCGGCTCCACCTCCTGCAAGTCGATGCCCAGAATGCGGCCACGCGGCTTTTTCGGATTTTCTCCCAGCGCATTCACCCGTGGCACCGCGACCTGGCACCAGCCCCCGGGGGCGCAGCCCAGGTCCACCACCCGGGCGCCGGGCTTCAGAAAGCCGTAGCGGTCATCAAGTTCCATGATCTTGAAGGCTGCGCGGCCGCGATAGCCCTCGCGCTTCGCCCGCTGGACGTAAGGGTCGTTCAACTGCCGCTCGAGCCACAGCGTCGACGAGAGTTTCCGCCCTTTCGCGGTCTTCACCTTCACCCGCAGGTCGCGGCTGCCTCGGCCCGAGGTGTTGCTGCCGGTGGGCGGTTTCGTCACTGGATCGGTCCTTCTTCCAGAACGCCATCGGCGCTCATCTGTGCATAGAGCAGCCCCTCGCGCAGGCCGCGGTCGGCGACCGACAGCCGGTCGGTGGGCCAGATCCGCATCAGCGCCTGCAGGATCGCCGCGCCCGACATGATCAGCGTGTGCCGGTCGCGGCCGATGCGCGGATCGGTGCGCCGGCCCTCGGGGCCGAGGCTGAGATACTCGCGGATCACGCCGTCGATCTGCAGGCTGGTCATCTGCAACCCGTCGACCTTGCCGCGGTCATAGCGGCGCAGCCCCAGCCAGGAGGCGGCGACCGTGGTGACGGTGCCCGAGGTGCCGATGATCTGGAACCCCTCGCGCGGGGCCTGGGCATGATAGGGGCTGAAGGCGGCAAGCTGTTCCTCGAAGTACCAGCTCATCAGCGCGAACCGCGCGGCATCGTCCTCGACATCGCCGAACTGGTCCTTCAGCGTGGCGACCCCCAGCTTGACGCTGATCCAGTCCACCACCCGGGCGCCGCATCCGTCATCGGCCTCGTCCATGTGCAACTGCAGGATCGCGCGCGACCGCGCCTCGGGAAGAACCCGCGACAGGTCGATCCAGACCAGTTCGGTCGAGCCGCCGCCGATATCGACCACGAGAAGCTGTTCGGTCCGGGGCGAGACCAGCGGTGCGCAGGAGATGACCGCCAGCCGCGCCTCTTCCTCGGGCGGGATGATCTCCAGCGTCAGGCCGGTTTCGCGGCGGACCTGCCGCATGAAGTCGCGAGCATTGCGCGCCCGGCGGCAGGCCTCGGTCGCGACCAGCCGCATCCGGGTGACGCCGTGTTTCTCGATCTTCTTCTGGCAGATGCGCAGCGCCTGGATGGTACGAGTCATCGAGGCGCGGCTCAGCTTTCCCGAGGCCTCGAGACCCGCGCCCAGCTGCACGGTCTTGGAAAAACTGTCCGTGACCGTGAACTGGCTGCCCCTTGGCTGGGCAATCAGCATCCGGCACGAATTGGTGCCAAGGTCCAGCGCTGCATAAAGCGCCGATCCCCCGGGCACCGGGGGTGACGATCCGCCCCCGCGGGAACCGCCATCAGGCGGCTCGACCGACGAAGACAGCGCGTCCTCCCCAAGGGGACGCTCGGGCGTCATGGCCGCCCTCCATATGTGGTTGGCGCAAAGGTAGTCGCGATCCCCCCCCGGCGCAAGGGCGCAAGACGGACGGGCCGGCGTCCCGCATCGACGCGCCTCATGAAAACCATGAGAAGGTTTCACCCCCGCGGCCGCTTCGGGGGGCTGCGCCGCGGCGGCAGGCGGGCTATTGCGGGGGCGGCACAGCGGCCGGGTCGCATCCTGCCCGTGCCGTGTCGAAATCCGACCTCGCATGTCGGGGAAGGCCGCTTATCTAGTCTGTCAGCACAATCGCCGGAATCATGCCATGCCCGAAGTCACCATCGTCTACTGGAGAGATATCCCCGCCCAGGTGATCGTCGGCAAGGGCCGGCGCGGGTCCAAGGTGCAACTGACCGAAAGGTTCGAGCAGTCGATCGACCGCGCCGCCATGAAAGCCGGCGCCCGCGATACCGACAGCTACCTGGCGGAATGGCGCAAGGGTGCCCCGTTCGAGGTCGAGGGCGACCCCGACCAGATCGCCCGCGACACCGCCGCGCGGCTTGAGACGGACTATGATGCGGCGCGTCTGAAGGCGCTGATCGACAACAATGGCTGGGCGAAAGCCTGAGATGACAGTGAAGGAGCGACTGATGGCGCTGTTCCCGTTCCGCAAGACCGCCCCCGACACGGCGCCCGCCGGTGCTTCGGCCACGGTCGAGGCCTTTCTCAAGGGCTATTCGATCGAGGTGATGCCGCGCACCGCCGAGAAGATCGCGGATTTCCGCACGCTCCTGCCGCTGGGCACCCGGGTCTACATCGCCCATATCGACGGCACGCCGATCGATGACATGGTTGCCACGGCAAAGCGCATCGGCGCCGAGGGCTATGACGTGATGCCGCATTTCCCGGCGCGGATCATCAGGGACAAGGCCACGCTTCTCGACTGGGTGGCGCGCTACAAGGATGCGGGCGTGACCCAGGGCCTGATCCTGGCCGGCGGTGTTGCCCAGCCGGTGGGCGACTATTCCACCTCGATGCAGCTTCTGGAATCGGGCGCCTTCGACGGCTTTTCCCGGCTGCATGTCGCCGGCCACCCGGAGGGCAACAAGGATATCGACCCCGACGGCAGCGACCGCATGGTGATGGAGGCCGCGCGCTGGAAATCGGCCTTTGCGGAACGCAGCGATGCGAAGATGGCCATGGCCACCCAGTTCTGCTTCGAGGCGAAGCCGGTGATCGACTGGGTGAACCGGCTTTCCGCCGAGGGCGTGGCGCTTCCCGTCCATATCGGTGTCGCCGGCCCGGCCAAGTTGCAGACCCTGATCAAATTCGCCATCGCCTGCGGCGTTGGCCCCTCGCTCAAGGTATTGCAGAAGCGCGCGCTCGACGTGACCAAGCTGCTGCTGCCCTATGAGCCGACCGAATTCATCGCCGACCTCGCCGCGTACAAGGCCGCCAACCCCGGCTTCGGGATCGAACAGGTGCATTTCTTCCCGCTGGGCGGCATCAAGACCAATGCCGAATGGGTGACTGCCAATGGCGGCGCCGCGGGCAAGCCGGCCAAAGCCGCCTGAGCGGCACGAACTTCACACAAAGGTTGAACCATGACCCGCACCGTCATTGAATCCAAAACGAAAACCGTGGTCGTCGGCTTCGATGAACCCTTCTGTGTCATTGGCGAGCGGATCAACCCGACCGGCCGCAAGAAGCTGGCGGCCGAGCTGGAGGCCGGCAATTTCGACACCGTCATCAAGGATGCGCTCGAGCAGGTCGCCTGCGGGGCGACGGTGCTCGACGTGAACTCGGGCGCGGTCTTCACCAACATGATGGCGAAGGACCCGCGCTATGCCGACAACAACTTCGTCGAGCCGCCGCTGATGAAGGCGCTGATCGAGATCATACAGCAGACCGTCGACGTGCCGCTGTGCATCGACAGTTCCGTCCCCGCCGCGCTGGAGGCCGGGCTGACCGCCTGCGAGGGCCGGCCGCTCCTCAACTCGGTCACGGGCGAGGAGGAGCGGCTGGAACGTATCCTGCCGCTGGTCAAGAAATACAACGTGCCGGTGGTGGCGATCTCGAACGACGATACCGGCATCTCGCCCGACCCCGACGTGCGCTTTGCCGTGGCGAAGAAGATCGTCGAGCGCGCGGCCGATTTCGGCATTCCGGCGCATGACATCGTGGTCGATCCGCTGGTGATGCCGGTCGGCGCCATGGCCTCGGCCGGCCAGCAGGTCTTCACGCTGGTGCGCCGGCTGCGCGACGAACTGGGCGTGAACACCACCTGCGGCGCGTCGAACATCTCGTTCGGGCTGCCGCATCGCCATGGCATCAACGGCGCCTTCCTGCCGATGGCGATCTGCGCCGGCATGACCAGCGCGATCATGAACCCGGTCCGCCCGCAGGAGATGGAGGCGATCCGCGCCGCCAACTTCCTGATGAACCACGACGCCAACGGCGGCGAATGGATCCGCTTCTCGAAGGTGGTCGAGGCGGTCGAGGGCGGGCTGTCCTTCGCCGAGGCCTCCGCCGCGGCGAGCCAGGCCGCCGGCGGCCGCCGGGGCGGGCGCCGCTCCCGGACCTGAGGTCGCCCGGC